>JBOFZC010000253.1:0-25004 GCA_051654985.1 Rhabdaerophilum sp.
TTCACCATCACCGGCTTCGAAATCAGCGGCGATTTCGCGCGATCGAGATAGCGAACAAAGGCCTCAAGCCCGCCTTCGTAATAAAGGTCGATGGTTTTCGTTTCGGCGTGGCGGTTATCCGTGAAGAGGATATGCACGCCGGAATTCAAGAACGCGAGTTCGCGCAGGCGATGCTCGAGGGTTGCGAAATCGAACTCAACCATGGTGAACGTATCGGTCGAGGGCAGGAATGTGATTTCCGAGCCAGACCGGCCTTCAAAGCGGCCGGGCTGACGATCCTGCGTGTAGTTCCCGACGATCTTGAGCGGCGCATCGGCATCGCCATGCGTGAAGCTCATCTCGTGGATATTGCCGTCGCGATGGATCCGGAGCTTCAGCCATTTCGAGAGCGCATTGACCACCGAAACACCGACGCCGTGCAGCCCGCCCGAGACCTTGTAGGAATTCTGGTCGAATTTCCCGCCAGCATGCAGCTGGGTCATGATGACCTCGGCGGCAGAAACGCCCTCCTCCTTGTGGATATCCGTGGGGATACCACGGCCATTGTCGCGCACGGTGCAGGAGCCATCGGCATTGAGAATGACGGTGACGAGATCAGCATGGCCCGCAAGCGCCTCGTCGATCGCGTTGTCGACGACTTCATAAACCATATGATGCAGGCCCGAGCCGTCATCAGTATCGCCAATATACATGCCCGGCCGTTTGCGCACAGCGTCGAGACCCTTGAGCACCTTGATGCTGTCCGCGCCATAGGCTTCGGAGGCGTCATCGATCTCGGGCTTTTCCGGGGTGCTCATCAGCGGGCCGACCTTTCGCAACGAATCGTAGTCGGAAACCTTACTCTCGCGCACGCGTGCATGCACGCGTGAAAACACGGCAATCCAGAGGAAAAATCTCGAATTTTCCGGGATTTATCGCGTGGCGATCACAACGGCGGCGCCGGCGAGCACGCCGGCATTGGTTTTCTGGATCAGACCCAACGCCCGCTTGGAGCGGAACAGGTTTCGCGCACGGTTCGCGAGCAGGATGTAGCCGAGCATGATGGTCGAAATCACGACGGCAATTGTCAGCGCGAGCTCAAAGCCAACCCACAACGACATCTCCTCCGGCCTCACCACCAACGGCATGATCGAGAGGAAGAAGATCATCACCTTCGGGTTGCCAAGGGTGAGAAATAGGGAACCGAGAAACGCGGCATAGGGGCTTTCTACTGCAGGTTCTGCCCCTGCCTCTAACGGGACAGGCTCCGCCCGCCAGAGCTGGATCGCGATGAAAACGAGATAGGCACAGCCCGCATATTTGATCGCCACAAAAAGCGGCGCGTAGGTTTTAGCAACAACAGACAAGCCCGCCGCTGCTGCGATGAACCAAGCGAGATCACCCACCACAAACCCCAGCACGAAAGGTATCGCTCCATTTGTGCCACGCCCCATCGTTCGCGCAACAACGGCAGCAACACCGGGCCCGGGTGTGGCGACAGCAACGGCATAAACCGAGATGAAAAGCAGAAGAGCAGTAAAGGACATGGGCAATTGTCTCATTTTCAGGCCATCGGATTGATCAGGCCATCTTGAACCTTGTAGCAAGTGCCATTGGTCGGCAAGGCTGCAAACAACTCCACATCCGTGCCAGTCATAAAGCTCTGCGCACCGAGCGCATCGAGCATCACGAACAGAGCCGCGCGGCGGCTTTCATCAAGATGCGCCGCGACCTCGTCCAGCAACAGGATTGGCGGCGCGCCGCACATCTGAGCGATGAGGCGCGCTTGGGCGAGAATAAGCCCGATCAGCAAAGCCTTCTGCTCGCCGGTTGAACACAGGGCAGCTTCCTCGCCTTTTGGCCCGTGCTTGACTACGAGGTCGCTTGCTTGGGGGCCGATTAATGTGCGCCCGGCCTGCCGGTCGCGCCAGCGATTGTCGCGCAGGGCAGCGCGAAACCAATCCTCGACATCGCGTGCCGTATCGGTTTGTAGGCGATGATCAATCTCGCCTTCAAGCCGCAAAACCGCGAAGGGAAAGGGTGCGAATGCCGCGGCTTCGCTCTGACCCAGAGCATCAAGGCGCAGAACAGTCTCGCGCCGCGCTGCCGCGAGTGCCGTCCCCAGCTCGGCAATTTCATACTCGATCGCATCGAGCCAATGTGCATCGGCACGCTCGTCCTCTAAGAGGCGATTGCGATGGCGAAGGGCTGTCTCGTATGCGCTGGCCCGGCTCGCATGCCCGGCATCGATCGCGAGCACGAGGCGATCGAGAAAACGCCGCCTTTCGCCGGCGGCACCGCGAAAGAGCCCGTCTTGATCGGGCGTGAGCCACAGCATCGAGAGATGTTCAAGAAAGCGGCTCGCCCCCGCCACCGGCTCGCGATCGACCCGGCACAGGCGCGTGGACTCACTCGCCTGAAGCGCCGTCGCAAGCATCATGGGACCGAGAAGCCCCTCGCCTTCAGCATTGATCGCGAAACCACCGGAGCCTGATTTGCGCGGCAGAGCGGAGATTAACGCCCGGCGGATGCCGCGCCCGGGGCCAAGCAGCGAAATCGCTTCGAGGATATTGGTCTTGCCCGCTCCATTCGGCCCCGCGAGCGCGACGAGCCGTCCCTCAATTACGAAATCGAGGCTCGCATAATTGCGAAAATCGCTCAATCGCAAGCGCGCCAAGCATGGCGCAGCGTCGGCCGACCCTGCCATCTGTCGCAGGGCGCGCGTCACACGCGCATGGGCATCAGCACATAGAGGCTGGGTGCACCCTCCCGATCCTGAATCAAGGTCGGAGAGCCCGAATCGAACAGTTTTACCAGAGCGGTATCGCCTTCGAGCTGACCGACAATATCGAGCAGGTAACGAGCATTGAAACCGATCTCGATCGGGGCGGCATCGTAGTCGACCGAGAGCTCTTCGGTCGCCTGCCCGGCATCGGGGTTATGGACAGAGAGCGTGAGCTTCGAATCGCCAAGCACGAATTTCACGGCGCGGCCTCGCTCGCTCGAGATGGTCGATACGCGATCAACCGAGCGCGCGAACTCATCGCGCTCCACCACCATCAGCTTGTCATTGCGCTGCGGAATCACGCGCTGATAATCGGGGAAGGTGCCGTCGATCAGCTTCGATGTCAGCACGATCGCCCCGGTGCTGACCCGGATTTTCACACCTGAAAGTTCGATCCCAACAGGATCAGAGGTTTCAGAGACGAGCTTCAAAAGCTCTGAGACCGTCTTGCGCGGCACGATCACACCCGGCATGCCAACTGAACCGGCGGGGGCCGCCACATCGGCCAAAGCGAGCCGATGCCCGTCTGTCGCGACCGCGCGCAGTTTCCCGTCAAAACCATGCAGATAAATGCCGTTGAGGTAATAGCGCGTCTCTTCAGTGCTGATCGCAAACTGTGTTTTTTCGACCAGCAATCTCAAATCCGCAGCCGCAAGCTCAAAGCGATGGCTCATCTCGCCCGGCGCGAGATCGGGGAAATCGGTTTCCGGCAAAGTTTGAAGGCTAAAACGCGAGCGACCCGAGCGCAGGGTCACCTGACCCGCCTGCCCGTCTTGATCGAGACTGACCTGAGCACCATCGGCAAGTTTGCGCACGATGTCATAGAGCACATGCGCGGGCACGGTGGTGGTGCCCTCCTGCTGCACTTCTGCCGGGATGGTTTCGACAATATCGATATCGAGATCGGTCGCCTTCAGCGCGAGTTCGCGGCCTTTCGCGCGGATCAGCACATTAGCGAGGATGGGGATCGTGTTGCGTCGCTCAACCACACGATGCACATGTCCGAGGGCCTTGAGCAACGCGGCCTGTTCAACCGTAACCTTCATCGGGGGCGTTTCCGTCAGAACCTGTCAAAAAATGGGTCGCCGGCGCTCATGCGCCGCGAACCGTCGCACGCGACGATGGACGGTCAGCTCGGAAATCGCAAGCGTAGTGCGCCAAAAGCCGCGCGCATTCACAGCAAAAAGCCGGATCGGGGCTGCTCTCTCATTCTTGAAGCATGCGCTTCAAGTGATCGATCTCGGTGGCGAGATCCGTGTCCTTGGCGACCATGCCCTCGATCTTGCGGACCGCGTGCAGCACCGTGGTGTGATCGCGCCCGCCGAAACGCCGCCCGATTTCCGGCAAGGAACGCAAGGTCAGCGATTTCGCGAGATACATCGCAATCTGCCGCGGCCGAACCACCGTCGCGGTGCGGCGGGAAGAGAGAATATCTGCGCGGCTGACATTATAATGATTGGCGACCAAGCGCTGGATATCCTCGATTTTCACGCGCTTCGGCTCGCGATGGCGCACGAGATCGCGGATCGCCTCATCAGCGCTCGCCACATCCAGAGAACCACCGGTCAGTGTCGCGCGAGCGAGCAGGCGGTTCACAGCGCCTTCGAGATCGCGCCCATTGGTCACGATCATCCGCGCGACATGCTGGATGATGTCAGTCGAAACATCAAAACCGGGATGCAGCAATTTCGCCGCCGCGATGCGGCTCTCGATAATTTTGATACGCAGGGCTTCATCCAATGCGCCAATCTCGACTACGAGCCCACCAGCGAGGCGCGATTGCACGCGCTCCTCAATACCTTCCAATTCCGTGGGCGAGCGATCGGCAGCGACAATCACCTGTTTGCCAGCATCAACCAAAGCATTGAGCGTGTGGCAAAATTCCTGCTGGGTCTTCGGCCCGTGTAGGAACTGCGCATCATCGATCACCAAGACGTCAATGCCACGCAAATGCTCCTTGAACGCAAGCGCAGTCTGGGTTTTGAGCGAAGCTGCGAAGCCATACATAAAGCGCTCGGCGGTCAGATACAGCACGCGCCGGCCTCCCGCCTCAATCGCCTGCGCCGCCCCTTGCAGCAGATGCGTTTTTCCAAGACCGACATTCGCGTGCAGGAAAAGCGGATTGAAAACCGGCTGATCACTGGCCTTTGCCTGCACCACCTGCATCGCAGCGGCATGCGCCATGATGTTCGAACGTCCAACCTGGAACGAGGCCAGAACCAGCCGGCGATCGAGCGGCGAGCCGACCTGCGAATCCGTGTCGGCATGAACGGGAGCGGACTCCACCCGACGCGCATCAGTCGTGGCCTTGGTCACGATTTCAGAGGCTGGCGCCCGAGCGGCAGCCGGCGTCGTGGCGCAAGGCTGCCGCATCTCCGAACGCGCACCAGTCCGCATGCCCGTCGCGCGCAGTGCAATTGCGACACGGCCTATGCCGGGCAATTCCTGGGAGGCGTGCGCGACAATCCGCTCGAGGTAATGCTGTTGAATCCAGTTTTTCAGGAATTTCGTCGGCACCGAGAGGAGGAGCTGATCGCCGTTGACGCCGGCAAGTTCCAGGCATTTGAACCAGCTAACGAACACGTCTTCGCCAAGTTCAGCCCGCAGACGACGCTGGATACGGTCCCAGGACAGCGTCAAGCTGGAATGCTCATCCACCCGACCCACGGCGTGAACTTCCATTGCGCTACGGACATCCTCAGGCGTCTTGAACATCGTGGTCTCCGCTGCATTCTGCAGAATGATATAGAGCGAGGCGCACAAAAAACACAGGATCCAGACGAAGCCTGGATCAGATTTTTCTGGCTGAGTGGAATGTTGTTGAGGAAACTACAAACTAAAATTGTTTTAGCTTGCAGTATTCTCGAAGGGCTCTGCGAAGGGAGAGATTTTTACGCTGACGAAACTAATATTCATAACTTCAATTCTCACCCCATGCGCCTCGTCTTTATTGACGCCCCCCGGCCCAAACTTCAAGACGCTGCTCTTTTTATTCAGCACCAGCGCTTTCCGTTAAGGTTTGATTAACCGGCTCACAGGCGGCTTGGCAAGGGCTTTCGAAACCCACAGCCCATCCCCCCGGAACGTGATGGGAACGCGCCACAGTCTCGCCGTATTTTGCATCTGAGCAAGTGCTTGATTCAGACGTTTGAATCGCATGCACCGCGCATGCTCAGCCAGATTGTTTCGATATCGAAACAAAAATTTGACCGTCTGCGCCGAGCCCCCGCTGAAGGGGGGCGACAATTTGTCTTATGCTCTATGTCTATGATTATTGCGTCTTATTTTTGCGCGCCAACAATTCTGCTGTTTGAGCCAGCACCGAATGTTTATGACGTTTTGATGACGATTGCCTCTTTGCACAATCCTGGACGCATTTGGTGAAAACCGCGTCTAACGGCTGGCAAGACGACAAAAAACGCGCCCCGTGAGGCGCGTGTTCCGTGCAAAAATTCAAAGTGACGGGAGCGACATCACGCCGCCCCTGGGATCATCAATCGCTCAGGCGCCGATCGCCTTGATGCGACGGGCCAGCCGGGAAATTTTCCGGGCGACAGTGTTCTTGTGAACGATACCCTTCTGGGCGGCCTTCATCATCTCGGATTCAGCGGCAACCAACGCGACGAGCGCGGCCTTCTGGTCCGTGGCAACGCTTGCCTCTTCGGCCTTACGCACAACGGTGCGCATACGGGTGCGGCGCGACTTGTTGATCTCGGTGCGGCGGATCGCCTGACGCGCCGCCTTCTTGGCCGATTTGGTATTCGCCATGGGTGCTCGGTCTCCGGTTGAGCGGGGCCACGATCAACTCGCAACCCGAATAAGAAACCCTGTGCAGGCGGTGCTCTTCTCGCGAAGACGACAACAATCCGAACCGGGAATAAATGATGATCGCGCGGCGCGTGAGCACCCGCGAAGGCGCGCTCCATTGCCATGAAGCCGGGATGGGGTCAACCGGATTCGTTTCCCTGCGCAATTTCAGCGCGAAAAGAAGCCAATCAGAGCGCCGCCCACAGGATGCGCCGGATCGACCAAGAGCCGGATCGCCATGAGCAGCGAAACAACAATAACCAGCGGTCGAATAAGCCGGGCGCCATGTGTCAGGCTTGTCCGGGCACCGAGCCATGCGCCGCTCGCCGCAGCTATCCCCATGGCAAGGCCAGGCAGGATCAGGACATGCCCGGCTGCGAGGAAAAACCCAAGCGCGCCGAGATTGGAGGCGGCATTCATCAACTTTGTATGTGCTGTGGCCCGCAAAAGCGGGAATCCGCACAAAAGAATGAGGCCGATGAGATAGAATGTGCCCGCGCCAGGCCCGAAGAGCCCGTCATAAGCGCCGATCGCAAGACCGACCGAGCCTGCGAAAATCATCGGAGTCATCCGCGCCTTGGCATCGCCATCTCCGAATTTCGGCGTGAGCCACATGTAGAGCGCGATGGTGATGAGGATGAAGGGGATCACGAGACGCAACAGAGACACCGGCATGGTGGTCGCGAGAGCCGCGCCGGCGATACCCCCCGCAAGTGCGGCCGATCCCAAGGGCAGGACGAGACTTTTTTCAATGGCTCCCGCACGCAAAAAGGTGAGCGTCGAGGAGATAACGCCAAAAGTGCCCTGAAGCTTGTTCGTGGCAATCGCCTGAACCGGCGGCACACCGGCAATCAACAGAGCTGGCACGGTGATGAGCCCACCCCCACCGGCAATCGCATCCACAAAGCCCGCAACGAAAGCCACAAGCACCAGGAGCGCCATCACGTCGGGCGCGAGACCAAAATCAGGCATCAGCAGCTTCAGCTCTTGCGGAAATCGGGTTTGCGCTTCTCGATGAAGGCGGCCATGCCCTCTTTCTGCGCCTCGGTGCCGAAAAGCGGCTGAAAAAGCCGCCGCTCGATATGCATCCCCTCAGCGAGCGTCGTCTCGAAGGCGGCGTTGACCGCTTCCTTGTTGAGCATCGTCACATAGGGCGCGAAATCCGCAATGGTGGCTGCCGCCGCGAGCGCTTCGTCCAGCAGCTTTTCAACTGGCACGATGCGCGAAACAAGCCCGGAACGCTCGGCTTCTGCCGCATCCATCATCCGGCCCGTGAGACACAGATCCATCGCCTTGGCTTTGCCGACGGCACGCGTGAGGCGCTGCGAACCCCCAAAACCCGGCATCACGCCCAGCTTGATCTCGGGTTGGCCGAATTTTGCATTCTCAGCCGCGATGATGAAATCGCACATCATCGCCAATTCACACCCGCCACCCAGCGCGAACCCGGCAACCGCAGCGATCACGGGCTTTCGCACTTTCGCGAGGCGATCGGGTGCCGAACCGAAATCATCAAGATAGGTATCGGGATAGGTGTGGTTCGCCATCTCACGGATGTCAGCGCCGGCAGCAAAAGCCTTCTCCGAACCCGTGAGCACAATCACGCCGATCTTGCGATCAGCTTCAAAACCGGTCAGCGCACAATCGAGATCGGCCAGAAGCTGGCGGTTGATGGCGTTCAGCGCTTGCGGGCGGTTGAAGCGAATGAGGCCGACGCGGCCATGCGTTTCCACGAGCAACGTCTCGTAATCCTGCGCCTTATCCGACATGCCGCATCTCCTATCGCCGATAAACTTTCCATCCGGGATAGCGCGGTGCGGGCGCGCTGGCCAGAGGGCGGGAGGTCAGTTCTGGCAGCGCGCGCAGAAAAAGGTTGAGCGCCCGGACTGCACTTGCCGCTCGATCGCGCCACCACAATCGGGCGTAGGACAGGGCTTGCCTGCCTGATCATAGACACGGAAGGCGTGCTGAAAATAGCCGAGTGAGCCATCTTCATGCCGGAAATCACGCAAGGATGATCCTCCGGCCTCGATTGCCTCCTCAAGGACAAGATGGATTTCTGAAACAAGGAGCTGCGCCTCCACCGGGTTCAGGTTCTTTGCTGCTCTGAACGGCGAGAGTTGCGCGCGATGCAGAGCCTCGCAAACATAGATATTGCCAAGACCGGCAACGTTTTTTTGATCCAGCAGAGCCGATTTCAGTGGCGTGTTGCGCCCTTCAAAGGCCGCAAGCAGGCTTTCGACGTGAAACTGATTGCCAAAGGGTTCCGGCCCGAGTTCGGCGATGAAAGGGTCTTCGTCGAGCCGATCAGAGGGTGCCAGCCGCATAAAGCCGAAACGTCTCACGTCATTGTAGATGACGCGTCCGCGCTCCTTCAGCGTGATCACAACATGATCATGCGCCTCAAGGCGCCCTGTGGAGTGATGGAACTCGCCCACGAGATTGCGTGTTTTCGAAGCCTCTACCAGCACGCGTCCACTCATGCCGAGGTGGATGATCAAAGTCTCGCCTGTATCGAGCGGCACAAGCAGATATTTCGCGCGCCGCCCGAGCGGGCCGATGGTTGCGCCGGTGAGACGCTCGGCAAAGCGTTCTGGAAACGGAAAGCGCAGATCGGCGCGATTGAGCTGAACGGCCTCGATCTCCGCACCCTCAAGCACGGGCGCAAGGCCTCGGCGCACGGTTTCGACTTCGGGGAGTTCAGGCATAAGCGTTCATCCTCATCTGCCATTGGCATAGCGCGCGCGATAAAGCTCGGCTATGGGTTCTCGCTGTGATGAGTAGCATGCACCGCGGAGACACGAAGATGCGCGAAGAGCCCGGCGAAACGACGCATTTTGGCTTCGCATCCGTACCGCTTGGTGAAAAACAGGCGAAGGTGGATGATGTCTTCCACAAAGTCGCCTCGCGCTACGATCTGATGAACGACCTGATGTCCGCCGGCCTGCATCGCGCGTGGAAGGCAACGCTCGTCGCGATGTTGCGCCCGCCAAAATCATCGGCTTTTGCGCATCTCGATGTCGCGGGCGGCACCGGCGATGTCGCGTTTCGTATGTTGGATGCTGGTGGGCCGAAAACGAAAGTCACGGTTTTTGATATCAACGCCTCGATGCTCGGCGTCGGTGCAGAACGCGCTGAGGCAGGCGGATATGCGGATCGCGCGCGTTTTGTCGAAGGCAATGCCGAGGAATTGCCGTTTCTCGACAACAGCTTTGATGGTTACACCATCGCTTTCGGCATCCGGAATGTGCCGCGCATCGAGAAGGCACTTCAAGAAGCGCATCGGGTCTTAAAGCGCGGTGGGCGCTTCCTGTGCCTTGAATTTGCGCCCGTCGAGATGCCTGTGCTCGATCGCATCTATGATGCCTATTCCTTCAACATCATCCCACCCATGGGCAAGATGATCACCGGTGATGGCGAGCCCTATCGTTATCTCGTGGAATCGATCCGCCAATTTCCAAAGCCAGACGCGTTTTCAGAAATGATCCGGCAGGCGGGTTTTGCGCGCGTCAGCCACCGATCACTCACCGGCGGAATCGCCAATATCCATTCGGGCTGGAAGCTCTGAGGCCATCAGTGTTCGGAGCATTTGGCCATCTCCTGCATCTCGCGCGCGTCGGCTATGTGCTGACCCGCGAAGGTGTGTTCGCGTTGATCCCCGCGAGCCGCGTGCCGGCGCTTGCCCGACCGGTTCTCTGGATCACGAAACTGTTGGCTCGCCGCAACAACGATGGCCGCGCCGCACGCATCATGGCGGCACTGACGAGGCTTGGCCCATCTTATGTGAAGCTCGGACAGTTTCTCGCGACGCGGCCGGATATTGTCGGCATGGCGCTCGCCCGTGATCTGGAGGGCTTGCAGGATCGCATGCCACCATTCGCTCAAACCATCGCCGAGAAAGAAATTGAGGCGGCCCTCGCCAAGCCCGTTTCCGCGCTTTTCACGCGCTTCGGACCTCCGGTCGCGGCCGCCTCGATCGCGCAAGTGCATGAGGCGGAGATCCGGCTCGAAGACGGCTCAACCCGCCGCGTCGCGGTGAAAATCCTGCGCCCCGGCATTGCGAGCCTTTTTCGGCGCGACATTGACGCTCAGGCCTTTGTCGCCCGGCTCATCGAGCGTCTTGTTCCCGCATCGCGCCGGCTTCGGGTTCCCGATGTTATTGCGACCCTGAAGCGGACGGTCGAGCTGGAAATGGATCTGCGCTTCGAGGCGGCCGCGCTCTCGGAAATGGCCGAAAACACGGCGCAGGATTCCGAGTTCTCGGTTCCGCAGGTCGATTGGGCGACCTCGGCCCGCACGGTGCTGACGCTGGATTGGGTCGACGGGATCAAGCTCGCGGACCTCGCCGCGATAGACGCCGCCGGCATCGATCGCGTCGATCTCGCACGGATCACCATGCAGAATTTTCTGCGCCATGCTTTGCGCGACGGCTTTTTCCATGCTGACATGCATCAGGGCAACCTGTTCACGACCCGCGAGGGCAAACTCGTGGCTGTCGATCTCGGCATCATGGGGCGGCTCGGGCCAAAAGAGCGCCGCTTTCTTGCGGAAATCCTGTTCGGGTTCATTACGCGCGATTATCGCCGCATCGCCGAAGTGCATTTTGAAGCCGGCTATGTTCCAGCGCATCACTCCGTCGAGGCTTTCGCGCAGGCTTTACGCGCGGTGGGCGAAAAAATTCACGGGCGCAACGCCGCCGATATCTCGATGGCCGAGCTGTTGGGTCTCCTTTTCGAGATCACCGGCCTTTTCGATATGGCGACGCGCACGGAGCTCGTGCTGCTCCAAAAGACGCTCGTCGTGGTCGAGGGTGTTTCACGCACGCTCGACCCCTCCTTCAACATGTGGGTGGTTTCTGAGCCCGTGATCCGCGACTGGATCGAGCGCAATCTCGGGCCGGTCGGGCGGATCGAGGAAGCCGGGCGCGATCTCGCATCGCTGATCGGCATCGCGCGCACCCTGCCGGATGTCGTGACACGGTCGGAACATATCTTGGCAGCCGCCGAACAGGGTCTGCTCCAGCCTCCGAAGTCCGCGCGCGGCCCGTTGATGCTGCCGCTGACCATCGCGGCCTGGATCATCGCGATCGCGCTGATCATCATGGCTATTGCGCCGTTTTCGCCCTAAACAGGGGATGTCATGCTGCACGGACGCTCTGTTCTCCTGATCATCGGTGGCGGAATCGCCGCCTATAAATCCGCCGAACTGATCCGCCTGATCAAAAAGGCCGGAGGTGGCGTTCGCGTCATTCTCACGAAAGCCGGCTCGGAATTCGTCACGCCCCTGACCCTCGCCAGCCTTTCAGGCGAGAAGGTCTTTGACGATCTCTTCTCGCTCACAGATGAGACCGAGATGGGGCATATCGAATTGTCGCGCTCCGCGGACCTCGTGGTGGTCGCTCCAGCCACAGCTGATCTCATAGCGAAGGCCGCCAATGGCCTGGCCAACGATCTCGCTTCAACAACGCTTCTGGCAACCGATAAGCCCGTGCTTATGGCCCCGGCCATGAATGTGCGGATGTGGCTCCATGCCGCGACACAGCGCAATGTTGCGACATTGCAGCGCGATGGCATCGCCTTCATCGGCCCCGATGAGGGCGATATGGCTTGCGGCGAATATGGCCCTGGCCGCATGGCCGAGCCTGCAGCTATTCTCCACGCGATCGAGGCCTATTTCGCGAGCAAGACCGTCGCGAAGCCACTCGCGGGCAAGCATGTGCTGATCACCGCCGGTCCGACGCATGAGCCTATCGATCCCGTGCGCTACATCGCCAACCGCTCAAGTGGCAAGCAGGGTTACGCCCTCGCTGAAGCGGCGCGCAACGCCGGCGCGCGCGTGACATTGATTTCCGGCCCGGTGACTTTGCCCGCTCCTGCCGGCATCTCGCTGATACGCGTCGAAACCGCCCGTGAGATGGATAAAGCGGTTGAAGCGGCGCTGCCTGCCGATCTCGCGATCTTTGCCGCCGCTGTCGCCGATTGGCGCACGGATCGTGAGGCAACGGAGAAAATCAAAAAGGATGGCAAGTCCATCCCGCCGCTACAACTCGTTGAAAATCCAGATATTCTCGCTCGTATCTCGCGGAACGCCATGAAACGCCCGCGCCTCGTCGTCGGCTTCGCGGCCGAGACCGAGAATGTTATCGCCCATGCACAGGCGAAACTCGCCCGCAAGGGCTGCGATCTCATCGTCGCGAATGATGTTTCGCCGGAAACCGGCGTGATGGGTGGCGAGCGCAATCTCGTGCATATCCTCTCAGCTTCCAGCACAGAAAGCCTGCCGGACATGAGCAAATCAGCGGTGGCCGAAGCCCTTGTTGTGCGTTTCGCGGCTCTCCTCTCCAAGGCCTCATCATGAACACGCCGCTTCTCGCGATCCGTCGCCTACCCTCCGCTGAGGGACTTCCGCTGCCGGCCTATCAGAGCGCTGAGGCTGCGGGGTTTGATCTCGCTGCGGCCATTGTGGAAGGCGAGACGATCGAACTGGCACCGGGCGCGCGGGCGCTGATCCCCACCGGCCTGATTTTCGAACTCCCGCCGGGTACCGAGGCGCAGGTGCGCCCGCGCTCGGGACTCGCACTCAGTGCAGGTGTCACCGTGCTCAACACCCCAGGTACGATCGACAGCGATTATCGCGGCGAGGTGAAGGTTATTCTCGTCAATCTCGGGGCTGAGCCTTTCAAGGTGCTGCGCGGCATGCGCATCGCGCAATGCGTGGTCGCTCCCGTCCTGCAGGTGGAGATTGCCGTGAGTGAAACCACCCGCGAAACGGGGCGGGGAGCCGGCGGATTTGGCTCAACGGGTCTCTAAACCGGACGACACTTGAAAAGCAGGTTGAGAATCGGACGCGCCTTCGGTATTCACTTGATTGCTGCACCCGTAGCTCAGCTGGATAGAGTGTTGGATTCCGAATCCAAAGGTCACAGGTTCGAATCCTGTCGGGTGCGCCATTTCCGCACAAAACCGACCTGAATTGCCCGATCATTCGATTGGCCACGGACGGCACCATCGAGTTCTTGCCGCTGACCTTGGATCTGGATCATTTTTCTCTGAAAATTGACCACATCAATCAACCTTGCAATGTGATTGCGACAGAGACTGGTGTCGGCTTTGCAGAGCTTCTGCACCATTTGCAAGAATCATAGCCGGCGCAAAGTGCTGCGAGGCCGAGCCAATTTCGCCGAAGACGATCTTCTAACCCTTCAGATCAGCCTATGAGCGCACTGGACTCTCATCGAACACAACAATCGAGGCACGATAGTTCGAACGATGCCGGCAATGGCAGCCGCGATGAAGTGACAACGATTGAATATCGCAGATATCCTGCTGAAGGCTCTATCAAGCAACCCGACGTGTTTCAGCCCCGCGCCGTAGCGTCGGAGCGATGCGGAAAGGCTCTGTGATGTGCACGAGACGACCCTTCACGAGAGTCGCGACGACCTCGATCCCGGTTTCCGTCAGTCGCGCGAGAATGAGATCAGCGCGAAGGCCGGATGCGATCTTGCCGCGATCGGCAAAGCGCATCGCTGAAGCGGGATTGGTCGAGATCAGGGCCCAAGCGGCTGCGAGGGACAACCCGTGCTCCCGCGAGAGCTTGTAGGCGGCCTGTGGCAAGGCCGGGTAAAAGTAGTCCGAAGCCAGCACGGAGCAGAGGCCAGACTTGGCCATCTCGACCGCAGAGGGCGAGCCCTTGTTCTGGCTTCCGCCTCGCACCACGTTGGGCGCGCCGAACACCGTGGCTTCACCGGCCTCGATGGCGTCACGCGCAGCATCGACGGTTTTCGGAAACTCTGAAACCCGGCTGCCGAGACTGCGATAGAACGCGCGATCCTCGACATGTCGATCGTCGTGTGAGAAGAGCGGGATGCCCGCGTCCTGAGCAACGGCCGAAATGCGGGCGATACTCGCTGGAATTTCCGCGCGGCGCGCGAGAACGCGCTCAACCAAAGCCAGATAGTCATCTTGTGTCAGGCCGGTTTTCTCAACCATGCGGCCAAGCTTGGCGGTTTTGCCTTCTATCGAGCGCGTGATGTCATCCATGTGGTCGTTGAACGCGAGAGCACTGACGCGACCCGCGCGAATCCATTCGAGGATCTGCGGTTCCGCGTCGAGGTTGAAAACCTCATGGCGCAAGTGAAAATGCGCATCCGCCGCAAGTTTATCGCGTGCTCGATCCAGGGCATCGACGATCCGACCGGCACCCTCGACACTGCGCAAACCCGGCTCCCACGAGCAGGTCACAGCATGGCAGGCCGTAGTGATGCCATTGGCAATAAGCTGGCGGTCGGTTTCGGCGAATGCCATCGCCATAGGAAACTGCACGCCCGGGCGCGGCTCAATCTGCCGCTCGAACGCATCGCCATGGATATCCACGATGCCCGGCAAAACCATCAGGCCCTCGGCATCCAAGGTCACGGCGTCCTCGGAAACGCGATCGACAGCGAGCTGCCCATCCACCACCGAAACCGGAATGCGCATGAATTCGGAATGCACGAGGACCTCGCCCCCGCGGATGTTCACTGGCACGCGTAGCCTCCCTGCTGCGGAGCGGGTTAGGCAAGCGCTGTGACGGCTGGATTACGCACGCATGTCAAAGTGATGACAAAGCGAGCCAGCATCCCAATCCATGATCGTGTTAAGCGGGCCTCAGCCAAACGCTTTCTCAATTCACGGCGCGGCGTCGGACTTCTGGCCAAGCCGAGATGACTTCCGACAAACGAGAGGGCGTTTGCTGAACCTCAAGTCACAAAAATTTTGGCAAAAGGATTGGATCGGCCCACTCTTGCGGACGCAACCGAACACTCGCGAAGGGTGAGATGGTGCCAGGAGAGGCATCACAACTACGTAATATCTATTTGAAATAAATACGTAATAATTATTGTAGTTTTCATAAAGACCAACAAAAAGCCCAACAGATTGCGCGACTGAGGGCGCATACGGGCGTTTCCTCGCACACGTCTTCACCCAGAAACGGCCAATGGCTCGATTGCCGCGAGCGTATTGCCAAGCGCATCTGCTGTGCTTTCCAATGCATGGCGAGACTGTATACCCATCCAGAATTCAGCACTTGTCCCAAAGAAGCGCGCAAGACGCAAAGCTGTATCGGGCGATAGCGCCACCCTTTCATTCGTCAGTCGCTCGATGCGCGTCCGAGGCACTTCAATGGCACGGGCCACCGCTCCCGCCGAAAGGTTCATAGGCGACAGAAACTCCTCGCGCAGTATTGCGCCGGGATGGATCGCCGCCAGTTTCGCCAATGCCCTCACTCCTCGTGATGATTGATGCCGACAACGCCAGCGGGTCTAGATCGGTTCTTTGCAAATAGCGCCCATGCCCAACTCGCGCCAGCGATGATGGTCAAAGCGTCTAAACCCTGACTCTGTTGGTATCCGCAATTGTGACAACGCACTCGCCGAGAGAGTCATGGGCCCGTTCAAGACCAAGGTCCTCCACCGGATTGGGCCCCGGAAGTCCTTCGAGGCAGTCGAATACAAGACCCGCGAATGGGTCATTTGGTTCAACTGCCAGCGCCTGCTGGGGCCAATCGGCAATATCCTGCCCGCCGAGGCGGAAACAAAGTGCGCCGCAACCCTTAAGTCAACCAAGATAGTCACTCTAAACTCAAGCAACCGCCTCCGGCAAACCCAGCGTGGTTCAGACCTGCTCTTCACTTAGGTTGAGTTCGAACGGTCTGTGTAGAAAAGTTAGAACTCGTAGCATGACGAGGATCTGAAGCATAAAGTCGTTTCATGCTAAAATTCACCGAACTTAACCGCACATTCGCTCCCTTCAAGGACGGAGAAGTCCCGAGTATCGATGCGGGCCGACTTTGGGGCGCCCGGCTCTTCGGCTGGGAAACGTGGAATGAATTGCTGAAACGTCCACGTGTCGTCGTTCTTGCAGAAGCCGGTTCAGGCAAGACCAGAGAGTTCGAAGGGTGCGTCGCCCGATTGAACGCGCAAGGGACTCCTGGTTTCTTCATGGCGATCGAAGTCTTAGCCGACAACGACGCCAAGGCTTGCCTATCGCCAACCGATGTTGCTCGCTTCGACATTTGGGCTGCGGGAGACATGGTTGCCTACTTCCTGCTCGACTCCGTCGATGAGGCGCGTCTTAACGGCAAAAAACTCTCCGTCGCGCTCCGCAAACTCGCTCATGCGCTCGGCAATCATCTACAACGAGCCCATATCGTCGTTTCCTGCCGCCCCAGCGACTGGAAAGGCGAAAGCGACATTGCAGTTTTCAAGGAACAGCTCCCCTATCGGATGCCGTCGGAAGAGAGCAATGATGAACAGGATCCTCACGCAAAGCTGCTCGGACCAATTTTCGGTCGCGACACCAACAATGAAGTTGCGCAAAAGGAGCCGAAAGACACGCCACTGGGCGACGTTCATGTCGTCCTGTTGACGCCCTTGTCCACACAACAGCGTCAGACTTTCTCCGCCGCGCTTGGCGTGTCGGATGTCCCGGCTTTCGAACAGGCAGTTCGGTCGAATGCCTTGGAAAACTTCGTCCATCATCCGCGCGATGTAATTTTGTTCGCAAGCTACTGGATCAAGCACAAGCGATTCGGCAGCCTCAAGGATATGACGGAAAACACGGTCATGGAGCGCCTCGTTGAGCTCGATAAGGATCGCAGCGACAACGATCAATTGACGCTTGATCAAGCTCGACGCGGCGTGGAACGGCTCGCGGCGGGGCTCACGCTCGCTAAGTCATTTACGATTGCTGTCGGCCGTGATGGACCGGGCGATACCCAGGCCACAAGTTCGGTGAATCCTGCCGAAATCCTCTCCGAATGGACCGACGCGCAAATAGGGGCGTTGCTTCGTCGCGGCATCTTCGCGCCCGCGACCTATGGCCGATTGCGGTTCTATCATCGGGGTGCGCAGGAATACCTAACGGCAATGTGGCTGGATCGCATGATCCGCGAAGGCAGTCGGCGCGTTGCCGTAGAAAATTTGATCTTCGTCTCGATCTACGGCGTCGATACGCTGGTTTCCTCGCTGGCACCTGCAGCCGCCTGGCTGTCATTGGCGCATTCCGGCGTCCGCGACAAGCTCATCCAACGTGATCCGCCGGTTCTCTTGCGTCACGGGGATCCGAGATCCTTGCCCCTCTCAGTCAAGGAGAGCCTGCTAGAGAGCTTCGCAAAATTGCATGCTCAGGGCGACGTCGCCAATGATAGCCTAGACCACACCATGCTGCGCATGTTCGCCGATCCTGCTCTGGCGCCGGCAATCCGCCGTGCATGGGCGACGAACGAGCGGGAAGACTTCAGGATGGACCTCTTGAGGATCATCCGCGAAGGTTCAATCGGAGCTACAGCCGATCTCGCAATCGCTGCCGTGATCGACGGGCGTTGTAATGACTACATGCGCATCGTCGCCGCCCAATGTCTTAAGGCGTGCCAGGATGCTGCGGGTCTTCAGGCCTTGTTGGAGCTATCGACGGGATCAGTAAGTCTGAGCGCACAACTTGCTCCGCAACTTGCGGTATCGCTTTTCCCGAAGCTGATGGATGTGGCGCAATTGTTCGCGTTGATCCGGCGGACGCCACAAGGTGATAGGTCGATCGAAGGCTTCGGAGAGGTCATCGAGGAACTCTGGACGAACTGCGCCACCGACGAAGGGCGCATGTCGTTCTTGCAGGAACTGACAAAGCTTTGCTTTGAGGAGCCGCATTTCGCAGACTGGCGTCCAATCTCCAAGCGCCACATGAGCTTAGCCAATAGCGTTGAGAAAATCGCTGCCGATGCGGTTGCGCGTTTTGGACAGCGAGCCGCGCCGGAGCTGGTTGCACTCTTGATGATTGTCGAGCGTGCAGAGCGATCGGGCGCGGCCGATGAGGGCGACAAACCGACGCTCTTTAGCAGAATTGCCGCTTTGCCGGATCTAAAGCGCGCACTGTTTTGGGCTGACGTCGCGTTTGAGCGTGCCCGTGATAAATCCGGGCAAACAATTAACGGACTCTGGCAGGTCGGCATTCATGGGCAGCGGCTCTGGTCGTTCGAAAAATCCGATGAAAGCTGGTTGAGGCAAGACCTTGTGGCCAAGCCGCTAACCGAGGATCGCCAAATCGCCCTCAGTGCTCTAGCTGCTCTAGCCGTGCAGGATGGCGATGCGCAGTCTGGTTTCGTCAAGCTTGGCAAAATCATACGAGATGATCCGATTCTTACCGCCGATCTCAGAGCTTACATGCGGTCTCCTGAGAAAGGCGAAGACGAGCTCGAATACGAAAAGAAAAAAGCAGCTCGAGAAACCGAACAACTGCGCCAAGAGAAAAAGGACAAGGACTCCTGGGTACGTTTCGCACACGAACTGAACCGCGACACATCGACCCTGACAGATGCTGCGCGGCTGGCGGTATGGCCGGGGCCTTGCCACATTCTCGAACTTCATCAGTGGCTGTCTAGCCGGGTCCGAAAGCAGCAGATCCGGCATTCCGCAACGCAATGGCACCTGCTGGAGGAAGGATTTGGCGCGGGTGTCGCGAATGCCTTCCGGCAAGGCATGCGAACGATGTGGCGCGTGACCCCACCAGAACGCCCAGATCGAGGCCCCAACGGTAGCTCAACCAGAAAACATACGACAGCGCTAGCCTGCGAGGCCCTTATGCTGGAAGCTGCCGACAACCCGCAATGGTTCGAGGGATTGTCGGTCGAAGAAGCGACAAAGGGCATCCAACACATCTGCTGGTCAAATGAGAACGTCGAGGAGCTGCTGGATGCCTTGATCGTGGATCATACGGCGATCGTGGCGCCCGTCGTTGTCAGTTCGCTGGAGCATGAATGGTTCGCAGAGCATGAGTACGGCGGGCCCCTCTTGCGCCACGTAAGCCATAGCAAGTCTGCTAGGCCACCCTGGATGATCGAGACCTTGATCAGGCTGATATCCGGCGCCGCGCCTAAGCATATCGCGAGGATCGATGACGCCATACGTTGCATCGAGCGAAGCGAAACGACAGCCGAACAAAAGCGCGCGATCACGAAGATCGCTGTGAACGCATTCGAAACGCCTTTGTCAAACCGAGTCCTATCATCGAGCGCGAGCATCAGATTGCTTTTCCAGTCGGATGCAGAACTGGCCGGCGAGACGCTAAACAGGATCATGGCTGATGCAGCCATCAGTGGCGCCTCGGTCGAAGGCATGACCCTTATGGTCGAGCTTTTCGGCGATGGCTACAATCCCACGGCCTGCGGCAAGGCGTTGTCGGCGGTTAGCGTCCCCACATTGGTCGAGATGATCCGTCTGGCTTACAAACTCGTTCCCCCAGACGGCGACCGCAAAGCAGGTGGCGTATATACACCGACATTGCACGATGATGCCGTAGGAGCGCGAGGGAAGATCCTCAATGCGCTTCTAAGCGCATCAGGCATCGAAACTTACCGGGCAACGCTTCGGCTGGCGACAGATCAGACATTCCTCGGGAACCATATGCGGTTCCTTGAACTTGCCAGAAGCAAAGCAGAGCAGGATGCAGAGATTGGCGCCTGGACGCCAGCTCAGGTCATCGCCTTCGAGAAGAGCGGTCTTTCTCCTGCAACAACCGGGGAAGAATTCTTCCGGCTATGCCGCTCTGTCTTTGATGAGATCGAGATGGACCTGCGGTCGGCCGACGCGTCATCAGCTCCACTGTTGCAGCAAGCGAGGGATGAAGATCAGGTACAGCTTTGGCTGGCGGAACAGCTCGTCCTTCGATCGTCAGGCCGTTACCATGTTGCGCGAGAACCGATCGTAGCTGACAAGAAGGAGCCGGATATCACTTTGTTGTCGACGACCTGTGCATATCAAGTCGCTATCGAATTGAAGCATGGCGGGAAGGCGTGGAGCGGGCGGCAGCTGCGTGATGCGCTGCGCAATCAGCTTAGCGGGCAGTATCTGAAACCGGCCAGCCGGCAACAGGGCTTTCTTGTCATCACCAACCATAAGGTCGACAAAAGGTGGGAGCGGCCCGATGCTGGCGACAAAGTGCTGTTTCCAGATCTGATCGATTGGCTGAGAGTAGATGCCAAGACCTTGGGCGACGTAGGGCATATTGTCGATGTTGTGGGCCTCGACCTCACCCTCTGACGTCGGTGTGGATTTGAAATCAGCGAGACAACACCTCATTCTCTGCCATTAAAACCTAGGAACTGAGTCGCCCCGAGTTCCTCGGAGACCGTTCTGTCACGAATTACTCAAATATTAATTCATGGTTGTTTGTGCTACAACTACTGCCAGAGTTGGTCGGTTCGCATGTCTTGTTTTTGAAAATAATCAGAACAAATTAAAGAGGCCAAATGGCACGTGGTGGAAAGCGAGCGGGAGCTGGAAGACCGCCCGGGAGCGCAACGATCAGGACCCGCGAAGTTGCCAATGCTGTCGCCGGCAGCGGCGAGACTCCCCTTGATATCATTCTGAGGTTTATGGTCTTGGCGGCGCACGAGGGAGATGCCGACCGGGCTGTGAAGTTTGCCGCGATGGCTGCCCCCTACGTCCACCCCAAGCTCTCCAGCGTGGAGTTTGTGGAACCTGAAGCTGAGGCACCCAAGCAGCGCCCGGATTTTTCCCGTCTGACGACAGAAGAGCTCAAAACCTGGATTGCCCTGCACGAAAAGGCAACCGCGTCTCTTCCGAACTGAGTGAGATTGGAACGATGCCGCTTTGTCGGGCCATCAAATGGCAGCTGACGGCGATCCACGCGTCCCCTCCTTGAGATCCAAAGTCAAGCTGCGCTTCTACAGCGTGCTTGCCCCACTCGCCGCGTCAAAAATCCTCTCTCCTCCCCCTTCTTGGGGAAGGGGGTTTTTGTCGCGGTGTTGGAGCAGCGGTAGAGCCTCGCGACAAAATCGCAGCACATCAGCTTATTCCTGTGCTCAAAGGGAAAGCGGTATTTGGAGGCGTGGCACTGGAAGTGTCGCGTATACCTTTAACAGAAAGGTTCGCTACGAAATCAGTGCCACCTTGCGCGCGCTGATCGGCAGAGCCGTTCACGGTCTAGGAGGTGAACCTAGTTCACGGGCTCTCGCGCGTCGCCGATACCACGTTCGCCTGCTTATGCCATCTGATCGCCAAGGCTCCGACCGCTCAATAACTGTCTTTCGCGGAGCGCTATTGGCTGAAAGAGCTGCCCGATTCCGTCTTTGGCGCTCCCTATCCTTTTCGCGCTTTTCTATCGCCTTGCGCTCCTTTCGCTCCCGAGGGAGTTCATCGATCGCTTCAATAGACCGGATTCCGATATTGTCTCGCTCTTCGCGCAACAATTGGACCAAACTGCCGGCCAAAGAATCAGTCATCTCGAAGTGCGACCTACCCGCCTCAATGGGGCCGGCTAAGTCTTTCACAACCGACCAGATCGCCTCACGGCCCATTTTGATATTGGCGCGGCGAGCGAATGCTTCGGCGGTAAGGATGTCCAAGCCTTCGTGCCGCCTTCCGGAGCCCAGACGCATTCCTTCCAACTGTGCGATGCTGAATGCAGCTACACGGATGAACGTTTCTTCATCGATGGGCAGGTTGCGCAATCGGCGCGAATAGGCGAGAGCTGCAAGGTCAGCAAGCCTTATATGGGCGAGTTTGTAGGGGTTCCACCGCTTCTTCCGCTTCTTGGCACTGTGACAGCGCGTCGCGCGGGCCTCTGGGACGGCATTTGCCGAAGATATTCTGTTGAGGTAGTTCACGGCTGCTCCAAGCCAAAGAAAAAGCCCGCCGGATTGTCCCCCGGACGGGCTGCTCTTTTTTCAATAATCGAGTGGGGCCTTAAACCGCCTGGAAGGCCATCTCGTTCACGCTGCCGGGCGGACCTGAGGCAGTTGTTGCTGAAAGCGGACAAGCTCGCTTTCGGCGATCACAGTGCGGGCGCCAAGTTTGCGGGCGCTTAGCTCTCCGGATTTCAGGAGATCGAACAACTTGGTGTTCCCAATGCCCAGAAGGCGGCGGGTTTCTTCCAGCGAGAGGAAGCGGTCGGCGGTGGGCGGGTTCATCGTGCAAACTCCATCGGTGCGCTGCGGATGGAGGTCAACGAAGCACGGAGTAGTGCACCGCGTCCCTGATAGAACGAAGCGGCTTCACATTTTCAATTTATCAGGCTTAATCTCGAAGAACCTCGCTGATCGGGGCACCGGCATCAATGACTTCGCCTTTGATGTAGCGTTTCAGAAACCAACGCGCCTGCGCATTTGAAACATAGCGGCCATATGGCGATGCGCAGCCCACGATGAAGCGCTGAAGCTTGACACCCTGCTTAACAGGCAGTCCTAAGTGAGCGCTCCAAAGTCGGACAAGGAGGGCGCCCCAGCGGGCAATGCTCTCAGGAATCTTGGCATTCGCGGCTGGATCCGAAATTTTAGATAATTTTCTGTTGTAGTTGTCTTTTTGGGATAGCATTTTTCTTTGAAACGCTTTGAGGTCGTGGCTCAGAAATTCTTCTTCCCCCGTAAAATCAAGAAGCTGGATAATATCGTCTACTTTCACAGCGATTTTTTTACGATCGGAAATCAACGTCGTCAAAGTGTGTCGATCTGGCCCAATATATATGCCGAAGGCAGAAAAGTATCCGCTTGAAAGGGCTGCGTCATCCACCGCTCGACGAATTGATGTTTCATCGAATTCTGCACGCCCCCCTCGTTCAATTGACAGTTTTACAATGGCCCATTCCGCATCGGAAAGAGGTGAAAAATGGCGCTCTTTCTTTGCTAAAGCCAAAATCTCGCTCCAAGCCTCCTTGTCGATAGAGGTTTGCCCTACGCCTTCAAAATTTGCTTTGTTGGAAGCAATGAACTCATCGCGCCCCCGCTGGATCGCCGAAGCCATTACAAATGCCTCTTCGCGAGAAAGCCTGCACGCACGGCTATTTCCCAATCGCGATGCGCCTTCGGCCGTGGGGCAGCAAAGAAGATGGGCTTCACGCCTATTTCCTTTCTTTTCGATGGAGCGGGATGATATTCGCGCCGTCCCGCAGAGCATCCACATGCCCTGCCCACCAATCCATCATGGCGACGCGTTCTTTCCAATGCTCGCCGCGCGCGTAAGCGCGGCGCACGGCATCGACCTCTTGATGGGCAAGAGCCCTTTCAATGGCATCGGGAGAGAATTTCCCACTCTCGTTTAGAAGGGTACTCGCTGTGGCGCGGAAGCCGTGAGAGGTCATGTCATCCTGCCCAAAGCCCATGCGCCGCAGGGCAGCGTTCAGCGTGTTCTCTGACATAGGCCGCTTGGGATTGCTGACAGCCGGGAGGACGAAGGCCGAATAGTCGGTGAGCGGCTGAATGGACGCCAGAATGGCTATAGCCTGTTTCGCGAGCGGCACGCGGTGCTCCCGCCGCATTTTCATGCGCTTCGCAGGAACAGTCCACACAGCATTCGGCAGATCAAATTCGGACCATTCCGCCATGCGCAATTCGCCCGGACGCGGGAAGAGATAGGCCATCAGCTTCAAGGCGGCTTGTGTCGTCGGCTGGCCTTGAAAGCCCTCAATGGCGCGCAATAGCTCCCCGAATGCTTTAGGGTCAGTCAGCGCCGCACGATGTTTCACTTTCGGTGTCGTCAGCGCCCCGCGCAGCGCGAAAGTCGGATCGCTCGTTGCTCGTCCGGTGGCAATGGCAAAGCGGAACACCTCGCCGATGGCGGAACGCATTCGGCGGGCAGTTTCCAGATGCCCCTTTTTCTCGACACTCTGGAGGACGGCCAACACATCAGGGGCGGTGATATCGGCAACCGGCAGAGAGCCAATCGCATCATTGGCTAAACTGTAAAGCCATTCCCGCTTGCCAATTGTTGCGGAGGCTTTGCCCTCGCGCTGTTTCTTGGCGAGCAATTCGGTGGCCAGCACTGAGAAGGTGTTGGCCTCGCTGACGGCCTTGTCAGCCCTCTGGCGCTTCTTGTGGCGGCCGGGATCAACGCCATTGGCCAGTTGGGCTTTTGCCTCGTCACGCCGCCTGCGTGCCTCAGCAAGCCCAACAGCGGGGTATTGGCCTAAAGCCAAGGCTTTTTGGGAACCTTCATATCGATAGGCGTAGCGCCAAACCTTGGTTCCGGTCGGCAGAACCCAGATTTGCAGCCCCTCACCGTCAGAAATTTTCTGTCTTGTAGGCTTAGACTTCAATGCTCGGATCGAAACATCGGTCAGTGCCATGTTGGCCTCTGTTGGGTTCAAGCCGTTGGGCTTGCTCTTGTGCCCAACATAATGCCCAACATTTTCGGCGGCTTCAAGCGAACGGAAAAGAGCCGCAGCGAATGCTTGCGGCCCTGTTTTTCCGATTTTTCTCTGAATTATCAGACGTCTACGAATGCAACCGAACGTCTGCGAAGAGTGAGATGGTGCCCAGGAGAGGACTCGAACCTCCACGGTGTTACCCACTGGTACCTGAAACCAGCGCGTCTACCAATTCCGCCACCTGGGCACGGGGCGCTTCAATGGTCGTTTGGCGGGCGATTGTCAACGGGGCGAAAGAC
>JBOFZC010000254.1:0-8737 GCA_051654985.1 Rhabdaerophilum sp.
GGCCGCCAACGCGGCACGCTTTTGCACCGCGTGCTTGAGCGTTTCGCGCGCGAAAGAGTCGAGGCCGATCCCGCCATGGCAGGACAACGCTTGCGTGATATCGCTGCGCAAGAATTTCGAGTGCTCGCCCATGAGCCAGAGGCCTTCCAGTTCTGGTGGAGCGCCTTTGAAGCGATTGCCGCCGGTTTCGTGGCCTTTGATGCCAAGGCTCGAGCCGCAGGCGCGCAGATCTTCATTGAAACCTATGCAAACTTCCCACTTTCATTGTCAGGAAACGAAGAGGTTCGCCTCACCGGCAAGGCCGACAGATTAGAGATTGGCCCCGACGGGCTTGCTGCAATCATCGATTACAAAACAGGTCCACGACCAAACTGGACGCAAATCCAGGCAGGGCTGGCACCGCAGTTGCCGCTGACAGCCGCTTTGGTGCTCAAGGGTGGTTTTGATGAAATACCCCGCGTCGTGGAGGCCGGCTCCATCGCCTATCTACCCATTGGCGGCTCCGATAGGGTGGTTGCAGGCATTGTTGGTAGAGCGCCGCCATCGCTGATTCCGATGATCGATGAAGCCTGGAACGCCGCTTTGGCAGATATCAACGCGCTGGCGAGCGGCGAGATCGGTTATCGCTCACGCCTCAAGCCGCTTTATCGCGATGCAGCCGGCGATTTCGACCATCTCGCGCGCGTTGGCGAATGGAGCCTGGGCGCCTCGCCAGATGACGAGAACGAGGAGGACGAAGCGTGAAGCCGTCTTTCGTCATCTCAGACACGGAGGTAGCTGCCCGCAGAGCGGCCACCGTACCGCGTGATAATGTCTGGGTTTCTGCCAATGCTGGCGCGGGAAAGACAACCTTGCTGCGCGATCGCGTCATCCGCATGCTGCTTGAAGGCGTCGCACCCGATCGGATCCTCTGCCTCACCTATACCAAGGCCGCCGCTGCGGAGATGCAGGACCGGATTTTCGGCGAACTCGCGCGCTGGGTCGGCCTGCAGGAAGCTGAGCTTGCGAAAGTAATCCAAGACCTCACGGGCGGGGTGAAGCCGGCGCATCTCCGCCGCGCGCGGGCGCTGTTTGCTGAAGCTGTGGAAACGCCAGGCGGGTTGAAAATCCAGACCATCCATGCCTTTGCCGAACGGCTTTTGCATCTCTTTCCCATCGAAGCCGGGGTCCCTGTCGATTTCTCGGTGCCGGATGAGGCGGAGGCCGCCTCTTTACGGGAAGAGGCGCGCCGCGCGACACTGGTAAGAGCCGCGGCCAATTCGACCACCCGGCTCGGACGCGCCTTCTCAACCATTCTGCAATCGACAAAAATCGGGACATTTGCCTCGATCACCCGCGAGGCGATGGGCGTGTTGGGGCGGCTCGAGGCGCGCGGCGGGCTACTGGCGGAAGAGGCTCTGGATACCGCCATCGAGGAGCAATTCGGCATTTCGCCCGATGTTTCGGAAACAGCGCTTGAGGATCAGTTTCTCGCCAGCTTGCCGCCACCGGCAGAGGCGCTGGCGATTGGCGAGGCTATTCTCGCCTTGGAGCCCGGTCCAGATACCGTGCAAACAGCAGCAAAGCTCGTGGCCTATGGGCGCGCCGAGGGGCGCGCGGCGATCTTCGAAGCTGCCTACGCCATCAATATCGATTCAAAAGGCACCTATGCGGTCGGGAGGACCATCGACAAGCCAACGCTGAAGATGATGCCGCATCTCGCGTCACTCCCAAGTCAGCTTAAAGAGAACCTCAACACCTTCCTTGCCCATCGGGCGCAACTGCGTTCGGCGCGTTGCTCGCAAGCTCTGAACGTTTTCGCCAAAGCGATGCTCACGGAGTTTTCGCGCCTCAAGGCCGAACGGCGCATGCTCGATTTCGAGGACATGATCATCCTGCTGCGCCGCATGCTCGGAGGTGGGCAAGCAGCCTGGGTGATGATGAAGCTCGATGCGGCGATCGAACATGTTCTCGTCGATGAGGCTCAGGATACTACACCCGAAATGTGGGACATCGTGCGTGAAATCACGGGGGATTTCTTCTCCGGCGAGGGACAGGTCAGCCGCCCGCGCAGCCTGTTCGTCGTGGGTGACGAAAAACAATCGATCTATTCGTTCCAGGGGGCTGAACCCCGCATCTTCGACGCAATGCGACAAGATTTTGCGCGAGCGATCGGCCCGGAGAGCCTAGTCGCTAACCCGGTAAGGCTGCGTTCATCGTTCCGATCGAGCCCGGATGTGCTCGACGCGATTGATCAGGTTTTCCAGCATGAGGACCGCCGTGCCGGGCTCTCGGCGGATGGCGAAAAGCCGGGACATTCAGCAGCACAGCCCGAACTCCCGGGCCTCATGGAATGCTGGCCGTTGGAGGAGCATCTTCCAGAGCCCGCAGGAACAAACGCCGCGGCCGGCTCCTCGCATACAGCCAGCCCAGCGATGCGGATGGCCCAGCGCATTGCGGGCACGATCCAGGATTGGCTCGACAATGGCGAGGTTTCAGCCGGGAAGCCAATCGGGCCAGGCGATATTCTCATTCTCGTGCAAAAGCGCGGGCCTTTTTTCAATGCACTGTTGCGTGCCCTCGGCGAGCGGAAAATCCCGGTCGCGGGTGCCGATCGGCTGAAGATCCAGCACGAAATCGGTGTCCAGGATCTCATCGCGATCGCCTCGGCGGCGTTGCTCCCGCGCGATGATCTGATGCTCGCCACGGCGTTGAAATCTCCGATCTTTGGCTTGGATGACAACGCTCTCGAACCGCTCTGCCGTCAAAGGGGCGCGAGCCTGCGCGATGAAATCACAACCGCCGCCAAGCTCGATGCGCGGCTTGCCGCCATCGAAGCGCGCTTGCGGCTGCTGGAGGAGCAAGCACTTCGGCTGTCGCCCTTCGATTTTCTTTGCACACTTCTCGGCGAGGATTGCCCAGGCAGGGTTGGTGTATCCGGGCGAGCGGCGATGCTGAAGCGGCTCGGTGCCGACGCCGCCGAGGCTATCGATGCTTTCTTGGGCGACGCGCTGGAATTTGGCCAACGACATCTGCCCTCATTGGCTTTGTTCATCGCGGCCGAGGCAGGGCAGCAACGCGAAATCAAGCGCGATCTTGATTCCGGGCAGGGTCGGGTGCGCGTGATGACCGTGCACGCCGCGAAGGGGCTGGAGGCGCGCGTTGTCTTCGTCGCCGATGCAATGAGTACAAAGCACTCCTCCACCGATCCGAAAGTGCATTCCGCCACGTATCCGGCCGGGGGAATGCTTCTCTGGTCTGGGCGCTCGGCGGATGCCGCGGAGCCAATCCGGGAGGCAGGCAGACAGGCAAAGGCGCGGGCCTTCGAGGAATATCGCCGCTTGCTTTATGTGGGGCTCACGCGGGCGAGGGAGCGGCTTTATGTGGTCGGGCATCGCGTGGGCAAATTGGGAAAAGAATCGCTGCCAAGCGATTTACCGAAGAAACCCGTTCGGGAATGGCCTTGGCATGCCTTGGTGACCCAGGCCATGCGCGAGAGCGCGCGCGTGATTGAGGTTCCATCAAATGAAGAGAACCGATTGCCAACCCTACGCTGGCCGCCTTCGCGGGTAGCCAAGACAACCGTCACCGACGATAAGCCAAGCGAAGAGGCACCCCGCCTATCCTTGCTGCTTCATCCGTTGACGATGCAGGACGAGTCGCGGGTCATCCGACCATCTCAGGCCACGGTTTTCCAACGCGGCGAACAAAATGCATCCAACGGAGCGCGCAGCAGGAGCCGCCGGCGCGGTGTGTTGGTGCATAAACTGTTCCAGCTCCTACCCCAATATAGGGAGCCAGAGAGATGGCGCGTGGCCCACAACCTCATACGAAATGCCTTTCCCGGCCTGCCGGATCACGAGATTGAGGCGATATTTACGCCGGTTCTCGCGGCTCTGGCCGGCCCGGAGCTTGCAGGTTTCTTTGCGGAGGGTTCGCGCGCGGAAGTGGGAATGGCGGGGCCAGTGCGGCTTGAGAACGGCCTGATCAGGCACGTCTCGGGCCAGCTCGACCGCATCCGTGTGAGCGCGAACTGCGTCGATATCCTTGATTTCAAGACCGGTATCCGCCCGAACTCGGGTCCATCGCCTGAGATTTTTGGGCAGATGGCCATGTATCGGGCACTCGCGCGGGATGTCTTTGGGAAATCCGATGTCGTCTGCCATCTCTATTGGACCGCGATCCAGACGCTGGAGACCCTTTCGGACACGACCCTCGACGCAGCCTTCTCGAAAATCACCAGCGCGTGAACAACCAAGCGCTTGCCTTGATTCCGTCGCGCCCGCTCTCTACTTCTGGTTCCAACACGCCTCTTACTCTCATCAGGAATTTTGCTATGGGCACGAATACCCACGCTGTCACCGACAAAAGCTTCGCCGCCGATGTCCTTTCATCGGCTGAGCCGGTTGTTGTCGATTTCTGGGCGCCCTGGTGCGGCCCCTGCCGCATGATCGCGCCCGCGCTCGAGGAGATCGCAGTCGAGATGGCCGGCAAGGTCAAGGTCGCCAAGGTCAATGTCGATGAGAATCAGGATATCGCCGCGCAATACGGCATCCGCTCCATCCCGACCTTGATGATCTTCAAGGATGGCAAGCTCGCAGCCACCAAGGTCGGCGCAGGTTCGAAAGGCGATCTCGTCAAATGGATTCAGGCCTCGTCCTGAAATCGGCAGCATAGTGGATGAAACGGGAGGCAATGGCCTCCCGTTTTCATTTCGGCAGGCTTCCATCCGCCTGCAGCACTTCGCCAGCGAGATACAGCGAACCTCCGATCACGATGCGCGGTGGCGTCTCCCAGTGTCGCGCGGCGAGGAAGGCCAACGTTTCCTCCACGTTTCCCGCAATCGCCGCAGGCAGGCCATGCCGCCGCGCGTGCTCCGAGAGATCGGCCGGTGCACGTGCACCGTCTTGATCAAACCGCACCGCATAGAATTCCTGGGTGATGCCTGCGAATGGTTTGAGGATTTCAGCGGGGTCTTTGCGCGCCATCGTCGCCATCAGCATCACGAGCGGGCGGGGCGAACGCTCTTCGAGCATGGTGATGGTTTCGGCAAGGGCGATGGCGCCATCGGCATTGTGCGCGCCGTCGAGCCAGAGCTCCGCACCTGCGGGCGCGAGTTTGGTCAGCGCGCCGGTGAGCCGCTGGAAGCGCGCGGGCCATTCGACCGTCTGCATCCCGCTCTCGATCGCCGCTTGCGGGATGGCACTGCCGAACACGCGGCGCAGGGCGGCGATGGCGGTGGCGGCATTCCCATGCTGATGCCGCCCAGGCAAACGCGGCAATGGCAGATCGAGCAGCGCATTCTCATCCTGGTAGATGAGCCGCCCATTCTCCTCGAAAGCCTGGAAATCCTGCCCTCCGACGAGCGTTTCAACGCCAAGCTTCGCCGCGATCTCGAGGCACACAGCCTGCGCGTTGGGATCCTGATCAGCCAGGATCAGAGGCGAACCTCTCTTGATGATCCCAGCCTTCTCGAAGGCGATTTTCTCGACCGTATCGCCCAGAAACTCCCGGTGATCCATCGAGATGGGCGTGATGACGCTCGCAGCGGGATTGGTGATCACATTGGTAGAGTCAAACCGCCCGCCGAGACCAACTTCCAGCAAAACGGCATCAGCCGGGACGCGCGCGAAGAGATCGAATGCGACGGCGGTGGTGATCTCGAAAAACGTGATGGGCTCACCGGCATTGGCCGCTTCCGCCCTCTCGAATGCCTCAACAAGCGCCTCTTCACTGACCAGTTTTCCGGCAAGCCGGATGCGTTCATGAAAACGCACGAGATGCGGGGACGTGTAGACATGCACTTTTCTGCCCGCGGCTTCGAGCATTGCACGCATGAAGGCGATGGTTGAACCCTTGCCATTGGTGCCGGCGACATGGATCACCGGCGGCAGGCGCGCATCCGGGTTGCCCATCGCTTTGAGCAGACGCTCGGTCCGCCCGAGGCTGAGATCAATCAGCTTCGGGTGCAGGTCGAGAAAGCGAGCCAGATAGGCTTCCGATGTGCGCATGGAGGCCTCGATTGGGCAATATCGTTTAGGCCGCTTCGCGCTTAATCAGCAGGCGACAAAGGCGCGAGACGGTCGAACGGATCTCTTTGCGGTGCAGGACCATATCGACCATCCCGTGATCCCGCAGATATTCCGCGCGCTGGAACCCCTCGGGCAGTTTTTCACGGATCGTCTGCTCGATCACACGCGGACCCGCAAAGCAGATCAGCGCGCCGGGTTCAGCGATATGCACATCACCAAGCATTGCATAGGAGGCCGTCACCCCACCCGTCGTAGGGTTGGTCAGCACAACAATGTAAGGGAGGCCAGCCTGGCGTAGGCGCCGCAAGGCAACCGTGGTGCGCGGCAATTGCATGAGCGAGAGGATTCCCTCCTGCATCCGCGCCCCACCCGAGGCCGAAAAGAGCACCAACGGGGTTGAACGTGCGACAGCGGTTTCGAAAGCGAGAATAATGCCCTCGCCAGCTGCCATGCCGAGCGAACCGACCATGAAACCGAATTCCTGCACCGCAATGGTGGTGGGCAGCGCATCCAGCGTGCCCGTGGCGACCAGTACTGAATCCTGCAGTCCGGTTTTTGCTTTCGCGTCTTTCAGACGATCCGTGTAGCGCTTCTCGTCCTTGAATTTCAGCGGATCGAGTGGCACTTCGCGCACGGGGATGGTCTCGTAAACGCCACCATCGAACATATGTGCGAGGCGCGCCGTAGCGCTCATACGCAAGTGATGCTCTGAACCCGGAATGACCATCAGATTGTCCTCGACCTCCTTGTGGAAGACGAGCTGACCGCTCTCAGGGCATTTGATCCATAAATTGTCCGGCCCTTCGCGCCGGAGCAGCGAGCGGATCTTCGGACGGACGATGTTGGTGATCCAGTTCATCGGAAAATCCCTGTTATTCGGCAGCGCGTTTCGCAACCGACTGCACGGCTTGCGAGAGGCTGGAAACGAGGCTTGTAACGGCTGTAACTGTCTTTTCCGTGGCCTTGCCGTCGGTGTCGAGCGAGGTGCGGATGGCTTCAACCAAAGCCGAGCCGACAACCACGCCATCGGCTCCCTGCGCGATAGCCGCAGCATTCTCCGGTGTTTTCACGCCGAAGCCAACCGCGACGGGCAAGCTGGTGTGGCGCTTGATGCGCGCGACGGCCTGGCTCACTTTCGAAAAATCCGGTGTCGCTGTGCCGGTGATGCCGGTGATCGAAACGTAGTAGACGAACCCGGAGGTATTCGCGAGCACCGCAGGCAGACGCTTGTCATCGGTTGTGGGTGTCGCGAGGCGAATGAAATTCAACCCGGCCTGCATCGCAGGAATGCAAAGTTCGGCGTCTTCCTCCGGCGGCAGATCGACCACGATCAGCCCATCAACACCCGCCGCCTTGGCATCAACAAGGAATGTCTCGACGCCATAAACGTAGATCGGGTTGTAGTAGCCCATGAGAACGATGGGGGTTTCCGCGTTGGATTTCCGAAACTCAGCGACGAGAGACAGCGTGCCCTTGAGGCTCATCCCGGCTTTCAGCGCCCGCATCGACGACCATTGCACGGCAGGGCCATCGGCCATCGGATCCGAGAAGGGCATACCGAGTTCGATCACATCCGCACCTGCTCCGGGCAAGGCTTTCATGATCGCGAGCGAGGTTGCGGGGTCAGGGTCGCCCGCCGTCACGAAGGCCACGAAAGTGGCGCGGCCCGAGGCGGCATTGGCGGCGAAACGGGAGGGGATGCGGGAGGAAGTTGTCATGGCCGGGCGCTTAGCACGGTCCGCCTTCGGAGCAAAGGCTCGTCAACGCGCTGGGGCTGCGTCGAAGGCTTTCGCAATCGCATGCCACATGGGTTTGCGTTGGAAGACTTCGTCGAATGGCAGCCCGCGCTGACGCAGGCCGTCCGCGCGACGTCGGTCTGGCATGTCGGACAACCAAGAATGACGATCACTGATCCCCCAGGTGAGAACAGAAACGACTTTCGGTTCATCCAGCGCAACATCGAGATAGCGCCGCGTCAAATCGGCAACTGCCTTGTCACGAATTGCGGTATCGGCTGGCAACGCACGATCATTCACATCAAATTCGGTAATCTCGATCCGCAATCCGAGATCGGCCACACGCCTGAGGAAGGTGCGGAACGTATTCTCACGAAACGGTAAATCAGCGCGCAGATGCGCTTGAATGCCGAGTGTGTCGATTGGCACTTTGCGTGCCTGAAGCCGCTCCAGCAGCGTCAACACATCCCGACGGCGGTCGCGCTGCCAATCAACTTCGTGGTCCATTCCAAAATCGTTGTAAGCTCTATGCGCTGCGGGATCGATCTCCTTGGCGGTCGCGAATGCAAGGTCGAGATAGCCCTCACCCAAAGCGGAGAAAAACGCAGAATTGCGCATACCATGGCGCAATCCGTCACGCCTTTCGATGGCTTCGTTGACGACATCCCAAGTCGCGATCCTGCCGCGGAACTGAGCCCCGATGCTGTTCACGCGATCACGCAGGATCTGGGTCGCGCGCTCGCGGCTCTCCTTGATGCCCTCAAGAGCCCAGGGCGGCATCGCCTCATGCCAGATCATGGTGTGACCACGCAGCTGCATCTTGTGCCGTTGAGCGAAATTGGCGACAGCCTCTGCATGACCCCAGGTCTTGCGGTCCGGCTGCGGCTGTGTATTCCGCCATTTGAAGTCGTTCTCGCCAACCAATATGCTGCATTCTCGCTGCAAGGCGGCTGCAAATTCCGAGATATCAATATGACGTGCCGAAGTGGC
>JBOFZC010000255.1:0-3266 GCA_051654985.1 Rhabdaerophilum sp.
CGATCCTGCATCTCGATCGCGGCGGTCAGCGCAAGCCTCGCGCCGGACATGCCGAGCGGGTGGCCCAATGCAATCGCCCCGCCATTCGGATTGATATGCTCTGCATCATCAGGCAGGCCGAGGAGGCGCAGCGACGCCAAGCCCTGCGCGGCAAAAGCTTCGTTGAGTTCGATCACATCGAAATCGGCGGGTTTGATGCCGAGCCGCGCGCAGAGCTTCTGCGTTGCGGGTACCGGCCCAATGCCCATGATGCGCGGCGGCACGCCCGCTGTCGCGAGGCCGGTGATGCGCGCCATTGGCGTCAGGCCAAAGCGTTTCACGGCAGCGGCTGACGCCACGAGAACCACTGCGGCCCCATCGTTCACACCCGAGGCGTTTCCGGCCGTCACGGTGCCACCTTTACGGAAAGGCGTGCCCAGGCTCGCGAGCTTCTCCAGTGTGGTTTCACGCGGGTGCTCGTCACGATCCACAAGCACCGGATCACCCTTCTTCTGAGGGATGCGAACAGGCGTGATCTCGCGGGCGAGACGGCCGTTTTTCTGCGCGGCGAATGCGCGAGCCTGCGAGCGGAAAGCAAACTTGTCCTGATCCTCGCGACTGATTTGATAGTCCTCAGCGACGTTTTCGGCAGTTTCCGGCATAGAATCCACGCCGTATTGCACCTTCATCAGGGGGTTGATGAAGCGCCAGCCGATCGTGGTGTCGAATACCTCCGCCGAGCGCTGGAACGCTTCCTGCGCCTTGCCCATCACGAGGGGCGCGCGCGTCATGCTCTCGACACCGCCGGCGATGATGAGTTCGGCTTCACCCGCTTTGATCGCACGCGCAGCGATCCCGATGGCATCCAGCCCCGAGCCACAAAGGCGGTTGACTGTGGTGCCAGGAATCTCAATGGGCAATCCCGCGAGAAGCCCAGCCATCCGCGCGACATTGCGATTGTCTTCGCCCGCTTGATTGGCTGATCCGAGGATCACTTCATCGACCGAAGCGGCCATTTCAGTCGGAAAACGCGTCATCAACGTGCGGATTACGAGTGCAGCCATGTCATCGGCCCGCGCATTCGCCAATGCACCAGCATAGCGGCCAATGGGGGTTCGAGTGCCGTCCACGAGATAGGCTTCGGTCATGGTGTAGTCCTCGAAAGGCGATCTCGGTCAGGTGGCATCGAGATCGGCGAAACGTCGTTGCGATCCTGCCAGCTCTTCCAGCAAAGGTGCCACTTCGAAGCCCTTTCCGTCGCGCATGGCCGCGGTCTTGGCGATCGAAAGAATGTTCTTAAGCCCCACCCTGTCGGCATAATGCATCGGCCCGCCACGCCAGGCTGGAAATCCGTAGCCATGCACGAGGACGAGATCGACCTCGAAAGCGCGGGCGGCGATGCCTTCGCCGAGGATTTTCGCGCCTTCATTGACCATCGCAGCCACAATGCGGTTCTGGATATCGCTAGCGTTGAAATGGCGCTGGGGCCGGCCGGACGCGGCAGCCTGCATGCGGATCATGGCCTCGACAGCGGGGTCAGCGCTGCGCCGGCCATTCTCATAGAGATACCAGCCACGCCCCGACTTCTGGCCCAGACGTCCTTCATCGACAAGGCGATCGACCAGCGCCACGTCGCGCTCGTCCGGTGTTCGTGTCGATGCGAGCCGCTTGCGCCGGGCCCAGGCGATATCGAGCCCCGCAAGATCCTGCACCGCGAAGGGCCCCATCGCGAGACCGAAGGCTTCCATCGCAGCGTCGATTTCGCGCGGAAGCGCGCCTTCCTCCAGCATGAACTCGCATTGCGCACGGAATTTCGCGAGAATGCGATTGCCGATAAAGCCCTCGCAAACACCCGTCACGACGGCGATTTTCTTCAGCTTTCGAGCGATGGTGAGGCCGGTTGCGATAGCCTCTGTGGAACTGCGTGCCGTGCGCACCACCTCGACCAGCTTCATCACATGCGCCGGCGAGAAGAAATGCAGGCCGAGAAACCGCTCCGGGCCAGGCAGAGCATCGGCCATCTGCTCGAGATCAAGATACGAGGTGTTGGAGGCCACAAGTGTGTTGGCCGGGAGCAAGCGCCCGAGCTGCTTCATGAGTTCAAGCTTGATGGTCATATCCTCGAAAACCGTCTCGATCACGAGGCCGGTTTCGGCAAGCTTCGTCATATCCGTGGTGGGCGAAAGCGCCGAGAGGCGTGTAATCCGCGTGGCCTCGTCCATTCGGCCCGAGCGGATCGCGCGCTGATAGAGGTTGCTGACGCGCTCCACGCCGGCCTGCAAGGCCACGTCATCGCTCTCGAGCAATGTGACTTTGAAGCCAGCATCGAGGAAAGCGACGGCGATGCCAGAACCCATCGTTCCCGCGCCGATGATGCCGATATGGCGGATATCCCGCGGGCGAGCCTCGGCCAGTTCCGGGCGTTTGCCGGTTTCCCGCTCAGCCGAAAAGATGTGACGCAGGGCGAGGGATTGATCCGAATTCATCAGCTCAAAAAAGGCCCGTCTTTCGTTGGCCTGAGCGATTCCAAACGCATAGGTGAGGCTTTGCGACACGAGTTCGATCGCGCGAAGCGGCGCAATTCGCCCCTTGGCTTCGCGGTTCACGCGATCGACCATCCCCTGCCATGCCTCGGGTTCGGCGGGTGGCGTCGGGCGGGTTGAAAGGCGCGGCTGCATCTGGCCGATCAGCGAACGCGCGAGCGCGATGCTTTCGGCCCGAAGGTCATATTCAGCAATCTGGTCGACGAGGCCAAGGCGAAGAGCCTCTTCGGCACCGACCATCCGCCCCGTCGCGATGAGATCCAGCGCTGCAACCGGCCCGATCAGGCGCGGCAGGCGCTGCGTTCCTCCGGCACCGGGCAGCAGGCCGAGTTTCACTTCCGGCAAACCGACAAGGCCGTCTTTCGCGATGATGCGCCGATGCGCGCCAAGACCGATTTCACAGCCACCGCCGAGTGCCGTGCCATGCCAGGCGACGACAACCGGCTTCGCACTCTCCTCGATGCGGTTGATGACATCCGGAAGATGCGGCTCGCGCGGTGGTTTGCCGAATTCCGCAAGATCGCCGCCGGCGGTGAAGGTCCGTCCAGCACCGCAAATGACAATGGCCTTCGTTTCCGGCTCGGATTGCGCACGCTGCACGCTATCGAGTAACGCGCGGCGCACCGCCTGAGAAGTCGCGTTCACAGGCGGATTGTCGATTTCGAGAATCGCGATCTCGCCGTCACGAAGAATACGAACCACATCATTCATGGGCGTGGTCTCGTCATTCCGCCTCACGACAAG
>JBOFZC010000256.1:0-3688 GCA_051654985.1 Rhabdaerophilum sp.
CGGATCCCCTCCCAGGTCGAGGCGAGCTTGATGAGGATGCGCTCGCGCTCGATACCGCGTGAGGCATAATCCGCGATGATCGCGCGGCCTTTGGCAATGCTTTTCGCTGTATCGAAGGAGAGATCGGCATCCACTTCCGTGGAGACGCGGCCCGGCACGCGCTTCGTCAGTTCCGCACCGAAGGTGACGGCGAGACGATCGCAAGCGGCTAAAATGCGCGCCTCGCGGCCCCCACCCTGCTGGCCGGCCCAGGCTACGGCTTCCTCCACAAAACCCTTGTAAGCCTCCATCTCGGCCGCTTTCAGAATCAGCGTCGGGTTCGTGGTGCAATCCACCGGCTTGAACGCCTCGATCGCAGCCATGTCACCGGTATCAGCGACCACCACAGTCATGGATTTCAGCTGATCAAGTTTCGAGGTCATGAGGTTTTTCCAGGCAACGAATGAAACGGTGATGTGCGGCGGTTTAGCGCTCACCACTCATGGAATATGTGGAGAGTCCCCGCCGATTTTCGTCAATCACGAGACGTTGCGCAAGGGCCGGCATGGCTCGATCGGAGCAATCCTGCCTCGGGCAGGTGCGGCAGGAGACGCCAATGGGCGTGACGATGGTGGGGTCATCGAGATGCAGGCCATCGGCATAAACCAGCTCGCGCGCATGCGAAATCGGGCATCCAAGACCGATTGCGAGCATCCCCGCGCGTGCGGGCAGTCCGCCGCGCATCACCTGTCGCCCGCCGGGTGTGAGCGTGCGCGCTATACAGAAGAACGAGCCTCCATCCGGCATTCGCGAGACCTGGACGCGCAACATTCCGGGTGTGGCGAAAGCATCATAGACATTCCAGCGCGGACAAGCTGCTCCGAAGCGCGCGATATGGATGCCGGATGAGGAGAATCGTTTCGAGATATTTCCGGCAATATCGACGCGGATCAGGTGGAACGGCACGCCCTCCGCACCGGGTCGGCGCAGGGTGGTGAGCCGATGGCATACCTGTTCGAACGACAGCCCGAACCGGTGTTTCAGGATGGTCGTGTCATAGCGCGTGGCTTTGGCGGCCTCGAGGAAGCGCGCATAGGGCGACATCACAGCGGCGGCGAAATAATTCGCCAGCGCAGAAGCCGCGAGCGCATCGGCATCAGGCGTTGAGAATTTTCCTCCCGACACGAGCCCTTCCATTTCGCGCCGGAAGCCGAGATAGGCGATCTGGTGTGCGAGCTGGAAGGTGCGGCCCGGGCTCGTGAGCAGTTCAGAAAGCTGGAGCCGCCGTGTCAACGGATTGTAGGCTCTGAGCATGCCGCGCATGGTCTCTGTCGGCGCAATCTCGACATCCACCGCGAAGCGCTCGGCCAAGACCTTCACCAGATCCTGCTGGAGCGTGAAAAGTCCGAGCCCGTGATCGACCCAGAGCGATTCCGCTGCCTCTTCTAGAACCGGAAAATGATTGAAATGCCGCTGGATGAAATCCGAGACTTCTTCGGAGGGGATGCTGGCCGAGCCACCCTCGCCATCGGCATCGCCAAGGGTAGAATCACTGCCCGGCCCGCGCCGATAGGCATTGTAGAGCGTGAGAAAGGCCTGCCCCAACGCAGGGAGCGTGGCAGTAAGCTCCTTCACATCCGAGGCTTTCACGTCCGCTGCTTCAAACATGGGATCGGATAGAGCTTCCATCAGATCGGTGCCGAGGCGGTTGTCCTCGTCGCCCGAGAGCGAGGCGAGGTCGATCTGGAATTTTTCTGCGAGTTTCAGCAGCACACCCGCAGTGACCGGGCGCTGATTGCTTTCGATCAGGTTGAGATAGGACGGGGAAATGCCCAGCTCATTGGCCATTTGGGTCTGGCTCAGGCGTTTTTCCTGGCGAAGCCGCCGGACGCGACCGCCGATGCGGAGGGATCTCAAGTTGAAATCTCCATGAAAGCATGTGTAAATCTATGACAAATTACAAAACAACAAATGTCATGATGTCAAGAGTTTTCCGCATTTCTAATAAAAATTCAACATCTTATTGCGCTGCACGCTGGCGTGTGACAGGTTCGTGTCATGTGAAGGCTTGTAAATCTAAGGTCTAAGACGTTCTGTCGCAGCCCGATTCAGGCCCCCACGCGATCGAGAAGGATGATGATCATGACTGCCTCCTACGCTCCCCAGAACAAGCGCGACTATTCCCCCGCCGACGTGGAAAAGCTGCGCGGCTCGTTCCAGATGGAATACACGCTCGCGAAAATGGGCGCTGCCCGTCTGCGCACGCTGCTCGCCAACCGTCCTTTCGTCCGCACGCTGGGTGCGCTCACCGGCAATCAGGCGATGCAGCAGGTCAAGGCTGGCCTTGAGGCGATCTATCTCTCGGGCTGGCAGGTGGCAGCCGATGCCAACAATGCGGGCCAGATGTATCCCGATCAGTCGCTCTACCCGGCGTCATCCGTGCCGGATGTGGTGAAGCGCATCAACAACACTCTGCGCCGCGCTGATCAGATCGCGCATATGGAAGGCGATACGTCGATCCATTACATGGCGCCGATCATCGCCGACGCCGAAGCCGGCTTCGGTGGCCCGCTCAACGCTTTTGAGCTGATGAAGGCGATGATCGAAGCGGGTGCTTCGGGTGTCCACTTTGAGGATCAGCTCGCGTCTGAAAAGAAGTGCGGCCATCTCGGTGGCAAGGTGCTGGTGCCGACGAAAACCTTCATCCGCACGCTGAACGCGGCGCGTCTTGCCGCTGATGTCTGCGGCGTGGATACGGTCCTCCTGGCCCGCACCGATGCGCATGCCGCGAACCTGATCACCTCGGATGTCGATGATTACGATCATCCCTGGATCGACCGCGACAGCCGTACGGAAGAAGGCTTCTTCCGCCTGAAGCAGGGCAACAAGCACTCGGTCGAGCATGCGATTGCGCGTGGCCTCGCATACGGCGAATATGCTGACTTGGTCTGGTGGGAAACCTCGGAGCCTGACTTGGGCGAAGCGCGCGAATTCGCGACTGAGTTCAAGAAAAAATATCCGAACAAGCTTCTGGCTTACAATTGCTCGCCGAGCTTCAACTGGCGCAAGAAAATGTCGGATGCCGAAGCCGCGAAGTACCAAGATGAGATCGGCGCGCTGGGCTACAAGTACCAGTTCGTGACCCTCGCGGGCTTCCACTCGCTGAACCTCTCGATGTTCGAGCTGGCCAAGGGCTATTCGACCCGCGGCATGGGCGCTTACTCCGAGATGCAGCAGCGTGAATTTGCAGCGCAGGACAATGGCTTCACGGCGGTGCGCCATCAGCGCGAAGTCGGCACGGGCTATTTCGATGCGGTGGCGGTGGCGATCAGCCAGGGCAAGTCCTCGACGACCGCCATGGCTGGCTCGACCGAAACCGAGCAGTTCCACGGCGCAGACCACAAGTCGATCGCGGCGGAATAATCCCGTCCCAGCAAGGGCGCAGCGGAGATATCTCCGCCCGCCCTTGCATTCGAAAATCAGGCGATCCGTTGAGGAGAATGATCATGGCCAAGCAATTCTGGGTGATCGGCGGCGAATATCAATGCGTGGAGTTCCAGGAAGTCGTTTCCGGCACCGCACGGGTTTTCGGCCCCTTTGAAAGCTATCAGGAAGCCAACGAAGTCTGGCGTGAGCGCTCCGTCGCCAGCCGTTCCTCGGCCACGACGCGCTACTCCATCGTCGCCTCGGCCCCCAACCCGTTGCGGCA
>JBOFZC010000257.1:0-3139 GCA_051654985.1 Rhabdaerophilum sp.
ATATGCGTCATCCGCTTCGGGTCGGCGACGATCGCCGGAAAACCGGAGGACATGTTGATGGCGATGCGCACTTTCGCGTCGCCAATGCGGTCCTTGAGGCCTTCCATTGCATCTTGAATCGCGCGGGCCATGTCGATGGGCTCAAGCGCGAGTTCGATCGAGCGGGCCTCAACGCTGGCGAGGTCGAGAATATCGTCGGTCAACGCCAGCACCGCATCGGCAGCTTGCTCCAAAGTCTGAGCATATTCCTGCTGACGCTCGTTGAGCGGGCCGAGCACGCCACCCGCGAGCGCCTGGGCATTGCCGACGACCACCTGGAGCGGCGAGCGCAGTTCGAATGACACCGAGCGGATGAAATCCGTGCGCAGGCGCGCCGCGTCTTCCAATGCCTTGTTATGCTCCCGCAGGCGCTTCTCGGCCTCGACTGTGTCAGTAACGTCGCTGATGGCAACCAAGGTTGCACGATCGGGCAGCGGTGTCGTGGTGACGATGAGGGTACGTCCCTCTGTAGTGACGATTTCGGCCTGCTGCTCGGAGCGCGCATCCGCGAGGCTGCACACGCTGGCGGCGATATCGGCCCAGATGCCCGGTGGTGCATTCTCGGCAGCGCGGGCGACTTCCTCGACATGCGGGTGGCCCTGCAAGGCCTCAGGCGCCATCCGCCAGAGCCGCGCAAAAGCGGGGTTCGAGAGCTGCACGCAGCCATCGGAACCAAACACAGCGACACCCTCGGAGAGCGCCATCAGCGTCTCCCATTGCGCGTCTTTCAGGCGATCATAAGAGGCGGCGAGCGTGAAGCGCTCGGTCTCATCCTCGAAGAGATACGTGACACCGCCTTGCGGGTTGGCAGAAATCACCACGCGCAAGGCGCGCCCGTTCGGCAAAGGCCAGGGATGGGTAACGCTTTCGGCGCTTTGATACTGCGCGAGAAGCTCGGCTTTCCATGCCTTGTAATCCGAGGCTTCTGGTAAACGGCCGTTGAGGCGCAAGCGGTCAAGAATTTCGCCGTTGGTTGGCTGGCTCGAAAGATAACCAGCATCGAGCGCGAAGAGATCGCGGAACGCCTTATTGGAATAGCTCAGCCGCTGGCGTGGATCGAACATCGCCACCGCCGTGGGGAGTTCCTCGAGCGTGCGCACATGCGCATCCATCTGCCGTCCCAGAGCCTCGCGCGTGGCCTCCAACTCGCTGATATCGAGCGCGAAGCCGCCGCCTCCATCATGGCCCGCAACCTCGATAACATCGACCCGGCGCCGATTGCCTCCGATCACGGCGGTCATCTGGCCGCGGTATTGCCCGCTTCGATCGAGCATGGTGCGGATATTGGCGCGATCATCGCTGTCGAGAAACTCGATTTGGCGGTCGATGACATCATCGATGCTGCGGCCATCCACAGCCTGCGAGTAAGCGGCATTGACCCACAGGAGCCGCCCATTGCGGTCGCGCAGCCATGTTGGCTGACTGATGGCATCGAGCATACCCCGCATACGCAAGAACATTGTTTCAACCGCCGCGCGCTCATCCTTGAGGCGCGCCATGGCGAGTTGCTCACCCGTGAGCACACGCACTGCCATCACGGCGCGCCCTGCCACGGGCCGACCCTCGATCTCGATATGATCGCCCGCTAGCGTTTTCGTCGTGAAAGCGAAGGCAACGCCCTCCTGACGCAAGCGGAAGGTTTCACGATCGAGCCGTTGCGCGAGGTCGCCTGGCAGCCATTCCGAAAACGAGAGCAACCTTTGAGGCGAATTGGCCTCGATCAGCACACCCGGGTCGCCCTCGATCTCGGCCGCACCGGATGGTGCGCCCCAGACAATCATCACCTGTCGGTCAGTCGCGAGAAATGTCGAGAGCCGTTCCACTTGAGCTTGCGTTTCCTGCAGCGCGCGGTTGCTCTCCTGCGCGTGCTCGTTCCATTGCCGGCGCGAGCGAATATGCAGGATGGATATCGTCGCGGCATAAATCGCGACCACCATCAGCGCGAAGGCAAAGGCGAGGGTCATGCGGGTGAGATCAAACTTCCCGCTGCCGAGGCCCGAAAGACGGAGCGCGAAAGACTCTTCAGCGGAGGCGGGCATGGATGCCAAAAGCGGCAATAACGTAGCCGCGATAGAGCGCATGCGAGTGGCTCGCATTCCGCATTCCCATCGCAAAGCTCGCGCCATTAATCCGGTCTCCCCGCGCTGATCCGCCATCGACGCGTGACATCCGGCGAATCACTTGCAACCCCAACCCGGGGCAACTTTAAGCAGGCCCAGAGTCCGGCTGGAAGTGGTTAACAAAGAAATAACGCGCCCGGTTTCCCGGGCGCGTTGTGGATATTTTTCTAGAAGAGCATAGCGGGATGATCCCGCCCACACGATCAATAGCGATAATGATCCGGCTTGTAGGGGCCCTGCTCCGGCACGCCGATATAATCCGCCTGCTCTTTCGACATCTTGGTGAGCTTCACACCGAGCTTTTCGAGGTGGAGTGCTGCGACCTTCTCGTCGAGGAATTTTGGCAAGGTGTAGACCTTCTTGTCGTACTTGCCGTTGTCCTTGTTCGCCCAGAGTTCGATCTGCGCAAGCGTCTGGTTCGAGAACGACGACGACATCACGAAGGACGGATGACCCATCGCGTTGCCCAGATTCACGAGGCGGCCTTCCGACAGCAGGATGATGCGGTTGCCCTTGGGGAACTCGATTTCATCGACCTGCGGCTTGATATTCGTCCACTTGAAGTTCTTCAGGCCGTTGACCTGAATCTCGTTATCAAAGTGGCCGATGTTACAGACGATGGCGCGGTCCTTCATCGCGCGCATGTGATCGACCGTGATGATGTCCTTGTTGCCAGTCGCGGTGACATAGATGTCAGCGCGGGGCAGGGCACCCTCAATGGTGTCGACTTCATAGCCCTCCATCGCCGCCTGCAAGGCGCAGATCGGATCGACTTCCGAGACGATGACACGCGCGCCGGCCTGGCGCAGCGAGGCCGCCGAACCCTTGCCCACATCGCCGAAGCCGGCGACGAAGGCCACCTTGCCGGCCATCATCACGTCGGTGCCGCGGCGGAGCGCGTCAACGAGTGATTCACGGCAGCCATAGAGGTTGTCGAATTTCGACTTCGTGACTGAGTCGTTGACGTTGATCGCCGGGAA
>JBOFZC010000258.1:0-1352 GCA_051654985.1 Rhabdaerophilum sp.
CCCTGCGGCCGCAGCCGCAATCGTTACTGTCACGAGGAGAGACCGAAAACCCATCGGAACGCGCGCCGCCCCAGCACTACGAATCACATGTGACCAACCTATTGAATTGGATTGCCGCTGGCGAGGGCTGATCGCTCAATCCAGCTGTGGAAATTGTATCCATGCACGGATTTATTCTGTGGGTTCGTTTTCGATCTTGCCATCCTCAGCGGGAATGGGTGTCTTGCGCGATTGGGAAGGGAGAACCCGCATGCCGAGGCCGATCATTCCGCGTTCCATCGCCGCACCTGCTTCGCGTTACGCACATGGCGTCGTGCATTCCGCGCGCGCCAGGCGGCTCGTGATTTCCGGGCAGATCGGTCAGCGAATCGACGGCACGATCCCTGACGATCTCACCGAACAGATGGAAATCGCCTGGGACAACCTCACGGCTGTATTGGCCGAGGCGGGCATGAACATCGCCGACCTGATAAAAATCAATGTCTTCGTAACAGTGCCAGGCTCTGTGAAGCTGTATCGCGCCATTCGCGAGCGTCGGCTTGGTCGCCATCTGTGTGCGGCCACCTATCTCGAGGTGGCGGGACTTGCCGCCCCCAATATCCTGTTCGAGATCGATGGCGAGGCGGTATGCGAGGAGCCCGACGCGGCTTTTCTGGAAATGCCTGAAACGGAAGATCGCTACACGCTGCCGCATCTCGATCCAGCACGTTCGCGCGCCGAGCCGTGAGTGTCTTGGCCGAGCGGCATTCCGAACGCTGAATTTTGCGAATTCGCCGATGCTTTGCGGGGTTGTTTCCCGCCACCGGCAGCGTATCCTCTGATGAAAATCAGAACATCCGAGGAGAGTCTTATGTCCAAATCCAGCGCCGCGACGCCGCTTACCACGCTCTCACAGCCCAATGACCTTGAGGCCTTCTGGATGCCGTTCACGGCCGAGCGGGCGTTCAAGAAAGCGCCGCGCATCGTCTCGCGCTCGAAGGACATGCACTATTACACCAATGATGGCCGCGCGATCATGGATACGACCGCCGGCCTCTGGTGCTGCAACGCCGGGCATAACCGCGACCCGATCGTCGAAGCCATCAAAGCGCAGGCGGAAACGCTCGATTACTCGCCGCCCTTCCAGTTCGCGCATCCTCTTGGTTTTCAGCTGGCATCCCGTATCGCCGCGATGGCACCGGGTGATCTCGACCATGTGTTCTTCGCGAATTCCGGCTCGGAGGCGGTGGATACGGCGCTGAAAATGGCGATCGGCTATTTTCACGCGAAGGGAGAGGGCAATCGCTGCCGCCTGATCGGGCGCGAGCGCGGCTATCACGGCATCGGTTTTGGCGGCATTTCGGTCGGCGGTA
>JBOFZC010000259.1:0-12743 GCA_051654985.1 Rhabdaerophilum sp.
GCCATGACCTCCGGCGTGTTGCTGCACGCGGTTTATCTCGGGGGTGTCTGGTGGGCGATTGCGCAAGGCTTGCCTGCCGGAATCTCCGCGTTGATCGCCGCGATCCAGCCGTTGATGACTGCGGGTCTGGCCGCGCGCCTTGCTGGTGAGCGGGTACGTCCGGTTCAAGCTCTGGGCATTGCGATCGGTTTTTTGGGCGTGATCGGCGTGATCGCCCCGAAGCTTGCAGGCCTCAGCGCCGCGGCTCTCGGAAATTGGGGCTGGCCGATTGGCGTGAATATGCTCGCGATGGTCGCTGTCACTCTCGGCACGTTCTACCAGAAGAAATTCGTGGCCTCGGGAGATTTGCGCGTGGTCTCGACGCTGCAATATGCCGGTGCGTTTTTATGCGTGCTCCCCTTGGCCTTGTTGTTCGAAAACCTGCGCTTTGAGAATCGCTGGGAGACATGGGCGGCTTTGGCCTGGTCGGTGATCCCGCTTTCCATCGGTGCGATTGGCCTCATGCTGATGCTGATTCGGCGCGGCGCTGTGTCGAAAGTGGCCGCGCTGATCTATCTCATCCCGCCGACAGCGGCGATCGAAGCTTACCTGATGTTTGGCGAGACGCTCACGCCTTTGCAGATCGGCTTCATGGCTTTGACAGCTTTCGGCGTCTATCTTGCCACGAAATCAGAATAGCGAGGCGGCTCATGCGCGATGCTCATCTTCATCCGGCCCTTGGTCTGCGCGGCCTCGCGATGCTGCCACTGGCGATGCTGCCGCCGCTCATCGCTTCTGTGCTCGGTCAGCTCTTTACAGCGCCGGGGCTGGTGGCGTGGTATTCGACCCTGAACAAGCCGTTTTTCACCCCCCCCAGCATCGCCTTTCCGCTGGTCTGGACTTTCCTTTACGCCCTGCTCGCGGTCGCGTTCTGGCGTATCCTGCGCGCAAAGCCCGAAGCTGGCCCAAGGGGTGAGGCGATCCTCGTCTTCCTCGTGCAGATGGCACTGAACCTCGCGTGGTCCTACGCCTTTTTCACGCTGCGATCACCGCTTGCCGGGCTGATTGTGATCACAGCTTTGCTGGTGGCGATTGCCTTCAACATCCGGGCATTCGTGAAAATCGATCGCGCAGCGGGTTGGGCGCTCTACCCCTATCTCGCCTGGGTTGGCTTCGCGACCTTGCTCAACGCAGCGATTTTCTTCCTTAACCGCTAATCCTTCGCGCGATCAACTCGCGCACGGCCTTGCGGAAATCACCCAGCGGGAACGGCTTCGTGAGCACATCGTCCACAAGCCCTTCGAGCTCCTTGGCGCGCTCGCGCTGCTCGGCGTAACCGGTCATCAGGATGATCGGGAAACCCGGGCGCTTCGCGGCTACGGCGAGCGCGAGTTGGATGCCGTCCATCAGGGGCATGCGGATATCGCTGATCATCAGATCAAACCCGACCTCATCCTCAGCGAATGTTTCGAGCGCATGCGCGCCGTCGCTCGCTTCGGTCACGGCATGTCCATCGAGAACCAGTGCGCGGGCCAAAGGGGCACGCACGGATTCATCGTCATCCACCAAAAGCACACGCGCCATGTCTCAATCCCCGGATTCAATCACACCGACGAAGGGCAATTGGCGCAGTTTATGCGCCACGTCCATGCCATAGCCGACCAAAAACTGGTCTGGCGCATCAAATCCCACGAAATCCGCCTCGAATTGCACCGCCCGCTTCATCGGCTTTTCGATCAGCACCGCACACATCACGCGTTTTGCGCCGCGCGCAACGAGCAGATCCTTGGCAAAAGCGAGGGTGCGGCCTGATTCGAGAATATCGTCGATCAGCAGCACATCCCGCCCCGCCACCGAATTGTCGATATCCTTGACCACGCTCACCTGGCCCGAGGAGACTTGCCCCGAATGGTAGCTGGCGAGCTGCATGAACTCGATCGAAGGTTCGAGCCCGGCCCGGTGCAGGGCGCGCACGAGGTCGGCCGCGAAAATGAAACTGCCGCGCAGGATCGCGATCACCAGCAAATCCTGCGGGTCTCTCGCCATGATCTCCGCCGCAAGCTCGATATTGCGCTTGGCGATGCGTGTTTCGTCAAAAAGCACGCGCACGCGATGATCGGCGGTTTGGAACATTGTAGACACGTCACCCATCCCTCCGGCTGGCGAAGGCGGACCGACGATCAGCCCTGTCCTTCCAATCCATCAGCGGATGGCGGCGACAATATCGTCTCTTGCCACAAAGCGCACCATCACTTGCTCCGCTTCTTTGGGCGGGCTCGCAAGGCGGCGGCGGAACAGGGCCTTCTCGCCGGGTCCAAGTTCGGTGTGATCGGCCGTCGCGGTCCAGACATAGAGCTGCTGGCCGTCGGTCGAATGCAGCGACAGGCGCAGGATAGGGATCGGCTGCCGTACCCGCGTGATATTCACGATCTGCCCGGTGACTTCCAACGTGTCGCGGGAATCCTCGCGCAAGATGTGGCTGCGCACGCCGTGAATCTCGAGGCCCGTCGAATTGACCTCAAGCCCGAACATCTCGAAAGCCGGCGCCATGCTCGGCATCAGCCGCACTGTCTCGTGCCGGAAGATCGCGAGAGCGACCAGCGTGCCGATGCCGGTCGCGGCTACAAGTCCGATCGCGTTGCGCAACCGGCTCGGGTTCCCCTCCTTGCGCGACTTGCCATGGACATTGCGCTTGCGGATAACCGGCTCTGGTCCCGAAGAAGTTGCGGCGGCCGACGCAACACCGGCCGCTCCGGCCGCAGCCATACCGGCAGCAATCGCGGCACCCTGTCCGGCATCGAGCCCGTTGGTCAGGGCATCAGGTGTTGGGTTCTCGACAATCTCAGTCGCGAGCATTTCTGCGAAAGGATCGGATTCCGGCTCATCCGCTTTTGGTGCGGGCGGCAGCGGATCGTCAAAGAGCGAATCAATATCATCGACCGACATGGTGGTATCGGCCGCACCTTCGGCCATGGCTGCTGCCATGTCCTCTTCGCTCCCGATCAATGGATCGTCGATCGAATTCGACAGCATGGAATTGGCGACACCGGGCGCAACAGCTTTGGCCATTCCAGCCCCGCCGCCGGAGAAAGGCTCCGAGGCTGCATTCTTGTCGGCGCGCGAATCAGCATCATTGGCCGTCGCTTCAAAAACCGTGCGGCAGACCGCGCATCTGAGCTTGCGTGGCTTATCGGACATCAGCGAAGCGGGAACTTCGTGTGTCGAATCACAATTCGGGCAGCGAATGAGCATCATCGGGTGGGGGTTCTTCCGCTCAGGCCCGGTTAGAGGGGTTCACGACAGGCGTGCCACACTGCTATCTGTCACTAAACTCAGTTAAAGGCCGGTAAAGCCCGTGTCCGAATTCGCGATTGAACCCGATGGAACGGAAGAAAACTGGGTCGGGGAGCCCCAGCCGGACCTCGTGCGCTTTGAGAATGTCGGCCTGCGCTATGGCATCGGACCAGAAATCCTGCGCGATATCGATTTTTCAATCCCGCCGCAGAGCTTCCAGTTTCTCACCGGCCCCTCTGGCGCAGGCAAGACCACCTTGCTCAAGCTCGTGATGCAGACGCTCAAACCCACACGCGGCCGTGTGACCTTGTTTGGCGAAAATGTTGGCCAGATGACGCAATCGGAATTGGCGCGTCTGCGGCGAAAGATCGGCATCGTCTTTCAGGATTTCCGACTGCTCGATCACCTCACCACCTACGAGAATGTCGCTTTGCCCTTGCTGGTTCAGGGGCGCGAGGAGGCAAGCTATCGTGCCGAAGTGATCGAGCTTTTGCGCTGGGTCGGTCTGGGTGATCGCATGCATGTGCCCCCCGTCATCCTCTCGGGTGGGGAAAAGCAGCGTGCGGCGATTGCTCGCGCACTCATCGCCCAACCGGCTCTCCTGCTTGCTGATGAACCCACAGGCAATGTCGATCCCGGCCTCGCGAGGCGCTTGTTGCGGCTCTTCATCGAGCTCAACAAATCCGGCACAGCTCTGGTGATCGCCACGCATGACCTCGCTTTGATGGACATGATCGATGCGCGCCGCCTTGTTCTGGCCGAGGGGGAGCTTCATGTCTATGAATGAACCCTCGCCCGAGGCCCAGCCCGCACAATCTCTTTCGCTGCGCGCACGGGGATTCTTTGCGTGGCTCGGCGGGTTTTTGGCTCGTCTCGGATCGATGTTTCAGCAGAGGACCAGCGCAGTCCTGAAGCCGATACTGGCACCGCGTGATCGTGTGTTGGCGCCGGTCTTGCCCGCGAAATCGCGCTCAGGCGCGGCCTTGATGCTCGTCATCGCGATCATGACCTTTCTCGCAGCCCTCACCGCCGGTGCGGTGCATCTCGTGGCGGATGCTTCGCGGGATTGGTCGCGCGCCATCGCGAGGGAGATGACCATTCAGGTGCGCCCAGCGCCAGGTCGCAATATCGAAACGGATATCACGGTCGCTGCCGATCTCGCCCGCCGCCAGCGCTACATCGAGAGCGTGCGGATCATGGATCGGCGCGAGGGTGAGAAGCTGCTCGAACCTTGGCTCGGCACCGGGCTCGATCTCGGGGATCTGCCGGTCCCGCGCCTGATCGTGCTGAAGCTGGATGCTGGCCCGGCGCCTGATCTCTCGAGCCTGCGCACTCAGCTTGCCGAACGTGTGCCCAGTGCGGTGCTGGATGATCACCGGCTCTGGCTCAACCGCTTGAAACTGATGGCCGATAGTCTGCTGGCGATCGGTTTTCTCATCTTAACCTTGGTGCTTGTCGCGACGGCGCTGGCGGTGGCATTCGCGACACGGGGCGCAATGGCTGGCACGGCGCAGATCATCGATGTGCTGCACCTCGTTGGCGCCGAGGATTCCTACATTGCGCGGCAGTTTCAGGGGCATTTCTTGCGTCTGGGTCTTCGCGGTGGCGCGGCGGGTTGCCTCGCGGCCATCGCCTTTTTCACCCTTGTGGGTTTGCTACTCGGGCGGCTAACCCATGCGCCGGGGATAGAACAGGTCGAGGCCTTGTTCGGGCGGTTCAGTTTGCCTTTGAGCGGCTATATCTCGTTGCTCGTCATTGGCGCTCTGGTAGCGATTGTCACCGGCATTGTCTCTCGCGTGACGGTTTACCGCACCCTGCGCGGCATGGAGCAGGGGCAATGAAAGGCATTCGCCTCGCCATCCGCTCGCTGGTTCTGGTCGGAGGTTTTGGCCTCATCGTCTGGCTCGCAGGGCTTTTTGCTTTTGTGGAAACGAGAGATGCTGCGCGCCCGCCTTTCTCGCCGCAGGCTGATGGGATCATCGTGCTCACAGGGGGAGCTGATCGCATCGAGGATGGCATTCGCCTGCTGGAAGAGAAGCGGGCGCGGCGACTTTTCATCTCCGGTGTCAACATTCAGGTCAGTGTCGAGCAGCTGCGCCGCACCTGGCCGGGCCATGAGCCGGCTTTCGAATGCTGCATCGACCTCGATTTCCGCGCCCGCAACACCGTCGAGAATGCGCTGGAAAGCGCGGAATGGGTGAAAAAGCACCGCTTCCGCTCGATCATTCTTGTCACTGCCAGCTATCATATGCCGCGCGCGAAGCTCGAATTCACTGCCGCGATGCCGGGTATTGCGATCGAGCCCTACCCGGTGGTGCCGGGTGCTGCACGCATCGCAGATTGGTGGCGTCAACCGTTGCTGATCCGTCTCTACGCAACCGAGTTCACAAAATACTGCATCGTCTGGCTCAAACGTTTCATGCCGACATTGTGACGCAAGGCGCTTGCCACCATGCCTGCAAGCCGGCAAGAACAGCATCATGAACTATCGCGCCACACCGCTGATCATCCTCCGCTCCGCCGCCTTTCAAGTGGCGTATTATTCTTATTCGAGCCTGTGGTTCATCATGGCCGTGGTTGGCTGGGTGCTGCCAGGTGGAGCGATGCTGCGTTTCGCGCGCTGGTGGTCGGCGGGCGGAATTTATCTCCATGAACTGATCGTTGGCTCGCGCGTCGAAATTCGGGGGCAGCAGAACATTCCCACCGGCCCGGTTCTTGCCGCGGCGAAGCACCAGAGCGCTTGGGAGACCATGGCGATGGTGCTGTTCTTTCCCAAGCCGACATATATCCTCAAGCGCGAGTTGATCTGGCTGCCCTTATTCGGTTGGCATCTCCTCCGGGCTGGTCAGGTGCCGATCAATCGCGGAGATCGCGCCAAGGCCACCAGCGCCATGGCCGAGGGCGTGCGCAGGGCGACACGGCAGGGCCGCCACATTCTCATCTTCCCCGAGGGCACGCGGCGAAAGGTTGGGGCAGCACCGAATTACCGCTTTGGTGTCGCCCGCATCTACACAGCACTCGGAGATGTCCCCTGCTCACCGGTGGCAATTGTCTCGGGACTTGCCTGGCCGCGCAACACTTTCCTGCATTATCCGCGCCGGATCATCATGGAATTTCTGCCTGCGATCCCGGCCGGATTATCGGGCGAGGAGTTCTTCAAGCGTGTCGAGCACGATATCGAGGGGGCGACGAACCGCCTCGCGGCCGAGATCGGCTATTGTCCCGAGGAGAGCGCCGGCCTCAGCCAGTCGAGTGCGTGATCGGTCACGCCCATCTCTTCCATGCTTGCGAGTGTGTTGAGCACGTAGTCCCGGCACGCGCCGGATTGCCCATTCCCCTGGCTGACCAACCGGATGATTTCGGCTTGCTCGAGTTTGCCGGAATACTGCCGGTGCGCCCGATCCACCACATAGGCCAAGGCGCGCACGATTCGGCCGTCGCTCAACCGGATGCTCGGGAAGACTTCGATGTAGACCCGGTTCGGTTGTTCCCGTTCGGTGAGGTAGGCATGGGTTGCCTCGATACGGTCGGGTGCGATGCGAAAGGCGATACCCTTGCACGCCCCACCACGATCGAGTCCCAAGACAAGTCCAGGACATTCCGACGTGCCGCGATGCCGGTTGGAATACACACAGAGCGAGCGGTGAAAACCGCGCAGCAAGCCCGGCACACGCTCCTCGAATTCGAATCCCGGCTTCCACATCAGCGAGCCGTAGCCGAACACCCAGAACGGCTCGTGCGAAGCAGGGGGTGTTGCGATTGACGGACGCGCTTTTCTGACGCTATCGGATTCGGGCATGGTTCTTCAGGCGTTGGGCCGGAGGGGCAGAAAGTGGCTGATGTGGCGGGATCATCCGCCTTGCGGGATACCGCTTTCCGGCACGGGGAACAACTGATGGACTCTTCCGAACAGGCAAAAGCCACGACGAAAAGTGCCTTGTCGCGGCTCGGGCTCTACGGCCCTTTCGTTCTTCTCGCGATTTTCGTTGTCATCTGGTCGGCTATCTGGGCCTTCGGCGCGCGTCGCGTTGGTCAGGTTCTGGACGACTTCATCGCGCGTGAGGCGAGTCGCGGCCGCGACTGGATCTGTCCTGATCGTTCCATCGGGGGTTTTCCGTTCCGGTTGCAGCTCATTTGCGCAAAGCCGCAACTCATCGAGCGTGGGCCGAATGGCTTGCAGCGTGAGGCGAGCCTCGCGTCACTGACGCTGCATGGCCGCATCACCTCGCCCGGTCACTATATCGCCTTGCTGGAATCGCCGATGACCTTCCGGCTTGATTCCGATCGAGATGTCACGTTGCGCTGGCAGAGCGCCCGGGCGAGCTTCCGCGCTGGGGCAGGCAGCCTTTCCGAACTCTCGGTCGAGGTGATGAAGCCCGAGGCCATCCTGGGGATTGGTGAAGCCAACGATCAGCGCATCAGCGCGAAGGACTTCGCGTTGCATTTCCGCCGATCGCCCGGCGAGGCACAGGGCAGCGACCTGGTGCTGAAACTCGGAGAGATCAGCCATGCTGCGCTCGATCGCCTCACCGGCAGTCCCGAGCCGCTGACGCTGGAAATGCAAGCGACGGCTCCCGGTTTGCTGCTCGACACCTCGCGCCGCTTCGAGGAGATGCTGGAAGCATGGCGCCTTGGCAACGGGCAGGCGCGTGTTGTGCTCGCTAAGGCTTCGAAAGGCCCGGCAGCGCTCGATCTTGCCGGCACATTGGGACTGGATGCCGAGCGGCGTCTTTCGGGCAATCTTCAGGGTCGCGCGCGTGGCGTCGACCAAATCCTCGGCGGCGTTACGCGCCGCATGGGCCTCGAGATTGGGGGTGTCCTCGGTCGCATGAGCGGCGGGCAGGGCATGCCGGTTGTGCTCACACTCGAGAATGGGCGGATGCGCTTTGGGCCCATTCCGCTGATGAAGCTCGAGCCGCTGTACTGACAGCTTAGCGAATTTTCTCCGGCTCCACGTTGCCCGGTGCGGGCGGAATGCTCCGGCGTCCGAAATCGGGTGCGGGTGTTTCCTGTCCTGAAGCGATGATGCCACGGCGGATGGCCCGGGTGCGCGTGAACAATTCGTGCAACCCGTCGCCATCGCCCCAGCGAATCATGCGTTGAAGTGCAAGCAAATCCTCGTTGAAACGCCCCAGCATTTCGAGAACAGCGTCCTTGTTGGTCAGGAACACATCGCGCCACATGGTCGGGTCGGAAGCGGCGATGCGCGTGAAATCGCGAAAGCCACCGGCCGAAAATTTGATCACCTCGCTCTGTGTCACCTTTTCCATATCCGCTGCCGTGCCTACGATGTTGTAGGCGATGAGATGCGGCACATGGCTCGTGATCGCGAGCACAAGATCATGATGATCCGGCGTCATGATCTCGACATTCGCCCCCATTGCTTCCCAGAAGGCGCGTATGCGGGCTGTGGCGGCGTCTGGCGTTTCAGGCGGCGGTGTCAGGATCGACCAGCGATTGACGAAGAGCTCGGCAAAGCCCGCTTCTGGTCCCGAATGTTCGGTGCCTGCTACCGGATGAGCCGGCACGAAAGCAACGCCTTCAGGCAGGTGCGGTGCGATATCGCGCACCACAGAGCCCTTCACTGACCCGACATCCGAGACGATGGCACCTTTCGCCAGATGTGGCCCGACCGCAGCGGCGAGTGCCGCATTCGCCATCACCGGCACGCAGAAGATGACGTGATCAGCGCCCACAACCCCCTTAGCTGCATCGCCGGTAACGCGATCAGCGAGGCCGAGCGCTGTCACCCTTGCACGCACATCGGGATCGCGGTCGACCGCCACGACTTCCTCTGCGAGGCCAGACTTGCGCGCTGCACGCGCAATCGAAGAACCGATCAGCCCAACGCCGACAATCACAAGCCGCTTGAAGGGTGAAAAAGCTGGCTTCTCCTGTTTCATCGCACACCCCCGGCTAGGAAGTCCTTGAGGTGCTTGAGCACGGCTTCATTGGCCTCAGCGCTGCCAATCGTGAGGCGAAGCGCACCGGGCAGGCCATAGGCCTCCATCCGCCGGAGGATAACGCCTTGGGAGGTGAGATAATCATCGGCATCCGGAGCGCGTTTGCCCTGGACATCCGGGAAATGCACAAGCACGAAATTCCCCACGGAAGGCGTCACCTTCAGCCCCAGAGCCGTGAGGCTATCACTCATCAAGGTGAGCCATTCCTCATTGTGGAGAATGGCCTTCTCCTCATGCGTCCGGTCGTTGATCGCAGCGATACCTGCCGCAATCGCCGGGCCATTCATGTTGAAGGGGCCGCGGATGCGGTTCACCGCATCGACCACCGCCTCCGGCCCATAGAGCCAGCCGATGCGCAGATTCGCCAGACCGTGGATTTTCGAGAAAGTGCGCGTCATCACGACATTCTCGGCGGAGGACACGAGTTCCAGTCCCGAGGCATAATCGTTCCGGCGCACATATTCGGCATAAGCAGCGTCCAGCACGAGCAGGATATCCGGGCGCAAACCGGCATGAAGCCGCTTCACCTCGTCGAAGGGCAGGTAGGTGCCTGTTGGGTTGTTGGGGTTCGCGAGGAAGATCATCTTCGTCTTCGGCGTCACGAGTCCGAGAATCGCATCGACATCAGCGAGCAGGTTCTTCTCGGGTGCGACAACCGGCACACCGCCCGCAGCGAGGATGGCGATCTTGTAGACGAGAAATCCGTGCTGCGAATAAATCCCCTCATCCCCCGGCCCGATATAGGCATTGGTGAGAAGCGTGAGCAGTTCATCTGAGCCCGCGCCGCAGATGATACGGTTTTGATCGAGGCCGTAGCGGCCGGCAATCGCCGTGCGCAAGGCCGTCGCCGAACCATCGGGGTAAAGCTCAAGGGTGCCTGCCGCCGCCTTGAACGCCTCGATTGCTTTCGGCGAAGGCCCGAGCGGCGTTTCGTTCGACGAGAGCTTGTGGAGCTTCACCCCGGCTGGAGCCTTTGACTTGCCGGGAACATAGGCTTCGATCTTCGCGATACCCGGGCGGGCAACAGGCTTCATGGCGGGCGACATGGTCGGGCCTTCTTGGTCGATAAAGCCCTCGCTGCCGGCGGCTTTCCCAGGAAAGCCGCAGCTGCTCAGGTCTTGTTACGGGGCGCGATGGCGGAACGCCGGGCGTGGCACCCGAGCTCCGCATAGCGGGATGGACCGCATTTCGCCGCATTGAGCGCATCAGTCAACCGGTCCGGCGCAATTTTAGTTTCATGTGCAACCAAAATCTGTGCGCCCTGTGCATTCCCGGCCGATGCGACCAGTTCGGCGCCGATTTCCGCGAGTGCCGATCGAGCCTCGTTCCGCCAGCGTTCGAGCTGCATCGAGGCAACAATGGTTTCCCGCGCCAGCCCTTCATTCTGCGGTTTTGCGATCACGTAAACCGGCAATCCCGTGGGGTGGTCGGGGCGTTCTGCGAAGGGCAACCGCGCGATGATTTTCGGGGCATTGGGCCGCGCTAAGCCTTCCCACCAGGCGCCAAGCCCCGGGGCCTGCGCGATGAGGAACACGCCGAGATCGCCGGTGGCTTCATCGACAGCGCGGATCACGGCCATTGCGTCGCCCGCTGGTGCGAAAGGCACGGTGAAGCCGAAATGGAAGCGCATGCTCTCGCGGATCGGCGTTTCACCACCCGAGATATCGGCATGCACGGAATAGGGCACCTGCGTGTAGGTCGAGGTCGCGAGAATGACCCGCCAGATATTCTCGGGCACGTCCACCGGCCAGCGCCCGCAATCTTTCTCGATGATGCTGCGCATCAAAGCCGCTTCGCGATCAGGCCGGAAGGCTGAGCCAACATCGCCGGCGGCCTTCTTCGCCTCGATCACCTGCCCCACAATATCGCCGCGCGCCACCAGCAGCGCATGCATTTCGGTGTCGATCCGATCGATTTCAACGCGCAACTGGCTGAGTGAGTTCGGCATGGAGAACGGTTTCCGGATGTTCGCGGCAATGTCGTCTTGTTAGGGTGAAAACCATGCTTCCGACAAGTTTTTCACGGTGCTTCACGTGTCTGATACAAAGCGCTTGTTCGTTTGAGCGAACAAGCTTAGATGCTATACAGAATTTGTCCGTAAAATCGGACGATCTGAGGTAATTTCTCGAGGGGCTTTCCGAGCATGGCGCGCAAGCACAACGAGGCGGATGATCCGCAATCGCTGGTCTTGCGGGTGCCGGCGAGTGAACCCTTGATGCTTGAAAGCGGGCTTGATCTCGCGCCCCTGCAGATCGCCTATCAGACCTATGGCACGCTCAATGCAGCCAAAAGCAACGCGGTGCTGATTTGCCATGCGCTCACCGGCGATCAGCACGTCGCCAGCGAAAACCCCCTCACACGCAAACCCGGTTGGTGGGTCAATATGATTGGCCCTGGCAAACCCATTGATACCAATCGTTATTTTGTCATCTGTTCCAATGTGATCGGCGGCTGCATGGGCTCCTCAGGGCCCGCCAACAGTGATGCTTCGACCGGCCTCCCGGTTGGCACCGAATTTCCGGTGATCACCATCTCGGACATGGTGCGCGCGCAGGCGCGGTTGATTGATCATCTCGGGATCGAAACATTGCTTGGTGTCGTCGGCGGTTCGATGGGCGGGATGCAGGTTCTTGCCTGGGCGTCGCTATTCTCGCATCGCGTTTTTGCGGCCATGCCCATCGCTTGTGCAGCGAAACATTCCGCGCAGAATATTGCCTTCCACGAGGTTGGCCGCCAGGCGGTTATGGCTGATCCGGATTGGCGACGCGGGCGCTATTTCGAAGAAGGCGTCGAGCCGGTCAAAGGCCTTTCGGTCGCGCGGATGGGCGCGCACATTACTTATCTCTCCGAGAGCGCCTTGCAGCGTAAATTTGGGCGCAAATTGCAGGATCGCGCCGCGCCAACCTTCTCATTTGATGCGGATTTCCAGGTCGAATCCTATCTGCGCTATCAGGGCACAAGCTTTGTTGAGCGCTTCGATGCGAACTCCTATCTCTATCTCACGCGCGCGATGGATTATTTCGATCTCGCGGCTGACAATGGCGGCTCCCTGGCGGGTGCCTTCCGAAAAACCAAAACCCGCTTCTGCCTCGTATCCTTCACATCCGATTGGCTTTTTCCGACTTCTGACAGTCGACAGATCGTGCACGCCCTCAACGCCAATGCTGCACCGGTTTCGTTTGTCGAGATCGAAAGCGACAAGGGCCATGATGCTTTTTTGCTGGATGAACCCACCTTGTTCCGCACGACGCATGGCTTCCTCGATGCCGCAGCTTCAGCGCGTGGATTGTGAACCGAAATGAGCATCGAGCACCCTACGGCCGCTATTCGCTCTGATCATCGTCTGCTCGCCGATATGGTGAGTGTTGGCGCGCGTGTGCTCGACGTTGGCTGCGGTGATGGCGATCTCCTCGCCTATCTCGCGCAGAGCAAGGGGGTCGATGCGCGCGGCATCGAGATTTCCCGCGAAGGTGTCGCGGCCTGCGTCTCGAAAGGGCTCGCGGTCAT
>JBOFZC010000260.1:0-1781 GCA_051654985.1 Rhabdaerophilum sp.
GGATATTCGCCATCGGACCGGGGCGATACAAAGCCACGAGCGCGATGATATCCTCAATGCGGTCGGGTTTCATATCGACGAGCGCGCGCCGCATGCCCCCCGATTCCACCTGAAACACTCCCACCGTCTCGCCGCGCGAGAGCATGGAATAGCTCTTCTCATCATCAAGCGGGATCGAGAGCAAATCGACGGGCCGGCCCTGTTGCGCCAAAATTTCGAGCGCGCCTTGCAAAACGGTGAGAGTTTTCAGGCCGAGAAAGTCAAATTTCACGAGCCCGGCTGGCTCAACCCATTTCATGTTGAACTGAGTAACCGGCATTTCCGATTTCGGATCGCGGTAAAGCGGCACCAATTCAGAGAGCGGGCGGTCGCCAATCACAATACCGGCGGCATGGGTCGAGGCGTGCCGGTAGAGGCCTTCCAACTTCTGCGCGATATCGAGCATCCGCGCGATGCTCTCGCTTTCGGCTGCTGCCGCACGCAATTGCGGTTCTTCTTCAATGGCTTTTTCAAGCGTGATGGGATTGGCAGGGTTGTTCGGCACGAGCTTGGTCAGCCTGTCGACCTCGCCATAACGCAGGCCGAGAACGCGTCCGACATCGCGCATCACCCCACGGGCAAGCAACGTTCCAAAGGTGATGATCTGCGCGACCTTGTCAGATCCATAGCGATTGACGACGTATTGAATGACCTCATCGCGCCTTTCTTGGCAGAAATCGATATCGAAATCCGGCATCGAGACACGATCCGGGTTCAGAAAACGCTCGAAAAACAGGCCATAACGGATTGGATCAAGATCGGTAATAGTGAGGGAGTAAGCCACGAGCGAGCCTGCACCCGAACCTCGTCCCGGCCCCACCGGAATGCCCTGCGCTTTGGCCCATTGTATGAAATCTGCGACGATCAGGAAGTAGCCGGGATATTTCATCCGCTCGATTACGGAGAGCTCGAAGGTGAGCCGTTCGTGATAATCGCTTTCAGAAAATCCTTCCGCCGGCCCGTGGGCGGCAAGGCGCGCGGCTAGCCCCATCTCGGCCTGTCGACGCAATTCGGCTGCTTCACCATCATCATCGGCGCTGGCAGTGAAACGCGGGAGAATCGGTTTGCGCGTGCGTGGGCGAACATGACAGCGCTCGGCGATTTCGACACTGGCCTCAAGCGCCATGGGCAGATCGGCGAAGAGCGCGCGCATCTCGGCGCGGGTGCGAAAGCGGTGCTCGGGCGTGAGCCTCGGGCGCTGATCGACATCGACCGTAACACCTTCGGCAATGCACAGCAGGGCATCATGAGCTTCAAAATCCTGTGTCGAGCCGAAATGCACGTTGTTGGCGGCGACCAGGGGAAGACGCAGTTCCGAGGAAAGCTCCAGCAGCGCATTCTCAGTGGCACGCGCCTCACGCAGTCCGAACCGCTCGAGCTCAAGGTAGAGCCGGTCAGGAAAGAGCCGGCGCAGAACATCCAATCTGCTGCGGGCTAGGTCTATGCTACCGACGAGAAACCCGCGATCCAGTGGACCAATCCCGCCTCCAGTGAGTGCGATGATACCCTCGGTTTGGCCATCGAAGGCACGAAGCGGCAAATGCACTTCTTCGCCGGCCGGGTTATCGAGAAAGGCTCGGCTCGAAAGCGCCATCAGGTTGGAGTAGCCCACTGCATTGGTCGCGAGCAGCACGAGGGAGCCACGCGTTTCGGGCAGAGCGAGCACACGGTGGCGCGGCGCCGGCCTGTCGGCAAAATCCACTTCCAGCTCGATCCCCGTGATCGGCTGTATCCCCGCCTTC
>JBOFZC010000261.1:0-5309 GCA_051654985.1 Rhabdaerophilum sp.
GCGCGGTCGCCCGCAACGACGGGCAGCATCGGCACGCCGGCTCGGGTGTAATCCTCGTTCTTCACAAGCGCCAATGCCCAGAAATGCGGCGGCGTCCAGAGGAAGATAATCAGGAACAGGACGATCGATTCGAGGCTGATCGAGCCTGTCACGGCAGCCCAGCCGATCATCGGCGGGAAGGCGCCGGCTGCACCACCGATTACGATGTTCTGTGCCGTCGAGCGCTTGAGCCACATGGTGTAAACAACGACATAAAAAAAGATCGTGAAGGCCAGAAGCCCTCCCGCGAGCCAATTGGTCGCGAGGCCAAGGACCATGACCGAAAGCGCGGAGAGGATGAGCCCAAACGCCTTGGCCTCGCCGGCCGTCACGCGACCGGCGGGAATAGGACGGTTTGCAGTGCGGCGCATCACGCGGTCGATATCGGCATCATACCACATGTTCAGAGCACCCGAGGCGCCTGCCCCGACGGCGATTGCAAAAATCGCAATGCCAGCAATTACCGGGTGGATTGAACCCGGAGCAATCATCAAGCCCACAAGAGCAGTAAAAACCACGAGCGACATCACGCGCGGTTTCATCAGGGCGAGGAAATCGCCCGGATCCGCGTTTGAAATCAGCGTTTCGCGCTGAATATCAGCTCCCGCTTCGCTCAAGATGTCACTCTGCTGTCTGGAACGGCCTGATGAGGAAAACCCCATTCAGAAACCCCTTAAACGGGGCTTTTGAATGGGGTGGGGCGCGGTTGCACCCCACCCGATCTGAATTAGTGGTTCGAGCCCGTGATGCGCGGCAGGGTCTCGAACTGGTGGAAGGGCGGCGGAGAGGACAGGGTCCACTCGAGTGTGTTTGCACCCTCGCCCCACGGATTGTTGCCAGCCTTCTCCTTGCGGGCAAAGGCAGCGTAGATGCCGTAGAAGAAAATGATCAGACCGAAGGCGAAAATATAGGAACCCATCGAGGAGATGTAGTTCCAACCCGCATACGCATCGGGGTAGTCGACATAGCGGCGCGGCATACCGGCGAGGCCAAGGAAATGCTGCGGGAAGAACAGTACATTCGCGCCGATGAACGAGAATGCGAAATGCGTATGGCCGATCCAATCCGGCGTCACATAGCCCGTCATCTTCGGGAACCAGTAATACCAGGCTGCGAAAATCGCGAAAACGGCACCCAGCGAAAGCACGTAGTGGAAATGCGCCACCACGTAATAGGTGTCATGCAACTGGCGATCGACGCCGGCATTGGCGAGCACCACGCCTGTCACACCGCCAACGGTGAACAGGAAGATGAAGCCGATCGCCCAGACCATCGGCGGACGGAACGAGATCGAGCCGCCCCACATCGTCGCGATCCAAGAGAAGATTTTCACGCCCGTCGGCACGGCGATCACCATCGTGGCGGCCACGAAATACTGCTGCGCCGCGAGCGAAATGCCGGTTGTGTACATGTGGTGCGCCCACACGACGAAGCCGACAAAGCCGATCGCGACCATCGCATAGGCCATGCCGAGATAGCCGAACACGGGTTTGCGCGAGAAGGTCGAGACGATGTGGCTGATGATGCCGAAGGCCGGCAGGATCAGGATATAGACTTCCGGATGCCCGAAGAACCAGAACAGATGCTGGAACAGGATCGGGTCACCACCGCCTTCGGGCGCGAAGAAGGTCGTGCCGAAATTGCGGTCGGTCAGAAGCATGGTGATCGCACCGGCGAGCACCGGCAGCGACAGAACGAGAAGAAAGGCCGTCACCAGGATCGACCAAGCGAACAGCGGCATCTTGTGCAGGGTCATGCCCGGCGCACGCATGTTGAAGATCGTGGTGATGAAGTTGATCGCGCCGAGAATCGAGGAGGCACCGGCGATGTGCAGCGCGAGGATCGCGAAATCCATTGCGGGGCCGGGCTGTCCCGAGGTTGAAAGCGGCGGGTAGATCGTCCAGCCACCACCCACGCCGAGGCCGCCAGCGGGGCCTTCAACGAACATCGAGAGGATCAGCAAGCCGAAAGCGGCCGGCAGAAGCCAGAACGAGATGTTGTTCATGCGCGGGAAGGCCATATCCGGCGCGCCGATCATGATCGGGATGAACCAGTTGGCAAAACCGCCAATCAGCGCGGGCATGACCATGAAGAAGATCATGATCAGACCGTGGCCGGTGACGAACACGTTGAACGTATGCGCGTTCGCAAAAACCTGCATGCCCGGTTCTTGCAACTCCATGCGCATCATGATCGAGAGGAAGCCACCAACCAGACCCGCCATCAGGGCGAAGATCAGGTAGAGCGTGCCGATATCCTTGTGGTTCGTCGAATAGACGTAGCGCCGCCAGCCGCGGGGGACGTCGTGCGCGTGATCGTCAGCGTGCGCGTGGGCCTGTGCCATGGAAGTCAACTCCTGTCGAAATCTTGGGTTCCGGCGCGTATCAACGCGTCACTTCGGAATGCGCGGTCTGGACCGGCGCATGGTCGATCCGGGCGAATTTCTTCTTCGCATCCGCAAGCCAGGCATCATATTTCGCCTGGGAGACAACACGGATCGCGAGCGGCATGAAGGCATGATCCTTGCCGCACAGTTCAGAGCATTGGCCGTAATAAATGCCTTCCTTCGTGGCCTTAAACCAGGTCTGGTTCAGGCGGCCAGGCACAGCATCAATTTTCACGGTGAAAGACGGCACCGCGAAGGCGTGGAGAACGTCGCCGGCGGTCACCTGCACCGCGACCACCTTGTTCACGGGAACGACGACTTCATTGTCGACCGCGAGAAGGCGCGGGAAATCTTCCTTCTTGCCCTTACCATCGGCGACAGCCTTGGCGCGCTCTTCATCCGAGAGCATGCGCACTTCAAACTCGAAGCCGCCGGCATCTTGCGGATAGGCAAATTTCCAGTACCAGGCATAGCCCGTCGCCTTGATCGTGAGATCCGCCTTCGGAATCACGACCTGATCTTTCAACAGACGGAAAGACGGGATAGCGATCACAACCAGGATCAGCACCGGGATCAGCGTCCAGGCCACTTCAAGGCCGGCATGGTGGGTCGTTTTTGAGGGAACGGGGTTCGTCTTGGCGTTGAACTTCATCGCTACCAGAATGAGCAGCATCAGCACGAACAGCGACGTGACCGTGATGATCGGCATCAGGAGCGCATCATGGAACCATTGCGTGTATTCGCCGATCGGGGTCACTTGCGTCTGCATGCCGATCTGCCAGGGCGAAGGTTGGCCCGTGCCGGCCATCGCGCCCGTCGGAAGGGCCACTGCGCCGCAAAGCGCGGCAAGACGCTGAGCCGCGCCACCCAAAAACCCACCTGCATCAACCAGTCGCTTCATGGCTTTAGCCACTCCCTCCGTCATGATCGCCCGGTGGACCCCCAACCAAGACAATCGCTGTGATTTCGCATCAGACCTTCGAGGGGGCGACGGAAAGCTCCATCGATTTTATCCCGATCAAGGCTTCTGCGAACCGACCCCGCCAGCGGCACCCTCGCACCGAAGGAGCGGAGCGTGATGCGGCAAGGTTTGAAAACATCCAGAACTGCAAGCCCCAGCTTCGCCAAAAAGGCAAGCAAATTCCGTCACGCTCTAGGCGCCTTTTCGTCGTAGCCGATCTTGCGCGCGGGATCACGCTTCACGAGAGCGGCCAATTGTTGCAGGCCGACAAGGGGTCGCTTCTCAAGGGCGGCTTCCTTGACAGGCATGCGGGCTCTGTTACGCCTCCCGCCAGGATTTGTGGAGATCGCGCGCTTCGGCTGCGCGGCGATTCGAACAGCAGGCCGGTTTGCTGGCTTTCTGAGGGGTGAGGACGGGCATGATCGGCTTTACCAAGCCTTCTTTCACATTGAACTGGCAGCTTTGGCCGCTTGCGTTGGTCTTTCTCGTGGCCTTCCCGGTTTTTGCATCGGCGCAGGGCCAGTTGCGTGCCTCGCACGGCGATTGGCAGTTTCGCTGCGATCGCGTGGCACAAAGCGGCGTCGAGCAATGCATCCTCATCCAGAACGTGCTGGATCAATCCGATCTCAACCTCGCGGTGGTGATCCTGCGTGTGGAAGATACCGCGGCTACCGCCGAGGCGCGCAAGAAAGATGCGAATGCGAAGGCGGTCCGTCGCCCGGTTTTGCGCGTCATCGCGCCGCTGGGCGTGCTGCTGCCGCGGGGATTGGGGCTCAAGGTCGATGATCGCGAGATCGGCTCGACCGATTTCGTGCGCTGCCTCGAATCGGGTTGTGTCGCCGAGGTCGATATGGATCAGACCTTGATTGACCTGCTTTCCAAGGGCAAGGTAGCGCTCTTTGCGGTGTTTTTGACCCCGCAGGAGGGGCGTGGATTGCCCGTGACCTTGGGTGGCTTCGCAGAAGGCTTCGCGAAACTTCAGTAAGATCAGGTCGTTCCGGGTTGCAGCAAGGATTGTCGAGTCGTGTTTTCTGTCCAGACCTATCCCAGCGTTCTTGGCCATGTTGGTCGTGCTGCCTGCCTTGTGGCAGGCCTTCTCGTTCTCAATGGCTGTGGCTCGACCGCGAGTAACACCAATGAGGCCGGCCAGATTGTCGCGGGTGATGGCAGCGGCTTTGGCACTGCGTTGATTTTCGGTGGCCGTCGTTTCACCGAGCCGCCGCCGGCCGCCAAGCGTGAATATTCCTGCCCGAAGGCCGAGATTCTTGACGGCACCGTGGCTTATCGCTCGGGTGATGCTTCATCGGCGCGCGGCATCGCTTATCAGGCCGCGATCGGTGACATCGCGCGGGAATGCGCACTGGTTTCGGAAGCGCAGATCAGGATTCGTGTCGGAATTCAGGGCCGGGTCATTCTCGGTGAAGCCGGCAATCCCGGCACTTTCACGATTCCCGTGCGCGTCGCAGTGCGCAGGGGCAGCGAGACTGTCTATTCAAAAATGCTGCCGGCCTCGGTCACCATTCCTCCGAATGACACCCAGGCCACTTTCATTGCACTCGATGAGGGGATTGTGCTGCCGGTCGGCGTGAATGATCCCGGTGACGAGTATACCGTTCTGGTGGGGCTTGATCCGCAAGGTGGTCGTTCCGCACGCAATCGGCGTCGATAAGTTTGCGCTGCCGTTGACTCCTGAAACGAAAAGGCTAGGTGTGCCCTATGGCCATCTCCCGCGCGGGAGAGAGCGGGTTTAGCCCCGCCGCCGAAGGCGCAACCGCCCCGGAAACGCTCAGGCAAACGGACCGCGCGAGAAAAGCCGCTCTGGAAAGCGTGCTCCTCATCTGGGCACCACCGAAGGAGTAAGGGTGCGTCAAAAAGCACCTGAAATCTCTCAGGTTCCGTGACAGAGGGGGCGGCAACGTCGGG
>JBOFZC010000262.1:0-9597 GCA_051654985.1 Rhabdaerophilum sp.
AGGCTCAAGAGCGCATCGAGAATGAGGCCTATTTTCGTGATTGCTACCGCCGCCAGGGCGCTGCCATGGCCAAGCGCGTGGGGCGGGCCTTCGGCTTTTTTGAAGCCGATATGGATGCGCTGATCCGCCTTGAGGATGAGAAGGGCCAGAGCAAGGCCGAAAAGGCCAAGGCGAAGAAGAAAGAGAAGGAACAGGCTGACACCGGCGGCGCAGGCGACAAGCCGCCGCGCGATGATGCGCCGGTGGATGACGACGACGACAAGCCCATTGAGTGGAAGCCGAAGAAGAACCCGATCAAGCCTTTACCAGCCGATTGCCCGGTGACGCCGGTGGGCAAGAACGGCCTGACCTTCTATTTCCTTGATCCGCGCCGCCAACTCATCACCATGACCGAAAAGAATTTCGGCGCGGCGGGCTTGCGTGCGCTGTTTGGCGACAAGCAGGATTTTCTCTGGTCAACCTGGCCGAAATACAACGAGAAAACGCATGAGCAATCGGGCTGGAAAGCCGATGCCGCCAGCGAAACGTTGATTGATGCCGCGAGCAAGAAGGGCTGGTTTGACCCGGATGAGATGATCCGTGGCATGGGTGGATGGCGCGGCGATGGCAACAGCCTTGTGCTGCATTGCGGCAACGAGGTGCTCGTGGATGGCGTGAGCCATCCGCCGGGCTTTGTGCAGGGCTATCTCTACAGTGCCGGAGTGGCCAGCCAGAAGCCCGCCGATGCGCCCGCGAATGAGGACGAGGCGCGCCAGCAGCAGGATGCGATCGACCGGGTGCTCTCCACCTTTGACAGCTACAATTGGCTCGATGGACCCGGCGACACCGGCGACATTGAGGCCAATGACGCGCGCTGCTTTGCCGCTGATGTGGATGGCTCGGGCCATAAGCTCGCCTCGCTGCTCGTGCTCGGGTGGCTCGCTGGATCGCGCCTTGGTGCTGCGCTCAAGTTCCGCTCGCTGATGTGGATCACGGGCGATGCAGGCACCGGCAAGACCACGCTGCAGAACGACATCATCAAGGCCATGACCGGCAAGGACATGGTGCAATCCTCCGACAGCACGGGTGCCGGTATCTATTCCGCAGTCGGTCGATCCGCCCGCCCGGTGATGATTGATGAGGCCGAACCGGACCCCTTCAAATCGAAGATGAAGGATCTGATCAACCTCGCGCGCCAAGCCGCGACGGGCGGGCGGATCAACCGTGGATCAAGCAATCATCAGGCCGTTTACTTTGAGGCGAAGAGCGCGTTTCTGTTTTCGTCGATCATCATTCCGCCCATGCAAGCGCAGGATATTTCGCGTTTCTGCATTCTCGACCTCGGACCTCTTGGCAAACGCAAGCCGCTGGCCCTTGACCCGGCGCACCTGACCTTTGCCGGCCGCGTGCTGCTGCGCCGCCTGATTGATGGCTGGCACCGCTGGGAAGAGACCTTGCAGACCTATCGCGCGGCGCTGCAGGCCCAAGGCCATGACCCACGCGGGGCTGACCAGTTCGGCGCTTTGCTCGCGGCCTGTGACCTCATGCGGGGCTCTCGCATCGCCCATGCCGACACGATTGACGCGCTGGCACGGGCCCTTTCGGCTGAACGCATGAACGAGGCCAACCCGCGCGAGGCCAACAGCGCCTCGATGCTCAACCACCTGATCACCGTGCCGCTCGATGTTTTCCGTGGTGGCACGCGCATGACCATCGGCGAGCTGGTGGGCATTGGCGCAGGCGTGGTGAAGCCCAAGGACGATGGACCGGCCAACCCCAAGGCGTGCCAGGAGCAGCTGCGCGCCTGGTCGATCTTCATCGATGGCTTTGACAAGCCGGGCAGTGATGCGCGCAAAGGCAGCAATGCCCGCGTGATCTTGCCGAACAAATCCACGGCACTCGCGAAGCTGTTTCAGGGCTCGCAATGGTATGCCGAGGGTGGCGCATCCGGCGGCTGGGCGCAGGCGATGCGCCGCCTCAAGGGTGCTCGCAACGAGAAATCATCCCGCTTTGGCGGCCGTGGCTGGAGCGTGCCTGTGCACGTGTTCCTGCAGAACGAGGGGGATGAGTGATGGACCCGCGCCTGAAAGAGCTGCTCAAACCGGTGCCAGACAGCCAAATTTACACCGTGAAGCACACGGTTGATGTGCCAATCACGCGCGAAGCAACGGTGTTCGCCACGAGCCTTGAGGATTGCAACCGCCAGATTGACGAAGACCATTGCGCATGGACCATCACCCATGTGGCGGGACAGCCCTATGCGCTGGACCGGCACATTGCCATTGCGCGGCGGGTGGAGCATCTCAAGGCTGATCTCGCCATTGATCAAGCGCGGCGCTGCACCTTCCTCGTGGTGTGGATGTGGGGCGTTGACCTTGTGATGCGCTTGGCGCGCGCGGGGTGGTTGTGATGATCCGCTTCGCTTCCCCTCGCCCTTGCCATAGCCAGCATAACAGCGCGCCGCAGAGTATTGCGGCTGTTTTGCGCCAGTTCTTTGCCAGTATTCCTTGGAACCGCCACGAGGCAATCAAGGTTTCGCCCGCGCGGAGCGTTGCGGCCATGAGCGGGTGCGGGTGGGACGGTGAAGTGTCCCAACCGTCCCAAAATGACAAAAAGCGTCCCATTGTCAGCGCATTGAAAATGCAGGCTTTTTTGCGTTTTTGGGACGTTGGGACGCTTGGTACACCAATTCCCTCACGTGATGCGTGTGCAGGCGAGTGCGAGCGCAGGCATGAGCGAGCGTGCGAGCGGGTGTGTGTACGCGCGCCTGCAGCCGTCCCAAGTGTCCCAATGTCCCAATATCTTAAATTCTTTATATATATCAATATATTGAGATTGGGGCGGTTTTCATCAGTTGGGACGGTTGGGACAGTGCTCTCGCTGGCCATGCCTGCCCTGCAGGGCCTCGAATGGCTCAACGCGATTAAAATAATGCCGGAAAATCAGCGGGTTCGGGGGGTGGCATGACGAAAAGTGCTCTCAACTCCGATCTTGCTGCGAATGCGCGGGCCGTGGCCGAAAATCAGCGCGCCGCGCAAGGCGAGCAGCTCGATTTCTTGGCACCAGTCGTTCACGAGCCGCTGGTGCGCTTTCCGAAGGATGGCGGCATGGTTGCGGATGGCGCGGCCATCGCGGCGAACGCGATCGAGGAGCGCAAGCGCGGACGCCCGAAGGGTGCCGAGAACCTCTCGAGCCGCCAGCTTCGCGAGATGCTGATCCGCGCCGGTGGCCATCCACTGATCCACATGGCGCGCTGGGCAAGCCTCACGCCAGAAGAGATGGCGATGCGCCTAGGCTGCTCGGTGGCGGATGCGCTCGATCGGCAAATCGCGATCTGGGACAAGCTCTCGCCCTACATCGCGGCCAAGCTCGCACCCACGGACGAGACCGGCAAAACCGTGCCGATGATCAACATCGAGATCGGCGGGCAGGGCCAGGCGCTGAGCATCGGCTCTGGCACCGGCCAGCTGCCGCCGTGGATTGCGGCCATGACGCCAGAGCAGCGCGCCATCATCGAGGGCGTGGCGCTTGATGTGTCGGATGAGCAAAATCAAGGGGATAGCGCATCGCGTGCAAAGCGCGTTGAAATGGAAGGCGAGGCGTGATGCAGATTGCTCAGCAATATCAGCGCGTTAAACAGGCAGGCGCACGAGTTGAGCCGACTGGTGCACCACCCTTGCCAAGTGCTCCGAGCGCATCAGCGGCAGGGCTGGCAGGGCAGGCATTCGACTTTGCGCACGGGGCATACCCCCCCCTCTCGCGCGAGGGGGCACCCCCGGCTGCGCGGGCCCCGCGTTTTTGCCTCCCGCCTTGCTGCGATTTTTCGGGCGAACCCGTATTAGCCAAGGCCCGCGAAACAAAAAGTGATGCGGCAGGACGGGCCGGGGGCGCGTCGTTTGCGGGGCGCGGGATCATCCAGCGCGGGCTGCGGGCTGCGGGGGCTTGCCTACTGCTCGTGGTCGCAGGGCAGGCATTGGCCCATAGCTGGTATCCGCTTGAGTGCTGCTCCGAGCGGGATTGCTATGCCGTGCCCGCAAGTCGCGTGCAGGTGGTGCCGGGTGGCTGGATCATCGATGGCTTCCCCGTGCGCCACAACGAGGCGCGCCCCTCGCCAGATGGCCGCTTCCACATTTGCCGCCGCGAGGATGGCAAGGGCGATCTGATCCGCAAAGAAAAGGGCCCGGCCTGTGCCTGGGCACCGATGGAGGGTTCGTGATGACCCTCGAAACAGTCACGTTCTCCGGCATGACATTCGTCGTGCAACGCTGGGATCGATATAGCTGGATGGTCTCGCATCACTCCGCGATTAGCAAGCATTGGGTGGGCTCAGTTCAGTGTCCGACGCCTTGCGCGCCCGGATATAGGGCAACAAATTGGAAGTATAGCATAACAACACCGCGCTGGAAGCACGGCACGAAAAAAGCGACCGGATACGACGAAGCCTTGCACATGGTTCTCGTCAAATTCTGCTCTGAAAATCTGGTGTGGTGCTGACATGACCCTCTCCTTCGGCTCGCTCGATGCTCATCTCAAACGCTCTGCCGAGGGCATGGCCTTGCTGCAATCGGCGGGGCCTGTCTCGGATGCGTTCATTCTCTCGAATGGCCCGCGTGATCTGCTCAATGGCCCTGTCGGCTCTGGCAAAACCACGGCGGCGATCAAGCGCATGTTGCGCCGCGCCATCCAGATGCCGCCGATGCTGCATGAGCGTGATCCGCAGGGCCGCCCGGTGCGGCGCTATCGCGTCAGTCTGTGGCGCGAGACCTATGCGCAGCTCTGGGGCACCACGATCAAGAGCTGGCAGAAAATCTTCCACCCCGAGAAGGGCTTCCCCGATTGGCAAGGTGCCTCGCCGCGTTCGGCCATTCACCGCATCACCTTCGAGGATGGCTGGGGGCCGATCCATTTTGAAGCCATGTTCTTCGCGTTCGGCGATGACGCCGATCCGGATGATCTGGGTGGCACAGAATACACCGATGCCTATCTCAACGAGCAGGATCAGCTGCGAGAGGCGCTGCACACCAACCTCGCGCGCTCCGTTGGCCGCTTCCCAAACCGGGGCGAGATCGGCCTGCCCGATGATGAGCGGATCATTCACGGCCATATCTTCGGCGATTGCAACGCCCCCGCGCCCGATAACTGGACCTATAAAAACTGGTTTTCGTTCGAGAAGCCACCGGGCAACGCGCTGTTTCGCCAGCCCGGCGGCATGCATGCCGAGGCCGAAAACCTCAAGGCCGTGGGGCGTGGCTATTATCGCCAGATGATGGCGGATAACGCGAACAAGCCGTGGTGGGTGAAAATCAAAATCCACAACGAACCCGGCTTCAATCGCGAGGAAGCCATCGTTTATCCCGACTACATCGATAGCGAGATGTGCAGCCATGAGCCCTTGGCCGTGCATGTCGAAATCCCGGTCATCATCGCTATCGATGGCGGCGCAACACCGGCGGCGGGCTTTGTGCAGGAGCTTGCCAACACGCAGCTACGCTGCCTGCATGAAATCGCGCTCGATCGAGGCGATGAAATCACGCTTGGCGAGCAAATCGCGCGTGTCATGGCCCTGCCCCGCTTCAAGGGCTGCGAGTTCTATCTCACGGGCGATGAAGCCACCTTCGCGGGCGATGATCTGCCGAACGGCTCATGGATTGCGCGCCTGGGCAAGATCATCGGCTTGAAGCCCAATCGCCCCAGCCTCGGCAACCACGACAAGGAAGGCCGGCACTTCCCGTTCCGCGATGCGATGAAGCGCCGCGTGGGTGCCAATGAGCCCGCCTTTCTGGTGGATGGTCGCAACTGCCCCGTGTTCCGGCGCGGCCTCAATGGCACGTTCAAATATCACGTCTCGAAATTCGGCGAGCGCTGCTCGATTGTCAAAAACCTCGATAGTCATGTCTGCGAAGCCTTCGAATATGCGGGCGGCGAAACGGGCAAGAGCCATGCCCGCAAGCGCAAGAACGACCGCCTCGCCGAACGTGCGCAGAAGCGCGCCGAGGCAGGGCGCACCCCCTCGCCGCGTTACAACCCCCTCTCCCGCAAACGAGCATAGGAGGCTCATCATGGCATTCTGGAAAAAATGGTTTGGCACCAGCGGCAAGGCCAAGCAGGCCACCGCACAAGCCGCCGCCGAGGCAGATCGCGCGCGCCGCATTCAGCAGGCCGCACTCACCAACCCCGCCGATAGCGATGCCTCGCGCAACGCCGCAGAACGTCGCTTGAAGAAAATCGGCGCGTTCCGTGGCGTCAGTGGCCAGCGCTCCGGCACTCGCGGCGGCGGCCAGCTGCAGCAATCGCAGCTGCTCGGCGGCTAGCACCCTTCTTTGCACTTTTTGCACATTACCCCTTCGGAGGACGGATCATGGACAGGCAATGGCTTCTTTCGCGGCATGATGAGCTGCGCGCGATGCGTCTTCCGGAGGAGCGGCTTTGGAAACAGATCGCCGAGTTGATCCGGCCGGACGATCAGGATTTTCAGGGCACCCAGCGCGCCAACACGGCGATGGATGACATCTTCGACAGCACGCCGCTTTACGCGCTTGAGGATTTTACCGGCGGCATGTTCGGCCAGCTCACAAACCCGGCCAATGATTGGTTCGGCCTTGGCATCGATGATGATGACCTCATGCGCTACCAGCCGGTGAAGCAGTGGTTCTGGGCGGCAAAACAGCGCGTGCGTGCCACCCTTGGCCCCACCATGTCGAGCTTTTACACCGAGGTTCCCAGCTGGTTTGCCGATGGCGGAGCCTTTGGCATTGGCGCGCTCTATTCGGAGGAGGAAGTCGGCAAGGGCCGCTTCATCGATCGCGCCATCCCCTTGCGCGAAATCTTCATCGACACGGATTATGCCGCGCGCATCAACACCGTGCATCGCGAATTCACGCTTTCGGGGCGGCAGGTGCAGCAGCAATTCCCCGGCACGCCGGATGTGAAAGAGCAAAACTCCTATCAGATCATCCATTGCGTGCATGAAAACCCGGATATGAAACCCGGCAAACTCGGGCCGGAGGGCATGGGCTGGATGAGCTGCTATGTCGCGCCGGAGTTGAAGGGTCTCGAGCGCCGCGCTGCCTATTACGAAAACCCCTATCACTCCATCACCTGGACGCGCCGTTCGGGCCGGGTCTATCCGCGCGGCCCCGGCCATATCGCCCGCGCCGATATGCGCACGCTGCAGGAGATGCAGAAAAACGATCTGATTGCCGATCAGTTCATGTCCGATCCCATGAAGCTCGTGCATTCCGAGGCGGAATTCGGCGCGGCGGATATGGTGCCCGGTGCCGTGCTGTTTGGCGCCATGGCCGATAATGGCAAGCGGCTGATGGAAGCCTTCACGCCCAACGGCAACATCCGTGATCGTGGCGTCGAAAAAGAACAGATCCGCACGCGGGTGCGTGAAGCGTTTTACTTCTCGATGATGCAGCTGGTGAACCGCCCGCAAATGACCGCCACCGAGGTGAACGCCTTCCAAGAAGAAACCTTGCGCCGCCTCGCGCCGAACCTCGAGCGCATCCAGCAAGGCGGGCTCACGCCCTTCATCCTGCGGCGCTTCTCGATTTTGCAGCGCGCCGGAGCCTTACCGCCCCCGCCACCGGAACTGCAGGGCCGCGCGCTCGATGTAAGCTACCTCTCGCCGCTCGCCAAAGTGCAGCAGATGCAGCAGGCCCGTGCGGCCGATCAGGTCTTCGCCCGCGTGTTGCAGGCCGCGCAGATCGATCCAGAGGTTGTCGATACGCTCGATGTCGATGCCTATGTCAGCATCGCCCATGGCGCCAGCGCCGCGCCCCCGTCGCTGCTCCGCTCGCCCGATGCGATTGCCGAGCGTCGGCAGGCGCGTGCGCAACAGGCAGCACAGCAACAGCAGCTCGAACAGGCCAAGCAACAGGTGGAAATCGCCGCCACCGGCGCGCATGCCATGCAGGCCGCGACCCTCTCGAAAGGCCGCGCGGCATGATCGGCTATCGCACGCAATGGCTTAAAGCCCTGTTTCGCGGACAATATCGCAATGTCGCGGCGGAATATCAGGCGCTCTCAACCAAAAAAAACTTGCTCGCCGATATCGCCACGCGCGGCGGGGTGTTTGATCCGGCACCAGCCCCGCACAATGCGCAGAAGCTCGCCTGGCATGAAGGGCGGCGCTCGCTCGCGCTTGAAATCATCCACATGGCCAAGGCCGATCCGATGGAGATCGAGGCCTTCGTTAAGTCCGTAATCCGCAACCAGCCCGAAAAGGAGCCCCGCCATGGCTGATGGAACCCAGACCGCACAAACCCCGCCTGTGACACCGCCTGCCAACGGTGCGCCGCCGCCCGCAACCCCGCCTGCTGGTGGTGATCCGTGGTTCAGCAAGGCTGATCTTGGCCTTAGCCAGGAGACTCGCGATTATCTTTCCACCAAAAATTACGGTGGCCTTGAGGATGCTTTCAAAGCCAAGCGTACCTTCGAAACACTCGCGCGGGACCGCAACGCCTTGACCGCGCCCGATCCGGCCAAGCTCGGCGAATGGGATGGCTGGCAGAAACTTGGCTGGGAGCCCGACGCCGCTAAATATGGGCAGGGTGCGCCGGTTTACGAGAAGTTCAAGGGCGATCCGGATTTTGAGCCCTTCCACGCCGATATCGTAAAAACCGCGCATGAGCTTAAGGTTCCGCTGCCCATTGCCAAAGCGCTGGCAGACAAGATCGGCGGGCATATGTTCGCGCGCAACGAGCAGCTCGATGCTGCCGAAGTGCGCGAGAAAACGGCGCTTGATCAGGCGTTGCGCACCAAATGGGGCCCGCAATATGATGCCAATGTCGAGATGGCCAAGCGCGCGGCGCGAGCCACCGGCCTTGGCGAAGCTGATCAGGGTGAGCTTGAAGCCATCCTTTCGAGCCCGCGCTTTATCGAGCACTTCCACCGCATCGGCTCGATGATGGGTGAGGATAAGCTCGTCACCGCATCGAATAGCGGCGCAGGCGGTGTTGGCACCATGGGGCCGCATCAGGCGCGCGCAGAACGCCTGCGCCTTGAGAATGATCCGGATTATGTGCAGTCGCTCCGCGATCCGCGCCACCCGATGCATCAGGTCAACAAGGAAAAACGCTCCCGCCTCACCCAGATCGAGGCGGGCGAAGCGCGCTAGTCAAGCAATCAGGTCAGTTTGCCCGTTTGCGCAAACCATCATCATTCCCGCGCCAGAAAGGACATCATCATGGCCAAGACCACGACCAAAACCCCCGCCGATGACACATCAGCAGCCGTGCCGGTTGCAGCCCCCGCCGCCGATGATCCGCAGCTTCACGTTGCCAATATCGGCCCGGAGCCCGAACCGGAAACAGACGACAATCTCCCCACAGCCGATGATGTGCGGGGTATTCTCCCCGGCGGCATCGATGCGAGCGCTGCACCTCCTGCTGATGTTGTTTCAGCCGGGCCTGCTGCCGATGACCCGCTTGCGCCGGGAAAAACCCCTACGCTTGGGGAAATCCTTGCCGAGGAGGCGCGCCGCGCCGGTCTTGTCGCTTGACTTCAGGCGGCAAATCAGCCAGCCCTTGAAGCCTCGGGAGGCGGTGCGCTTGGTCTTTTGATCATCGCACCGCTTCTGTCCGCTACCCGGCGCTCCCGACCGGGCCCGACCAG
>JBOFZC010000263.1:0-2335 GCA_051654985.1 Rhabdaerophilum sp.
TTTGCACGCGGTGGCGGTGTGATCACGCGCCTGCTTCTTTCGAAGCCGGTTCAGCTCCTCGGTTTGTGGTCGTATTCGATCTATCTCGTGCACACGCTGATCTATTACGGCATGCGCATCGTGCTGGTCACAGCGGAAAAGAAGCTCGGATGGAGCTTCACTGCTTCTGGCACCGGAAGCGAGCGCCTTTTCAGCTTTGGCGGGAGCATCACCAACACGATCGTGATCGTCGCGCTGCTGGCCTTGACGATTGCGATCTCGGCTGCGACTTACCGGTTGATTGAGAAGCCCTTTATGGCCAATTCTGGTTCAGAAAGGGCTGAAGACGCTCCGAAAGCCTCAGCACTCGCTGCCGGCTAGGGGCCCCAGGGCGAAGCAGGGTCGCAAACGGACGGATCACCTTTCCGAAATTTGTCAAGACCCCCCTTGCGTTGGGGGGGACAAGTCATTACAAGCCGCATTTCGCAGAAGAGGGAGTGCGATTCAGCGCCCTCTTTTGCCGTTGCCAAGATGGTAACGCGTCGCATCGACTGGCCAATGGGTTTCCGGAGGCTGGAGGGATGCGGCGATCCTGTCCAAGACTGCAGGTGCGCACGCTGTCAGAACCATCCTTTTTGTCACTCCTGGCCTTCGGGCGATTGGGTGCGGATGTTTTTGTCACTGCCATAATCAGGCTTCTTCCGTAAGGGGAGCCAAAGCCGGCGAGGCCGATCGCTGGTTTCTGGGCCTGCATAGATGGGGAAGGGGATTTGCCGGGTCCGGGGCGAGATGATCGTCCGCGGGTGCCGGTAGGTTTCGTTTCTCGGCCTTGGGTGTGACGCGGGTTTTATCCGTGGCGTTCCGAGGGGACAGGCGAACCGACCGGGTTCGTCGTCAAGACGGTCTCGGGTGGTTCCGTGGCAGGGCAACCTGCCATCACCGTCCGGTTTCCTTGTCAGGAGCCGGGCTGAGCGTAACCGGGCCGGGGCTCATTTGCCTTGGCCAATCGGAGAAAACACGTGGATAGAGCTGGAAAAGAAGTGCTCGTCTCGTCTCTCAACGACGTGTTCAAGAACACGGGCGTTGTGGTCGTTGCGCACTATTCCGGCCTCACTGTTGCCCAGATGCAGAAGCTCCGCAGGGAGATGAAGCGTGCTGGTGCCTCGGTGAGGGTTGCGAAAAACCGCCTCGTGAAGATCGCGCTCGAAGGAACCGAAGTCCAATCCATCAACAGCTACCTCAAGGGCCCGACGATCCTGTGCTATTCGCAGGATCCGGTTGCGGCCCCGAAAGTGGCTGTCGCCTTTGCGAAAGAGCACGACAAGCTTGTGCTCCTTGGCGGCGCGATGGGCCGGACAGCACTCAACGCTGATGGTGTGAAGGCGCTTGCCACCATGCCGTCGCTCGATGAGCTGCGCGCCAAGCTTGTGGGCCTGATCCAGGCTCCCGCAACCAAGCTGGCACAGGTTTCGACCGCACCCGCCGCGAAACTCGCGCGCGTGTTCGGGGCGTATGCCAACCGCGATCAGGCGGCCTGACGTCAAAACACCTGAGAACCGGAACGGCCGGGAACCTGATGTTCCATTGCCGCTCCTGAACCCGACGATTGAAACGAAACCCAGTTTGAGAGGACCATACAATGGCCGATCTGTCGAAGCTCGTTGACGAGCTCTCCAACCTCACCGTTCTCGAAGCCGCCGAGCTCGCCAAGATGCTCGAAGAGAAGTGGGGCGTTTCCGCCGCCGCTGCTGTGGCTGTTGCTGCTGCCCCGGGCGCGGGTGGTGCTGCCGCTGCTCCTGTTGAAGAGCAGACCGAGTTTACGGTTGTTCTTGCCGCTGCTGGCGACAAGAAAATCGAAGTCATCAAGGAAGTCCGTGCCATCACCGGCCTCGGCCTGAAGGAAGCCAAGGATCTGGTGGAAGCCGCTCCGAAGCCCGTCAAAGAAGGCGTGTCGAAAGACGAATCCGAGAAGCTCAAGAAGCAGCTCGAGGCGGCTGGCGCCAAGGTCGAGATCAAGTGAGCTTGATGCCCGTTTCCGGGCGAGTTTGAAATCTGTCCCGCGCGGGAGCTTTCCCGCGCGGGGCTTTGGCGTCTTGGGGCCATGGTGGCCGCAGGGGAGCCGCACATTCAGCCCGAGGGCTTGCCGCGGAGCAGCGGCGCAAGCCCTTCGGCCGAATGTTTTGACCATTGGATGATAGGCGAGGATCGAGATGGCGCAGGCGATCACAGCTCCGTCGGGTAAGGGCTCTAACACCCTTGTGGGGCGGAAGCGGATCCGGAAGTTCTTCGGAAATATCCGTGAAGCGATCGAGATGCCGAACCTGATTGAGGTTCAGAAGGCATCTTATGATCAGTT
>JBOFZC010000264.1:0-1470 GCA_051654985.1 Rhabdaerophilum sp.
GCGCGGTCGAAGACCCTACAAAACCCCATATAAACCGAAATACCAACAGAACCAGAATGGCATAGCCATTCCAGCGGTGCCATTTCAGAGTTAAGTCACCGAAGGCTGGTGCGAATTTATGACTCGCCCAGGCGCTGAACAGGCAAAGCACGAGGAGCCAATGAAAAGCGCGCGTCGGCCAATCCCAGGTCTGAATCTGGGATGGCCTGGACATCGCCGAGACAGGCTCGCTCACCGTGAATGCGCTTTACTTGGCGCGGAACTCGTTGTGACAAACACCACAATTGCCGAGCACTTTCGGCATCTCTGCCTTGAAGCTGGCCTCATCCTTGATGGCTGCTGCAGCAGCCTTGGCATCAGCCTCGAGCTTCGTGAAAAGTCCCAAGAATTTGGCATTGTCTGTCCAGATCACTGGCAAAGCCTTCGTTTCGCCAGTGCCCGAACCTGCCGGAAACAAAGCTGCAACCTTGGGAGCACCCTCGGAAATGGTTTTCAAGGCATCCTGCACTCTAGCGAGCTCAAACGGCGCCTCGCCCCGCAACATGGGTCCAACCGGACGCAAAGCAGCACCCCAGGTTTTGAAAAGATCCTGCCGATCCTTGATCGGGTTGGATTGCGCATAGGCAGCACCGAGCCCGATAGCGACCAGCGAAGCGGCGAGAACAAGACGACGCATGGATGATTTCCCTTTTCCGGAGGTGATCGCAGCTCGCGTTCCCTCGTGCAAAACCTCAATGAACGGAGCTACATGCTCCCCGTCGAATGCCTGACCACAAAGGTTCCAGCATGCGACGTTCCAACGCAGTCTCACCGCTCAACACGCGACTGTCGAGCGAATTTTGTTTGCAAGCACGCAATCTCGATCGTCTTCACATCGTTGTGATCGGGCATGACAGCCCTATGACGATCAGACTTGCAGGGTATTCCAGATTGTCTGCGCCGTGGCTGGCATATCAATATGGCGGATACCCTTCTCCCGTCGCAGCGCATCGACAACGGCATTCATCACAGCAGGCGCCGCGCCGATCGTGCCGGCCTCACCGGCGCCTTTCACGCCGAGGATGTTGGTGGTGGAGCGCACATTGCGGGTTTGAAACGAGAAGTTCGGCATGTCGCCGGCACGCGGCATCGCGTAATCGAGGAAACTCGCGGTGAGGATTTGCCCATTCTCATCCATCACAAAATGCTCGATCAGCGCCTGCCCGATCCCCTGCGCGACCCCGCCATGAATTTGCCCAGCGAGCAAAGTGGGGTTCAAGGTCACGCCAAAATCATCGACGATCACGTAATTGGCGATGCGGACCTCCCCGGTTTTAGGATCGATCTCGACCTCGGCGACATGCGTGCCGTTGGGGTAGGTCGCCTCGGGCGGCTTGAAGGAGCCGGTCTGGTTCAGTGCCGATTTTTTCGCACCTGGCAGATTGGCGATATCGGCGAAGGATATCCGCCGATCCGTGCCCGCGATACGCA
>JBOFZC010000265.1:0-16140 GCA_051654985.1 Rhabdaerophilum sp.
AGGTTTTTTCCTGTGGCTGATGTGGAATTGGGGCTCGATCTGTTTGGGCAACCCGTTCTGCCGCCGCAGGAGGGGCGTGGGCGACCTGAGCATCGCTGGACCCTTGAGAATTCAAACCTGGTGCTGCTCGCATTTGCGCGCCGCCTGTCGCACGCTGATGCGGCTTCCGTGATCGGGATCGACGCCAAGACGTTGCGGAAACATTATTCCCGCGAGTGCGCGATGCGTGCCACGGCGGAGCTGCGGCTTGAGATGCGTCAGCTGGCGCGGCTAAACGCACGGGCCGAGAAGGGCAATGTCGGAGCCGAGAGGTTGCTGGCCAACCTGATCGCGTCAATGCGGATGCGGGACCAGGTCAAGCGCGTTGGCTCGCAAGAGCGCCGCAGGGCTGAGCCGGTGCTCGGCAAGAAGGTGGTTCGCAAGATGTCTGCCCGGACGGCGGCGAAAGATACGCCCTGGGATGAATTGTTGAACCCGGCGACCGGAGCGGCGCAGCCGCATTGATGGTGTGGCAGGTTGGGAGTTTGCCTGCCCTGATTGGCAGGAGAGGCTGGCGCGCGGCGATAGCCTGATCCCTGACCTGCCGCTCGACCGCCGGATGGCGGATCGCGCGGTTGCAATCTTCGACAAGTTGAAGCTGCCCGATGTGATCGGCAACCCGCCGCTGCGTGATGCGGCCGGAGACTGGCAGCGCGAGATTGTGGCGGCCTTGTTCGGATCGCTGGTGAATGGCCGGCGGATGGTGAAGAAGCCATTTGTCCTGGTGCCGAAAAAGAATTCGAAGACCACCGGATCGGCGGGCATCATGCTCACCGCGCTGCTGATGGATCCCAACCCGAGGCAGTCTTATCTGCTTTACGGGCCGACGCAGGCAATCGCGCAGCGCGGCTTCGAGCAGGCCGTGGGGATGATAAATGCGGATCCAGTGCTCAAGCAACGGTTTCATCCGCGCGAGCATTTGAAGACGATTGTCGATCAGGTCACTGAGAGCACCTTGAAGGTGCAGACCTTTGACGCGACGGTGGCAACCGGGGTCATCCCGAAGGGGATGCTGGTCGACGAATTGCATGAGCTGGGCAACACGCATTACGCCCAGCGCGTGCTCGGGCAGTTGTGGGGCGGGCTGGTTTCGAAGCCGGAAGGCTTCCTGATGTTCATTACGACGCAAAGCGACCGCCCTCCGGCGGGGGTGTTCAAGGCTGAGCTTGATCTGGCGCGCGGCATTCGTGACGGGCGGATTGTAGGAAAGGCGGCGACCACGCTGCCGATCCTTTATGAATTCCCGGAGTCGGTGCAGACCGACCCGGCGCAGTTGTGGCGTGATCCGGCGATCTGGCCTCAGGTGCTGCCCAATCTCGGGCGGTCGGTGCAGATCGATCTGCTCGAAGAGCAGTTTGCCGAGGCCTGCGAGAAGGATGTGACCGAGCTGGCCCGCTGGGCCAGCCAGCATCTCAATATCGAGATCGGCATGGGGCTCCATGCGCAGCGGTGGCGGGGTGCGGATTACTGGTTGGCCAACGGGGCTGAGGGTGGGCTGACGCTGGAACAGCTGCTCGAACGCTGCGAGGTCGCGGTGATCGGGATCGATGGCGGGGGTCTGGACGACTTGCTCGGCCTGGCAGTAGCTGGGCGCGAACGCGGGACTGGCCACTGGCTGGTCTGGTCGCGGGCCTGGTGTGTTCGCGAAGTGCTCGACCTGCGCAAGGACATCGCGCCGCGGCTTGAGGAATTCGAGGCCGAGGGCAAGCTTACGTTGTGCGACAGCGCGACGCAGGATCTTGAGGAAGCAGCGGGGATCGTCGCCCAGGTGGTGGCTTCTGGCTTGTTGCCAGATAAGCACGCTGTCGGGCTTGACCCGCTGGCGGTGGGCGGTTTGATCGACGCGCTGGTCGAAGTGGGTGTGACTGAAGATCACCTGATCTCGATCGGGCAAGGGTTCAAGCTTTCGAGTGCTGTGTGGTCATCCGAGCGCAAGCTGCGCGACGGGACGATGAAGCATGATGGCAGCGCCATGTTCGCCTGGTGCGTCGGCAACGCCAAAGCCGAGCAGCGCGGCAATGCGGTCTACATCACCAAAGAGGTCGCGGGTAAGGCGAAGATCGACCCGCTGATCGCCATGTTCAACGCCATCAAGCTGATGGAGCGCAACCCCGAAGCGGGGGGTGCGCGGGAGTCGGTTTATGAGCAGCGGGGTATGCTGATTATATGAGCCTCGCTGGCTATAAACTTTCGCCTCAGGCGGCGGCCAATGAGGCTATGTGGGCGGCGCAGGCTGGGCGATCGCTTTCGCTCGTGCCTCGTCCGGTGGCTGGCGCTTCGATGTCGACGGGTTCTCCTTCGAATGTGGCAGAGAAACGCATGTTCGGAGATGAGTTCTGGGATTCGATTGCCGCCGCTGGAGGGCATACGCAGCGCGCGGAGCAGGCCGCCAAGCAGTCGGCGGTCTATTTCTGCACCAGCCTGATTGCTGTAATCGTCGGAAGCCTGCCGCGTGAATTTCGCGACATAGGGGGTCGGCACGATCCTGAGATGCCTATCAGCGAGATGGTGGTCGACGCGCCAAACTATCTCCAGACCGGCGATGAGTTCTGGTCTTCGATGGCGTTTCGCGCGACGTTGGCCGGAGTGTCTTATTCTGAGGTGGTTGCTGAGCCTTTCGGTGGCGTTGTTATGTGGCCGCTTGCGCCGCTGCGCACCGAGGTTGACTGGGAAGATCGCTATTTCCAGATCACCTACATGCCAGAACGTGGGCCTAGTTATGTTCTGCGCCCGCAACAGTTGTTCTGGTTTGCGGGGCTGGCTGATAGTGCCGCCAAGCCATTGACGCCGTGGAAGATGGCCAAGGGGCAGATCGATTTTGCGCTGGCGCTTGAGCAGCAGGGCCGCGACTTTTTTGTGAATGGCGCGCGGCTTGCTGGGTTGCTGACCACTGAGGACAAGCTGACCGAGGAAGCAATCGAGCGGCTCAAGACATCGGTGCGCGGTTGGCGCAGTGGTAAGATCCCGGTGCTGGAGCAGGGTCTGACGTTCAAGGATGTCGCTTCAAACAATACCGATTCGCAGTTGGCCGAATTGATCAAGCAGCGGACGCTTGAACTGGCGCGGTACTGGCATATCCCGAAGTCTCTTATCGGCGAAGACAGTGGCGCCAAGGCAAACCATGAGCAGGAGGCGCTCGATTTCGTGAAATACTCGATCAGGCCCTGGACGCGGCGGATTGAGCAGGCCGTTCGCAACCGGCTGATGACACCAGACCAGCGCAAGCGCTGGAAATTTAAGATGAACCTCGACGGTCTACTGCGCGGCGACAGTGCCACTCAGTTCCGTAATGCGGTGCTGGCGCGGACTGCGGGGACACATTCGGTCAATGACCTGCGCGAAGGCTGGTTTGGCCTGCCGCGCCATCCCGAGGCGTGGGCCGATGATCCGCGCGAACCGCTCAACAGCAACCGGGCCGCTGATAGTGCCAGCGGCGGCGCGACGGCGCCGCAAGATCAAGCCTCGGCTCTGGTTGTTTCGCTCATGCAAGATGTGACTGGAGATGATGATGCTTCGTGATTTTGCAGCAAACCGCGCGATCTGGGCAATGCAGCCGGAGGCCTTGGCGGATCTGTTGCAGCAGGAAAGCCTGAGCGCGAAGCTGCCTGCGGGGTTAATAACGCTGCTGTCAGGCGCCAGCGCCGCCGCACCGCGTCAGGCTGATCCGGTGCGCGAAGGCGCGATCCTAGTCGTACCGTTGAATGGACCGCTTACACCGAATGGCAGTTACAGCGGCACATCGACCGAGCGCTTTGCCGATCAGATGCGAGAGGCCGCAAGTGATGATCGGGTTGGCGCCATCATTTTGAAGATCATGTCACCGGGTGGCCTGGTGTGGGGAACGCAAGAGGCAGGCGATGCTGTGTTCGAAGCGCGACAGGCAAAGCCAGTGGTGGCAGTTGCAGACAAGTATTCATTCTCTGCGGCGCACTGGATCGCAACGCAGGCCAGCGCTTATTACGTGACCCCGAGTGGGCAGGTGGGCTCGGTCGGCGTACGCGCTGGTCACACAGACACTTCGGGCTTTGAAGAAAAGATCGGGATGAAAACCACCCTGATCGCGTCCAGCCCGAAGAAGGTCGCCGGTCATCCTTATGGTCCGCTGTCTGACGAAGACCGCGCCGAGATGCAGGCGGAGATCGATGAAATGGCTGAATCCTTCAATGTAGCCATTGCGCGCGGGCGCGGAATGAAAGTTGGTGAAGTGCCTAGCGTTCACGGCACTGGCGAGGTTTTTAGCGCGCGGCGTGCTGCTGAGCGCGGCATGGTTGACGGCGTGCTGACGCTGCGCGAGGCCATCTCGAAGTACTCGACGCCGCGCGCTCGCCTTTCACTCATGCGCCAGCGCGCCGCCCTGCAAAGGCAGATCGCCTCTATCTGAATTCCCGTAATTGACGGGTGTGAACCGGCGCTTTCGGGCGCTTTTTTTGTGGGCGCACGCGCCCTTGGGCAAACTAGGAGACTTTTATGAACCTCGCCCTGCTTAAGAAGGAAGCGCGTGACACCTCTGCGCGCATGGAAACGCGGCTGCAGTCCGCAATTACCGAAAACCGCGACCTGACCGCCGAAGAAGAAGCGGCGCAGGCTGAAGACCAGAAGGCGCTTGATCGCCAACTGGCCAACATCAAGCGCGCTGAGGCGCTGGCGGCGGCGCAGGCTTCGATCGGTGCTGACCCGGTTTCCGTTCCGGACACCGCTTCGCAAACCGTCCCGGCGCAACCGCGCAACGCTGGCCCGTCGAATGACGGGTTCCGCTCACTTGGTGAATTCGCAATGGCGGTTCGTCAGGCCAATCCGCAGGCGGGTGCCAACTTCCGCATGGATGATCGCCTTTCGGCTCCGACCAATGTTCACACCGAGCAGGGCGATCCAGCGGGCAGTTTCCTTGTGCCGGCCGAATTCCGCGAAGAAATCGTCGACCTGGTGTTCGGCGACAGCGATGAGATCATGGCCCTGATCATGCCCGAGCCGACCAGCAAGAACAAGGTGCAGGGCCTCGGTGACGAAACCACTCCGTGGGGTACCAATGGTGTGCAGGCCTACTGGCGCAGCGAATCTGATCAGATGACCGCCAGCAAAATCGACCTCACCCCGCGTGAAACCTCGCTCAACGAAATTTACGCCTTCGTCAACGCGAGCGAAGAGCTGCTCGAAGATGCGCCGCGTCTGACAAACTATCTCACCCGCAAGGCACCAGCTGCGATCCGCTGGACCGTGGTCGATGCCTTCATGAACGGTGATGGGGTTGGCAAGCCGCAGGGCTGGATGACCTCGAGTGCGCTGGTTTCGGTGGCCAAGGAAGCCGGTCAGCCGGCGGACACTATAGTTGCCAAGAACATTGCCAAGATGTTCTCTCGAATGCTGACGCCGCAGCAGGGCGTCTTCCTCGCCAATAGCGACACGCTGCCCGAACTGATGGTGCTCGAAAGCGAGAACGGTCAGCCGCTCTGGCAGCCGAATTACCAAGTCGGCCCTGGTGGCTCGATCCTTGGTCGCCCTTTGATTTTCTCTGAGCATTGCAAAACCCTCGGCGACGTTGGCGACCTCCAGTTCATCAATCCGATGGGCTACGAGGCGTTCCGCAAGGCCAACGGCATCAGCCTGCAGGAGAGCATTCACCTGTTCTTCGATTACAACGTCCGGGCGTTCCGTTGGATCTTCCGTGTTGGCGGTCAGCCGGTGCTTTCGGCACCGATTACCCCGGCCAACGGCCCCGGCACCAAGTCGCACTTTGTGGCTCTGGCGGCGCGCGCCTGATCCTGAGGGGGCTGCAGTGCGCCCCCCTCGCCTTCCCGTTTTCTCGACTTCAGGAGAAGCATCATGAATCCCAACGTCATTCCGTCCGACCGCGTTGCGGTTTTGGCGAATATCGATCCCGACGCTTATGCAGCGGGTGCCGTCAGTTCGGGCTGGGTCGACATGGCCAAGTTTGGCGCGATCATGGCGATCGTGCAGGCAGGCGACCTCGGCACTTCCGCCACCCTCGATGGCAAGCTTGAACAGGCCACCTCGGGCGCTGGCGCAGGTGCCAAGGACATCCCCGGCAAGGCAATCACCCAGCTCACTCAGGCGGGTACTGACAGTAACAAGCAGTCGCTCATCAACCTGTTCGCTGACGAGATCGACATCAATAACGGCTTTACGCACGTTCGCCTGACCATGACGGTCGGGACTGCGACTTCGGACGCAGGCGGGATCGTGCTCGGCCTTGATCCGCGCAAGGATGTGGCAAGCGCAAGCGACGCTGCCTCGGTCGATCAGATCGTCTGATTGCACTGGCAGGGCCGGAGCCCCAACTCCGGCCCCGTTCCCTTCCCCACCACCACCAGAGCGAGGGCGACATGCAGTTCGAATTGACGCCGCTCGCTCTGCCTGATGATTACACCGAGACCATCCTGCCGCTCGCCGAATGCAAGGCGCATCTGGCGGTGCTGGAGGATGATCACGACGATCTGATCCGCGCTTATCGCGATGCCGCGATCGACATGGTCGAGCGGTATTGCGGCGTGCGGCTTGGGCCGGTGGAGGATGTCACCGTCCGGATCGAATGCCTGCCCTCCCCGCTTGACCTTGGGGTTTGGCCGGTGACCGCGATCACCGCTATCACCTGGCTGGATCAGCAGGGCAACGCGGTCGAGGGCACGCATGATGACTGGCGCGTGATCCGGCGCGGGACGATCGGGTTGAAGCCAGGCCGCGCCCTACCCTCGGGCGTTGGTGGCGGGGTGGAGATCATGGTCAACGCCGGGTTCCCGACGCCGCCGCCTGCCCTGGTGCAGGCGGCGCGGATGTTCATGGCGCACTTGTTCTTGCACCGCGAGACGGTGATCACCGGCACGATCTCGGGCGAGATCCCGCTCGGGTTCCGGCAGCTTTGCGCGCAGTACCGGATCCCGGTGATCTGATGGCGTTCGAAGCCGGTCGCCTTGATGTCAAGCTGGCGCTGCTGCGCCGGGTGCTGACGCATGACGGGACGCAGCGGGTCGAGAGCTGGGTGCTGCTCGGCTATCGTTATTGTTCGCGGATGCCGCGTGCGGGCGGCGAGCAGGTTGATGCCGATGCGCGGCGGAGTGTCGGTCGGTTCTCGCTCTGGCTGCGCCGCGATTCGGTGGTGAACACGCTGACGGGCGCCGACGCGGTTGCCTTCAATGGCCAGCGTTACGATCTGACCGAACCGCCGCGTGAGGTGGAGAAGATGCGCCGCCGCGGGATCGAACTGCTGGTCGAAGGGACCGGCGAGGCCTGGACTCGATCCGGGGCCGGATAATCGAAATTCGCGGCACTTGGCCGCCTGACAGGAGCAATTGCAATGGCCGATCTTACCATCACCCCCGCCAACGTGGTTTCGCGCGGCGGCACCAAAGCGTCTGGCCTGGCCGGGGTGGCGATCAATGCTGGGCAGATGGCTTACCTCGACCCCGCCGACAATCGTTACAAGCTCGCGGATTCGGACAATGCCTCGGCGGTGATCCGCAAGGCTGGCGGCATCGCGCTCAACGGCGCGGCGGCCGGTCAGCCGATCACGGTGCAAAGCGGCGGCGAGGTTTCGCTGGGCGCGGTGCTGACGCTGGGCGCGACGTACTACCTCTCCGACACGCCGGGTGGCATCATGCCGGCGGGCGATCTGGAGACGGGCGACTTCCCTCAGATCGTCGGCATTGCGGCTTCGACCAGCGTGCTCAAGCTGAGCCTGCTCGACGCGGGGGTTGCGCTGGGCTGATGCGCATCGAGGTTGATGGCCTGCTGGATTTGCAGGCCGCCTTGCGTGAGCTGGGCGAGCCGAAGGCCATCAAGACCGCATTGCGCGGCGCGTTGCGCAAGGCGGGCAAGCCGATGTTGGAGAAGATCCGCGACGGCGTCTCGCTCGACAAAGGTGATTACAAGCGCGCGGTCAAGATGGCGGCGGCCAAGGGCGAGCGGGCTGATAGCCCCGAATTCGGCATTGTGATCGGCGTCGATTCGAATGAGCAACCCGCGAAGATCGTCACGCGCAAGACCCGCTCCAATCGTGGACGCGGTGGCACCTACCGTGATCCGGGTGTGGCTGGTGTCTCGGTTATGGATGAATTCGGCACGCCGACGCAGCCAGCCAATCCTGCCTTTCGCCGCGGCTTCGACACCGAGGGTGAGGCCACTATCCGCCGGTTCGGCGAAGCGGCGATGCCCGAGATCGAGAAGGTTGCCGCGCGGCTTGCCCGGCGCAGGGGTGGCGGGTGAGCTGGCAAGCGGCAGTCGTCACCCGGCTGATGGAAGACCTGACGGTGTTCGGCCTGGTCGGCGAGAATATCGAGTGGGATGACCGCGCGCCTGACGCGCCGCTGCCCGCGATCATGTTGCAGACGATCACTGATGATCGCCCGCAAACGCATGACGGCTTCGATGATTTTCGCGGAACGCGGGTGCAGATCAACTGCCTCGCCCGCACGAAGAACCAGGCCGCTGCGCTGCTCGAAGCGGTTATCGCCGCGCTCGCCCCGTCTGCGGAGGTGGGTGCGGTGACGTTCCTGCGCAGCTTTGTCGATAACGGCGGATCGGACGCCGAGCAAACCGGAAGCGGACGCATCTGCCGCGAGCGGACTGACCTCATCATCTGGCACAACTAGGAGGCCCAACATGGCACTTTCGAAAACCACCCACGGCCACGGCTCCGAGCTGTGGATCAACACCGGCACGGGCCTGACCAAGGTTGGGCAGGTCGATGACATTCCGGAACTGCCGACCGGCAACGAGCGCGAGCTTTACGAAACCTCCAACTTCGACACCGAAGAATTCAAGGAATGGAAGAAGCTCCCGCTGAAGGACGGCGTGCCTGTGACGATCCGGGGCAACTACGTCATCAACTCGGCGTCTGATGCGCTGCTGCAGGCGGCGGACGATTCGCAGGAGCCGCTGGTCTATCGCATCGTCCTGAAGGAAGGCGCTGACGTTTATCACGTGGATGGCACTGGCCTGTTCTACAACCTCAAGCGGATGAACCCGAAGGATGCCAAGCGGACCTTCGAGATCATGCTCAAGCCGGTTGACGCCGCCGCGATCACGGACGCGCCGTAATGAGCCGGTTGGATGAAAAGCGGTTCACCGCGCTCGGCCAAGAATGGATCGCCCGCTTCGATTTCAACGCGACCTGCGCAATCGAGGATGAAACCGGCGAAAGCTTCTACACGGTTGTGAGCCCTTACCTAGTCCAGCTGGACGAGCAGGAACGCAAAGACCCTGAAAAATTGTTGACCGTGCTGAAGGGCATCAAAAGCACAACCACTCGATTGGTTCTGTTTCATGCTCTTTCTTACGAGCATGATGTTACGATCGAAAAGGTAGGCGAAATTATCCAAAGTATGGGCCGTTCTGAGGCGCAGAAGCTTGTGACCTGGGCTATTCTTCGCGGTCTGGATTATGACACCTCCAAGATGGAGGAAGGTGAGGGAAACGCGAAAGTGCAGACCCCGAACCGGAGACAGCGGAAAGCCGCCGCCAGCAATGGCTAGACCTGCTTGGCCGCTGGCTCGCCTCCGGGCGGACAGAGGCTGAGTTCTGGCACCAGACCCCGGCTAGCTTCGGCGCGGCGATGCGGGCTGACGCCAAGGCGCGCCAGTCTGCGATTGAAGAGCAGGTCGCGGTCCAGTGGCTCGCGGCGCAGATGCAGGTGATGGCCAGCGGCGGGAAGCTGGCCCCGCTGGAAGACTGGTTGGCCAAGGTTCGGCCCCGGCCCAAGCGCACCGTGCGCGACATGATCCTCGCCCTGCAAGATGCGCAGGCGCGGGGAGCGAACATCACGATTACCAAAGTGGAAGGGTGACGCGGCATGGCGATCAAGATCGGTTCGCTGCTGATCCGGCTCGCTGTCGAGCATGGCATTTTGCAGGAAGGTCTTGCCCGGTCTGAACGCGACGTTGCGAAGACCACCAAGGCGATCCAGCGGCGCGGGCAGGAGATCGCCGACTTCGGACAGAAGATGAGCCTGGCGGTGACCCTGCCGATCCTCGGTATCGCCGCCGCCAGCATCAAGGCGGCGCAGGAAAGCGCCGACGCGCTGGGGCAGGTCAACGCCGCGCTCGCATCGATGGGCGGGGCGGCGGGGCGGACCTCGGAGCAATTGCAGGCGCTGGCGTCGAGCCAGATGAAGAAGTCGCTCTACGACGACGACGAAATCCTGCGAAGTGTCACCGCTAACCTGCTGACCTTTGGTAAGGTCGCGGGCACGGAGTTCGACCGCGCGCAGCAGGCGGCGCTTGATCTGGCGACGCGCATGGACGGCGACCTCAAAGGCGCCACGTTGCAGATCGGCAAGGCACTCAACGACCCGATCAAGGGCGTTGGCGCGCTGAGCAAGGCGGGCATTCAATTCTCCAAAGAACAGAAGGCGATGATTGCCAGTCTGGTTGAGACGGGCGATGTCGCGGCGGCGCAGCGGATCATCCTGAAGGAACTGGAAACCCAGTTTGCCGGATCGGCCAAGGCCGCGCGCGATGCTGACCCTGGCGCGGCGCTGGCGCAGAGCTTCGCGCAGTTTCAGGAGGACATCGGCGCGAAGCTGCTGCCTCTGCTCCCGCCGCTGCTCGATGCGATCACGGGGATCGTCGATGTTTTCAGCCAGCTCAGCCCCGAAATCCAGACCGGCGTGATTGCCTTTGGCGCTATCGCCGCTGCGCTTGGCCCGGTGATCGTCGGGATCGGCGCGATGGTGAGCGCCTCCGCAGGGATCATCGCTGCGATCGGCGGTGCGCCGATTGTCGTCTCACTCCTCGGCCTCGCATTCAACACGCTTGCCGCCGCGCTGGGCGCGATTGCTGCCCCGGTTGCCGCCGTGGCCGCGGCGGTGGCGCTCTGGTATTATTGGGACGAGATCGTGCCGATCGTCGAGCGGGTCGGCGCGGTTGTGTCGACCTGGCTGCGTGACACGCTGGGCATTGACCTTGCTTCGGCGCAGGCCGGGCTGAGCGAGTTCGTCGCAGGCTTCACTGAGCTGGCAACGGTGATCGGCGGTTACGCCGTCCAGTTGGGCACGGCGCTTTCGGAGCTTTGGCAGGGCGGCTTCGGTGACGGCGTGCGCGGTGCTGGAGCGGTGCTGGCTGAGTTCGGCGGGTTCGTGCTCGAAACGCTTGGCGAAAATCTGATCCGGATTGTCAACGCCGCCGGTGAGATTTTCGCGGGCACCTTCGAGGCAATTGGCAACGTGCTCCAGATCGTGGCGCGGGTGCTGGCGGGTGACTTCTCCGGCGCGTGGCAGGCGGCGGGCGAGCTGGTGGTCGGGATTGCTGAGACGCTGGGGCGCACGGTCACCGCGCTGTTCCCCGAGATGGTCGGTTACATCAAGGGCCTCTACACCGGCGCGAAGCTCTGGCTGCAGGAAAAGCTGGGCGAGGTCTTCAACTGGCTTGGCCGCAAGATCGAGCAGGTAACCGGCTTCTTCTTCGACATGTACGACGCGGTGGTGGGCAATTCCTACGTGCCCGACATGGTCGACGGGATCGCGGCTGAGTTCGCCAGGCTGCAGGCGGTGATGGTTGTGCCAGCCAAGAAGGCTGCAAAGGACGTGACCGAGGCCAACCGCCAGATGGCTGCGGACGGGCTCGCCCTGCTAGACCGCTTGTTTCCGGAGATGGCGGCGGCGCGCAGGAAGGCTGAAGAGCTGGCGTTGATCAATCGCCTGGGCCTTTCCGAAGGTTCGAAAGCATCAGCCATCGCGCGGCTTGATGGTGAGTTTTTTCGCTCGCGCACTCAGGGTTTGGGTTCGGCTTCAGTGTCCACCGGCCTGCTCAGCACCGGGCCGCTGGTCGATTTCGGCAAGCAGCTCGAAGAGACGCAGGCGCAGTTCGGCAAGTTGGCTGATGCTGCTAAGGTCCAGACCGTCCGCATTGCCGACACTTTCGGCCAGATGGTTGAGAGGGTCTCGGGCCAACTCCGCAGCTTGGTGGATGGGTTCAAGAGCGGAAATGTCTTCGACATCTTCGACGCGCTGCTCGGCATCGGGACGACTCTCGGCGGGGCCGGGGTGTTTGGGAAGGGCGTGCAATCCTTCCTGTCGAAGATCCCCGGCAACGCCAACGGCACCGCCTTCCACCCTGGCGGGCTGATGATGGTGGGCGAGCGCGGGCCGGAAATCCTCGCCGCCCCGCGCGGCAGCCGGGTGGTGCCGAACCATGAGTTGCGCGCCGCGAACGACGGCGCCGGCCGGCTGCACGTCACCGTCGGCGTTGACCCGCGCAACGGCAATGTCACCGCGTTCGTCGATCGCCGCGTCGCCAGCGCAGCACCTGCGATCATGGACGGCGGGGCGACCGTCGCTCAGGCGCGGCTCGCGCAGCGTGGCAGCAGGCGGATCGGGCGATGATCGAACTGCCTGACTGGCCCGGCCCCAACGGCGCGGAGGCGGCGCTGCTCGATTTCGGGATCAACCTGCGCGCGGCGCTGGGCGGGGCGACAGTGCGGGTCAACCGGCCCGGCGCCCGCTACCGCGTTGCGCTCTCCTACCCACTGATGACGGCGGCGGAGGCGCGCCCGTTCGTGTCGCGGCTGATCCGCGCCAAGTCGGCCGGGCTGCGCGTGCCGTTCCCGCTGCTGGAAAGCCAGGGCAATCCCGGCGCGCCGGTGGTCGACGGTGCGGGGCAGGCGGGCACGACGCTCAACCTGCGCGGGGCGACCGTCGGCCACGTGTTCAAGGAAGGCAGCTGGCTCAGCGTCGTTGGCGGCGGCAGGCACTACCTCCAAAACGTCGCGGCCTCGACGATGGTGGGCGCGGACGGGCGCGCGGCGCTGCCGATCGCGCCGATGCTGCGCTTTCCGTTCCCTGACGGCGCGGCGATCCACGCCGCCGAGCCGATGATCGATGGCTTCGTCGACGGCGACACGACCGACTGGACGCTGCGGGTCGATCATCTGGTGCAGCTCGGGTTTGCCATCGAGGAATACGCGTGATGTTGGGCATCACCGGCCTCGCGCGGATTGCCTTCCCCACCCGTGTGGTGCGGCTGTGCGACGGTGGGTTCTTCACCTTCGCGGGCGAGACCTACCTCAGCGCTGACGACGTGTTCGGCAACATCGGCTCGATCGAGCCTTTGACCGAGGGCGTCGGGAACGAAGTGCCCGCTCTCAACATCACCTTTCAGCCGCCGTCTACCAGTGCGGCGGGCCTGCTTTCGCAGCCGGGTTTCCAGCGCGCCTCGGCCAAGTTCTGGATCGCCGAGTACGACACCGCGACCGGCCTGATCGTGGGCACGCCCGAGCTGACCTTCCTCGGCCAGGTCGATCAGACCACGCTGGGCGTCGGGCGCGGGGAGCGGTCGCTGGCCAACACGATCGTCTCCACCGCCGAGCGGCTGTTCGCCGGCAACATCGGCAACACCCAGTCGCCGAACTTCCACAAGAGCATCTGGCCCGGAGAGCTGGGCCACGACAACGCGACCGGGCTGGGCGTGCCGACCGCGTGGGGCGTCGCCAGTCCGGCGGTGGCGGGCGGCAGCGGAGGCTCTTCGGGCTTCGGTTCCGGGGTGCTCGACGCCGCGTTGCAGGCAGCCCGCCAGTGAGCCGCCTGCCCGAACTTGAGCGTCGCCGCCGCGCGACGGCGAAGACGCTTGCCCATTTTCAGGCACGGAGTTTCGACTGGCGGCGGCAGGCGACCTGCCTGCACATGGCGCGATTCCAGATGAAGGCGATGGGGCACAACCCGCCCCGCCTGCCCCCTCTGCGCTCTGCGCTGAGAGCCAAGCGCGAGATGGACGCACGCGGGTTCGCCAGCGTGACCGAGCTGCTCGACGCCCTGCTGCCCCGGATCGCTCCGGCTGAGATGCGGCTCGGCGATCTGGCGGTGATCCCTGGCGACCCTGAAGCCAACGCTCTCGGGCTCGACGCAGTGGTGATCAACGTCGCACCGCGCAAGTTCGCAGGCTGGCACCCCGATTCGTTTCTGATGGCGGTGATGGACATCGACCTCGGCAGCGTCACCGCAGCTTGGCGGCTTTGATGTTTGCGCCCACGCCTCCGCGCCGGCGTCCTCGCTGCGTCTCGGGCTTGCGCCCGAGCAGCTGCGGGCGGGCAGTCGCCCTTGCGGCCCTGCGGACCGGGGGCTGCTGAAATGGCGAAGGTTCTGCGGACGGTGGGTAAGGTGGCCGGAGTGGTCGCCAGTGTCGCCGCGATTATCCCCGGCGGGCAGGGGATCGCGGCGATTGCCGCGGCGGTGGCGGCGGTGGCGTCGATCGGCGCGAACCTGCTGACCAAGCCGCCGCCTGCGCGCGGCTCTGTCACCGAGACGCTGATCGCAGTCGACCCGCCCAGCCCCTACGTCATGGGCGAGGGATACTTCTCAGGCGTGATGCGGCACCGCACGGGGTACGGGCCGACGCTGAAGAAGGTCAAGAACCCGTTCCTGTTGCACGTGCTGACGCTGAGCGTGGCCGGGCCGATCGAGGGGCCGATCGTGCCGCAGGTCGATTTCGGCAACGTGCCCGCGTGGTACAATGGTTTCCTGGGCACAGACACCCGGCTCGGTGCGCGTCCGGACACCGCGCTCGTCCCGCCGCTGCAAGCGCCCGCACCGGGTTGGACGGCGGCGCACCGGCTGTCGAGCACGGCGGCCATCGCCTGGGGCCACAAGTTCGACAAGGACGGCGAGCGGTTTGCCTCGGGCCTGCCCGTCGAGGGCGTGCTGGCCAAGTGGGTCAAGGTCTACGACCCGCGCAAGGACTCGACGCAGCCCGGTGGCGTCGGCGCGCACCGGCTCGGCGACGAAGCGACTTACGAGTGGTCCGAGAACCCCGCGCTGCACGCCGGAACCTACGCCTTCGGGCGCTACGTCAACGGCAAGCGGGTGATGGGCGTCGGCCTGCCCGCCGAGGGGATCGACTGGGAGGGCGTCGCCGCCTGGGCCAACGACTGTGAGGCCAACGGTTGGGCGATGTTCGGGGTGGCCTACGAAGGTGCGGCGAACGAGCCCGAGCGGCGCTGGGCCAACCTCACCGACATCTGCATCGCGGGCGGCGGGCAACCGCTGTTTGCGGGCGCGGTGCTCGGCTTCCACTGGCACCGCCCGCGCGTGGCGCTCGACACGGTGACCGAGGCCGATCTGGCCGAGGGACCGCAGGAAGTCACCGCGCAGCAAAGCTACCGCGACCGGCTCAACACCGTGATCGCGCGCTACCTTTCGCCCGCACACAACTGGCAGATGACGCAGGCGGCGGCGATTTCGGTGCCCGCCTTCGTGGCCGAGGACGGCGAGCCGCGCACCGAGGAAGTGCCGCTCAACTTCGTGAAGGGGCTCAATCAGGCGGCGCAGCTGGTGACGTACTGGCTGTGGAACACGCGCGAGCTGGCGCCGATCACGCTCACCGTGATGCCGCGCCTGCGCGCGTACCGCCCGGGCGAGTGTCTGCGCCTGGTGTTGCCCGAGCTGGGGCTAGATCACGACGCAGTGATCCTGTCGCGCCAGTTCGACCCGGCGACGATGACGACCACGCTGACGTTTGTTTCCGAGACCGCTGCCAAGCACGCGTTCGCGCTCGGACGCACCGGCACCGCGCCGCCCACCCCCGCGCTCGGCCAGACCGGGGAGGAGCGCGACAAGATCGCTTCGGGTGCGCAGAACCCGCCGGGCTTTGCGACGATCGAGATTTCGAGCAGCTACACCGTTGGCCTCGCCGGGAACATCACGCAGGCGGCGCTCGGTGGCGGAGTGGTTGAGGTGACGATCCCGACGCACACGCGGGTTTACACCAGCGGGCGGGAGGTCACCGTGACCGGCGGGGTGATTGCGCTGCCCGAATCGGTGACGCGCCTGATCTATTACGACGACGCCGACCGGGCAGGCGGAGCGGTGACCTTCGCCGCGACCGCCACGCCGGAGGATGCCTACTTCTCGGCGACCAACCCTGATCGCCACTTCATCGGATACGTGACCACCGTCGACGGCGCGGGCGCGGGCGGCGGCGTGGGCGGCTCCGGCCCGCCGGGCGGCGGCGGGTGGGATGGCCCGCCGGGTACTGAAATTCCTTAAGGTTTGGAGCAACGATCGATGACGATCCCGACGCAGTTTGCGCAATGGTTGGCTGTGGCCGAACGCGATGGCCTGGGCGGCCTGAGTTCTGAGCCCCCGGCGATTGATCGCGGGCG
>JBOFZC010000266.1:0-23826 GCA_051654985.1 Rhabdaerophilum sp.
CTCTCGCGCCTTGCAGATGGCTTTCGCGCGCCCTCACTGGTGGATAAAGGCTTGAAAGCCTGATCCGGGAGATGTTTCTGAACGATCCGCGCCATAACGTGAAGCCCTCTGGAACAAGTTGCGGTTGATAGAACGCTGCTAATGAATGGAAACCCAATGGCAGGCTTCGTGCTCACCGCTGATGATTACGCGATGACGCCGGGAGTGACGCGCGGAATTCTGGCGTTGCTGGAAGCCGGGCGCATCAGCGCCACGGGTGCGATGACCAATCGCCCGCATTGGAAGATTGCGGCGCCTGACTTGCGAAGCTTTACCGGCCGGGCCGATCTTGGCTTGCATTTCAACCTCACCTGTGGCGCGCCCCTCACCGTGATGCCGCGCTTCGCGCCCAGCGGCGAATTGCCGAAACTGCCGGTGGTTTTGCGCGGTGGTGCTCTGAGCCGCCTGCCGCGTCTGGAGATTGCGGCAGAGCTGGAGGCGCAGCTCTCGGCCTTTGAGGAGCGAACCGGTCGCATGCCCGATTTCATCGATGGACATCAGCATGTCCATGCCATGCCCGGCGTGCGGCGCGTGCTCGCAGAGGTGCTGGTGAAGCGGTATCCGCAAGAAAAACCCTATCTGCGCGACCCTGTGGATCGTATCGGCGCGATACGGGCGCGGCGGCTGAGTGTCGCGAAAGCCATGCTGCTCGCGGGCCTCGCGAAGCCGTTTGCGCCACACATGAAGACGTTGGGATTTCGGCTCAATGAGGGGTTTGCCGGCTATTCTGCGTTCAATGCGAAACGCGATTTCGGCTCGGATTTCGTGCATTTTCTGAAGCATCCGGGGCGAAGGCATCTCGTGATGTGCCATCCCGGCGAGGTCGATGACGAATTGCTTCGTCTCGATCCAGCAACGGCCAGCCGGCCGCTGGAAACCGCGTTTTTTCTCTCGCAGCGGTTTGTTGAGATGTGCGACAACGCGGGTATGAGGCCAGCGCGTTTCGACGAACTCTCAAAATCTGAATAAGCGCCTTGATCTCAAGGCGGATTGACGAGGCGGTTTTTGCGCTGCACAACCGGCTTCAAAGCGCCACAACACGGGGGAAGTCACCATGCCAAATTCCAGTTTTGAACGTCCGCGCGAGATCATCGGCTTTTGCCTGAAGCCGCTTGAGGCTCACAAGGATACACCGGGTTACGAGGAAGCCTTCCGCCGCCTCGAGCACGTGATCCGCACCTATCAGAGCCAGCTGATCAAGGCGAAAACGCCGGTTGTGGTCGATTTCTCGAACATGCCGACCGTGACCATCAACGAAGATGCCCACGGGCATTGATTGGTTCCTGTCCTGCGAGAAAACAAAAAACGCCGGGTTGCCCCGGCGTTTTGCATTTTCAGCCTTGAAAGTGCGGCTTACTTCACCGCCGCGTCAAACATCTCAGCCACGTATTCCCAGTTCACGAGGTGATCAACGAAGGCCTTGAGGTAAGCGGGGCGGGCGTTGCGATAATCGATGTAATAGGAATGCTCCCAGACATCGCAGCCGAGAATGGGCTTCGCACCCATCACCAGCGGGCTTTCGCCGTTCGGGGATTTCATCACGACGATCTTGCCGTCTTTCACGGCGAGCCAGTTCCAGCCCGAGCCAAATTGCGTGACGCCGGCCTGGATGAAATCTTCTTTCATCTTCTCGACGGAGCCGAGATCCTCGATGATCTTCTTCTCGAGTTTGCCGGGGATTGAACCGCCGCCATTCGGCTTCATCCATTTCCAAAAATGGATGTGGTTATAATGCTGCCCGGCATTGTTGAAGAGGCCGGCATTCTTGCCGTGCGAACCCGTCACGATCTCTTCGAGCGATTTGCCCTCGAATTCCGAACCCTTGAGCAGATTGTTGCCGTTGTTCACGTAAGCGAGGTGATGCTTGTCGTGATGATATTCCAAGGTCTCCTTCGACATATAAGGCTGAAGCGCGTCATGCGCGTAGGGGAGATCCGGCAGCGTGAAGGACATGGGAAACCTCTGGAAATCGGATGGCAGGACAGGGCCGGTGCGGTGCACCAGACGGGGGAGAAATAGGCTCCGGACAGGCGCAAGGCAATGAGGGGAAAGCTGGTTTGAGAGCCTCAAAATTTGCAATCAAGGGAAAATTTACCTTAAAGCGGTGAAATAGCTCAATTTTTCAAGAGTAACGCAGTCGGGAGTGGGGTTGATGAAAGCAGTTTTCTACGGGGTGGGGACGTTTCTCCTCATCAGCCTGTGGCTGTTCATCCTCGCGTTGCAGCTGATCCCGACCGATCTCGGCAACAGTTATCTGATCGGCTCTTTCCTGTTCCTGGTGGGAGCGGGTTTGCTGGCTGGCATGGCTTCGGTCGGAAAAGCAATAATCCGTGAAATCAAAGACTTAAACCCTCTACCTGTGCCTCACGTGATTGAGAGCGAGCCTGTTGTTACGCTGCCGCAGATCCCGATCTCGGCTCCGGTGATGGAAGAAAAGACCAGTCTCGGCAAGGGTGCAATCCTCGCAACAGGTGCCGCCGCAGCTGCGGCGGGCGCGGTTGCCGGTGGGCTTCTCGGTGGAGTCACGCGTGCCGAAGCTGCGCCGAGCGAATCGTCAGCAAAACCCGAGGAGCGTTTCCTCGATGATCTGGAGCGCGATCTTTTCGCGGATATCGGCAAGACCGAGCCGACATTGTTTCCGGCCTCGGAAGCAGTGGTGGCTCCGGAACCCGAGCCTGTTGTTGAAACCGAAGATTCCGCACTCCTCACACCCGTAAGCGAGGGGGCGACGGATACCGGCGAGGGCGGAGCCCCGGTCGTTGAAGACGAGCCAGAAGCGGTGGTGACTGAGGAGGTTCCCGCTCCTTCGGAGGTTGAAGCATCAGAAGGCAACGTGGATGACCGCCCGGACGAACCCAACGATGTTGTGTCTGAAGCACCCGCAGCGTCAACCCCCGGCCTGATCGCTGATGACGATCTTGCGGCGCTGCAGGATGACGAGCCCACGCTCGCGCCGCTGGAAATGCTCGAAGTGGTGGGCGCCTACGACAGCGGTGGCACGCGTTTTACCATGTATTCTGATGGGTCGGTGACGGCTCTGGGCGAAGGCGTCGATCGTCGCTTCAAGAGCCTCGATGATCTCAGGGCCTTCATCGATGGCGGCATGAAGGGCTGAGACTTTCTTCGTCGCGATCACGGTTAGGCTGAAAGCGTCATTCCCGACGATGCGCAGCATCGGGCGGGAAACCATAATCAGTTCGAAACTGGATTCTCGTCCGGCGCTGAAGCGCCGCTGGGAATGACACTGGGTGGCACGAGAAAATTGGCGCTCATCCTTGCCGTTTTAGCTTGAGGCTTTTTCCGCCCCCAGCCCCGTCACTTCCATCGCGAAAGCATAGACACGCGCCACGTCATCCAATTGGCGATAACGGCCAGAGGCGCCATCATGCCCGGCACCAAGATTGGTGCGGAACAGAATAGGCCCGCCGCCGGTCATCGTGGCGCGGAGTTTCGCCACAAACTTCGCCGGTTCCCAATAGGTCACACGCGGATCGGTGAGGCCGCCAACGATGAACATCGGTGGATAGTCCTTCGCGGCGATGTTGTCGTAGGGCGAATAAGCGCGCATGGCCTCGAAGGCCAATTTGTCTTCAATCGGGTTGCCCCATTCCACCCATTCGGGCGGAGTGAGTGGCAGAGTGGGGTCGAGGATGGTGTTGAGACTGTCAACGAATGGCACTTCCGCGACAATGCCTGCGAATTTCTCGCCGGCCATATTGGCGACGCCGCCCATCAGCATACCGCCGGCTGAGACGCCATGCGCGACGATGCGTTTCGGTGCGGAATAGCCCTTCGTGACCAGAAAATCGGCGACGGTGATGAAATCGTGGAAGGAGTTGATCTTCTTCTCGCGCTTGCCCTCGCGATACCAGCGGAAGCCCTTTTCCATGCCGCCGCGGATATGCGCGATGGCATAGACAAATCCGCGATCAACGAGCGAAAGACGATCGGTCTCGAAATCGGCATCCATCGCATAGCCATAAGCGCCATAACCGTAGAGCAGGCAGGGAGCTGTGCCATCCACAGGAGTGGAAGCAAGGCGCAGGATAGTGACAGGGATTGTCTCGCCATCGGCAGCGGGTGCGCTGAGGCTCTCGACGAAATACCGGCTGGAATCGTGCCCCGAGGGCACCTCTTGACGCTTGAGGATGATCTCCTCGCCTGTTTCGAGATTGTGATCGAGGGTTACCTCCGGCTCGGCGGGAGAGGAAAAGGACAGGCGTATAATCTGGCTTTCATATTCCGGGCCAATGGAGCCGGAGAGATCGCCCACGGCTGCCCGTGGTACAAAATTGCGTTCCGTCCCGTTGCGCCAATGTCGGGCATGGATGGCCGGACCTTCTGCACCGAGCGTCGACCAGACCAGCCAGTCTTTCAGGACATGTACGGACTGGATCGCGCGTCCCGGGATTTCATCAACCAGCACCTCGGCCTTGTCAGTATCGGTTTCGCCGAGTGGCATCGCAATGATGCGATAATCCTCGTGCTTCGTCCCCGCCGTGTCTGCGTGATTGGTTCGAATGATCAGGCGGCCCTCATAGTGGTCTATCTCGTATTCAATGCCTTGCACGCGCGGGAAAACCGGTACCGGAACCTCGCGCGGATCATCAAGATCGAGGAGCAAAACTTCGGTGGTTTCGTGGTCATGGATGTCAATGAAGCCGTAGCGATCGTCTTGAGTCCGATCGAGGCTGACAAACCAGCCCGAATCCGCCTCGCGGAAGATTTCAGCATCCTGCGCTTGCTCGTCACCGAGGCGATGGCGCATGACGCGGTAGGGCCGCTGGGATTGATCGAGTTCGATGTAATAAAAGAACGTGCCGTCGCGACCCCAGACGATGTCGCCGGAAGTGCGCTCAAGACGATCCTGGTCGAGGCCCGTTGCGAGGTCGCGCACGCGGATGATGTAGCTCTCAGAGCCAGTCAGATCCGCTGCCCAAGCCATAAGGGTGTGGTCGGGGGAGACGGCGGTCGCGCCGATATCGAAATACTCAACCCCGCGTGCCTCTTTTGGGCCATCGAGCAGGATGTGCTCGCGCCCGCCGTCTGCGGGTTTGCGGCAGCAAAGGGTATACTGCGCGCCCTTGCGGTAGCGCTCGTAATAGAGCCACGGGCCATCCTTCCAGGGCGGCGCTGATTCGTCTTCAACCATCCGGCCGCGCATTTCAGAAATCAGCTGTTTCTGGAGCGGGCGCGCGGCGCGGAAGCCATGCGCAGCGTAGCGGTTCTCTGCTGCCAGATAGCGCTTGATCTCTGTGGGGACTTTTTCAGGCTCTTCGATAACCTGCTGCCAGTTCTTGGCGCGCAGCCAAGCGTAATCATCCTGAAGGGGCACGCCGTGAATGACGCGGCGCGTGGACGCACGCTCCGCGCGCGGAGAGCGGCGAGCTTCAAGGGCGGGGAAGGGGCGAAGATGATGAGGCAGCGTCTTGGTCATGGGACGCGCCCTATCACGTCTCCCCGATCGGCTCAAAGCGCAGAGCGTGACCGTTCATACAATATCTGAGGCCCGTGGGACGCGGACCATCCGGAAAGACATGGCCGAGATGTCCGTCGCAGGAACCGCAGCGGATTTCGACGCGGCGCATGCCGAACGAGCGATCCTCAATCTCGCGTACGGAATCGGGTTTGATGGCTTGGAAGAAGCTCGGCCAGCCACAACCCGCATCGAATTTTGTATCGGCGATGAAAAGCGGGTTCTCGCAACCGGCACAGAGATAGAGGCCGGGTCGATCCTCATGAAGATGCGGCCCCGTCCCGGGGCGCTCAGTCCCGTGCTCGCGCAGGATGAAAAATTGCTCTGGCGTCAGGATATCGCGCCACTCGGCGTTGCTGCGTTGGATTTTTGGAGACATCGCGGATTTCCCTTAGCTCATCGACAAGATGGTCGAGCAAATGGGGGGCGGCAAGGGGGATGCGGTCAAGAAAGGGAGAGATTGGCGCTTCGATTGAACACCATGTCGTGAACACAGTTGATCTAAAAAACGGGTGTCACAAACAAAGATGTCGAATGATGAATGTTGCTGTTGCAGCCTTTGTATTATCGGCTTAATTCAAACATCAAAGAAGAGCGATGATTCCTTTTTTCTGTGTATCCGATTGTTTTTTGAAATTCGGATTTGCTGAAAAGCTATCAAAGCCTTTCTTGCGAAGTCGCAAAGAATGCGGCTCTCCGGCAACACCCAGAAGGGTTTGCTTTGTGGGGCCGCTCATCGCGATATCTAAGGGAGAGTGTGACATGCCTGCAAACGATAACAGTGAACTCATTGAGCTGACGGCGGAGGTTGTTTCGGCCTATGTCAGCAACAATTCCGTGCCGGCTTCCGATTTGCCGGGGCTGATCAACGACATCTACACTGCCCTGACCAAAGTCGGGACCGTTCCAGTGGAAGTGGTGGCGGAGCCTGCAAAGCCGGCGGTATCGCCGAAGAAGTCGGTTTTCCCGGATTACATCATTTGCCTCGAAGACGGGAAGAAGTTCAAATCGCTCAAGCGTCACCTTCGGACACAATACAATATGTCGCCCGAGCAATATCGCGAGAAATGGGCTTTGCCGGCGGATTATCCGATGGTGGCTCCGAATTATGCCGCGGCACGCTCGCGTCTCGCCAAGGAAATGGGCTTAGGGCAGAAGCGCAAGCGCGCACGCTGAATACAGTTATCCTGACCGCGAGAATATCGGGCACCTTTGGGTGCCCGTTTTCGTTTTTGCGCTTGGTCGCGTCTGACTGAAGCGTCGCCTTGTGCCGGATTGTCGCGCTTCCGCTCAAGTTTTTCAGTAAATAATAGGAAAAAAATCATATTTAACGTCTTAAATGCGGGGATTAAAAGAATAATTTCTTATAAAATGTATATATTCGATTTACCTCGCGAAAAGAGCTGCCTAGCCTTCCAGTTCTATCGCAGAAGCGGGGGAAGGCTATGAAACAAAAAGTGCCGGTGCGTGGTTCGAGCCTTGTTGCCTCTTGTGCGCCGTCGCAGGACGCTACGCCCTTGCCAACCGAGCGCAAACGTCGGGGACGACCGCGCAAAATCGTCATGACGGTCACGATCCATCCGGGAATGCTCCAAACCCTCCTTGGTGAACGGCAAGCCGAAGCCGCTGCGGCGGCCTGGCTTCGAGCGCCACTTAGGGAGATGCGTCAGGCCTCACGCCGCACGGCGCATGTCGCCGAAGCGCGTCAGATCGGCATGTATCTTGCCCATACTGTTCTGCGCCGCTCGATGACGCGGGTGGGTCATGTATTCGGGCGCGATCGAACAACCGTACGCCATGCCTGCGCTCGGGTGGAGGATATGCGCGATCGAGCGGCGGTCGACCTCGCGTTGGATATGGTGGGTGCGGCCGTGCTGCACTGGAGCACTGCGTTCGCAACCAAGCTCAGCGAGGTTAGCGATCCGTCATGAAAAACGTCGTGTATCGTGCAAATTGGCAAGACGGCCGCGATGAGATGTCTCACTATGCCGTCGCTCCCGAGCAAAAATCACGCGATGGGTCAGATCTCGAAGCGAGTACAAAGCGTGTGGAGGGACTTCTGAGGCTGCTCGCAGCACCACAGGCCTATGCGCGGCGAGATGGCGAAATCGTCGAGGTGATCGCTGAGAAGAAAGGCATCGCCTTGGTTGCGGGCCGCGCCTCGGCACAAGCGCTGGCGGGGCTGCTTTCGTCAGGAGCGGTTCACTGTCTGATGAAAGCCGGGCAACCGCGTTTTGTGCTGACAGAAGAGGGGCGCGCGGCCTTTTTCCGCCTTGGCCGCGGCGATGAAGGCTTCAGGGATCAGCACCGCACGATTGAAACCGTGCATCTCGATGACGAAGCTGGCGGCGGCACGGCGCGCCGCAATCTGCGTGAGGATCCGCTGGCGCTGTTGGCTCGGCAGGAGCAAGGCGAGTTTCCTGTCTCGCCAGCTGCCGTCGCGGCTGGCGAACGTCTGCGGCGCGATATTCATCAGGCGAGCTTACCACCGAAAACAACCTCGAATTGGGATCGCCTTATCGTTGATGGGGGCGGGCCCGGCTCTGGGTTGACGCTGAGTGAAGCGCAAGCAGCCGCGCGCGCCAGGGTGAATGCCGCGATGGTGGCAGTTGGTCCGGATTTCGCGGGAATTCTGTTCGATCTGTGCGGTTTCTCGCGTGGCATCGGCGATATCGAGAAGAATCTAAAGCTGCCGGCGCGCTCAGCCAAGGTGGTGCTGGCGCTCGGATTGCGCATGCTCGCTCGCCATTACGGCTTTTCCGATGAAGCGCGCGGGGCGCCAAGCCAGCCCATCCGGCGCTGGGGTACGCCCGACAGTCGGCCGGATTTCCCCCGCTGATCAGCGTGCAGCTTCAGCCTTGATGCGCGCGACCATCGAGGCGAGGCCATTGGAGCGCTGCGCCGTGAGGTGATCCTTAAGGCCGATCTCGGCAAAGAAACCGGGGGCGTCAAAGCCGGCAATTTCGTCCAAGGGGCGTGCATCGAACATCGCGAGGACGAGGGCGACGAGACCCTTGACGATCAAAGCATCGCTGTCTCCCCGGATGGAGAGCGTGCCGGGAGCATTGATGCGATCCATCATGAGCCAGACCTGGCTCGCGCAGCCCTGAACCTTGTTCGCATCGCTATAGGCCGCAGGTGGGAGCGGTTCGAGCTTGCGTCCAAGCTCGATCAGGTAGCGATAGCGCTCATCCCAATCGTCGAGGAACATCAGGTCGTCGACAATCGCGGCGAGGCGCTGGTTTTCGGGTGGCACGGGCATGCTGTCCATCTCGAGGAAGTCGCGCTGGAGATGGGCCTTCGCAGGTGCGGCCGTCAAGCCCCACTGCGCGATTGCCCGCGTCGGCGCGGAGGCAGAGGCAGTTCCGGCGCAGGGAGTGGCAGCATCTGCGTTTCAGCGGCTTTGGGTGCTTCGGCGATGGCACCCGTCCGCGTGGGGGAGCTGATCATACCCGAGGCGATGTTGGTGCAAGTCTCGCGATTGGCGAGGCAGAAATCGAGCGCCTGCTTCGCGAGCTGGGCCTGCCCGCTCTCGGTTGCGCTGGTGTTGGTGAGCATCGAGACGAGCGGCAAATCGCCGAGTTTTGGCGTGCCGGCGACGAGATAGAGTGCGAAACCAGCTGCCAGAAGTCGCGTGATCATGGTGTCCCCTTCTTGATCCCAAGAGAACCCTAGCGCGCATCCCTTTCCGATCCTGTTGTCAGACTCGATAAAATTTGAGGCATTTCGAACCTTGATGCTCACAAGCCTCGCGAATTCGTTTCCGGTGGGTGGTTTTGGAGAGGGGTTGTTCACCATGCGGTGCGAAAGGCGTGCCGCGCTGCCTGCGATTGCCTGTTTTGCCGGCATCCGGCCATCCCGTTTAGCCCCGGCTTAAGAAGCGTCGAGCCAGGGTCTCTCCAAAGGGCGAAGCCCGAATAGGAAAGGCCGGCAGAAGCCGGGCGAATGCGTCAGAGGCACATGCGGATCGACTGGACACAAACTCTTCTTGGCCCCGAAGGCCAGCTCGGCGTGGAGGAAGCGACCGGGGCACAGCGCTTGTCAGTGCGCACCATTCTGCTCGCGGGACGCATGGCTGGCCTGCTGGGTGCAGTGCTGATCGTCGTTGGTGCGATCGCCACAAGCCCTCTGATGGGCAGCATCGGCGCGCGCATGGATGAGATACTGGCTGTTTCCGGTCTTCTCGTTGTGCAGGTGATTGCCTTCGCGATTGCCCGGAATACCGGCTCAAAAGGCATTCTTGCGCTCGCTGCACTTTGTGGGCTGCAGGTTCTGTTGGTGGCCGGGTTGAACACAGGGCCGGCTATGGTGCTCGCGATCGTCGGGCTGGTTGTCGCAGAGCAGATTGCCATCGCGATGTTGCTTCAGGATCGCCGTAGAATTGCGGCCGGGTTTTGCTTCGCGGGCCTGATCGCCGGGGCCACGGCCCTTGTGATGACCATTGTTGAGCCCGTGGCGGCAGCTTTGGTGGCGGGTATCGCCATCCCGTCGCTCGCGATGCTGCCGTTGACGTTCGTGAGCGGACGCAAGCTTGCTCCGCAAGTGGGTAAATCTTCCTCGCTCGCTGCCTTGTTGGATGTCGCGCTGTCGCGTTTTCCCGGTCCGGTGCTGATTGTCGACGGCGTCGGGGCAGTTCAGCAGGCGGAACAGCAGGCCATGTTCACGGATCATCTGCGCGCGAGTGCGGCTCCCGGCGGATCACTGACCGAGACGCTTCTGGTGGTTGATCGGCCAGTGCTGTTGCAGGCGCTTTCACGCGCAATCCACGATCAGCTTCCGAGCGAGAACCTCATCTTGCGGATGCGCGAGGATGCCGATGCCGGGCATTTCGGCCCGAAGCTTTGCTCGATCTGGCCGGTCGCGGGATTGCCCGGCCGTGCGCTCGTCTTGATTGCCGAACAGCCTGAGGACAAGACCTCGCCTCTTGAGAATTCAGCCACGCAGTTGGGTGATCAAGCGCTGATCCAGCGTGCGATGCATGATGCTGTTTCGCCCTTCAATGCCGGCCTTGGCTATCTCGAACTCATCGCCGATCCACGCCTTGCTCCGCGTGATCTCGCAAGCACGCGCCATTATGCGCAGGAAGCGCGATCGGCGCTGATCGAGGCGCATCGCAATACGGCCTTGATGGGGCGCTGGTTGAAGCTGCTGACCGTGCCGCAGCCCATGCAGCGCGAGCGGGTTGATCTCGCGCGCATCACGAATGATGCCGCGCGTATCTTCACCAGTGCTGAGGGCGATGCGGCGGCGATCGAAATTGAAGCAGGCGTAGCCAGTGTGCATGCGGAAATTCCTGGCGAAGCCGCGCGCTTCGCGATCGGAGTGTTGCTGCGTGGAGCGCTGCGCTTAGGCAAAACGATCCAGATCAGCATCACATCGAGTGGTACGGATGCCGTGATCCGGGTCTGCCCGGTGGGCAAGGCAACAATGGCCCATCAGGGTGAGGATGTGTTTCAGATGGCGCTGGAGCAGGCGGCGCAGGGTCTTGCACCCGTTCGTTTCATACAGAACCTAGGCGAACATGCACTTGTTCTGCGCGGGGCCGTCGTCGCGCCGCTAAAGCCATTAAGATCAGACGATATCCAGCCTTTAAAATCGGGGAGGCTGGCCTCGTGAACGCACGCCATCATGGAGAGGGACGAGCCATGAGCGACACTATGGAACCACGCATGATGCGCAGCGCGAGCGCGCAGGCACGGCCTGTGCGGCGGCGCAAAACCGGATTGACGAAATCACGTTTGGCGATTGGCGCTGCCACATTGGGCGGGCTCCTGATCGTCATCAATGCTGTGGCATTCCAGACCGAGCGCCATCCCGAGCCACTGTTTAAGCCGATTGCGAAAGCACCTGCCGTGCTCCCTCTGCCGCCGCAACGGCAGGATGTGGCGCAGGCCAAGGCTGTTTTCGAACCGAAGCCGATTGCAGGCACACGCGCGCAACCGGTGCAGACGCAATCACAACCCGCCGTGCCGCCAGCGCCGCAACCAGTGGCCCTGCGCGGCACTGTGCAGCCCGATGCAACGGAAGCCTTGCTGCTGGAATTGCAGCGTGAGCTCGCCAAGCGCGGCTATTTCAAAGGCGAACCGAATGGCAAGCCAGGTCCACGCACAACGCAAGCCATCCGCGATTTCCAGTTCGCTCAGCGGGTCGCGGTTGATGGCAAACCCAGCGAGCCGTTGCTGCGGGATATCCAGGCGACCAAGACGACGATGAAAGATGAGCTTCTCGATCTCGTGCGCACAGCAGGGGTCGATGGCCCGCCGCAACGCACGGTGCGTGATATCCAGAAGGCTTTGAACAAGGCCGGCTATGGGCCGCTCAAGGAAGATGGCCAATGGGGTCCGACGACGCGGCAAGCCCTGACCCGATTCGAACAGGACAATCGCCTGCCAATGAAGGGCGAGCCGAAAGGCCAGAACATCAAGACTTTGGCATCCATCACCGGCGTGCAAATCGCTCAGTAAACGCTTACGCTCTTCTGATGCGCCTCAAGAGCGATTTCATTGTTTCAGCGACGATCCGCCGTGCCGAACTTGGCGGCGCCTTTGCGGCTTTGCGCAAGCGGGGTGGAGCGGAGGCTGGGGCGATTTTTGTGGTGATCGATCGGCTCGATGGCACATGCCAGCTTTTCGGGCCAGCGCCGCAGGCGCATTATTCGGCTGACGATGGCGCACGGGCCTTTACCCGTATGCATGCCGGTGAAACTGCCTCACGCGAGGACATCGAGGCGCGTTTAATAAAAGAAATGCGGTTTGACCCTGATCTCTGGATTTTGGAGATCGAAGCCCGAGACGGGCAAGCTTTTCTTGACAATATTGTCTGAAATCGCGGGCCTACCAGCGCGCCCAACCATGCCCAGCGTGCCGTGATGGGCCAGCCATTAGCCAAGGCTTAACACTTCTCCCCGACTTTGGGGTTCATGAGGTGATTCGCCAGAGCTTTTTCGAAGCGAAAACCCTCGAAACCGGAGCAGGGCCATGGGCGAAGTTCTTCGCTTTCAGCCCCGTCAGGAAGGTCGTATTCGCACAAGATCCGGCACAGATGCCGGAGGGCAGGGCGGAGACGGCGCGGAGATCATCCTCTTCCTGGGCGTACGATACCAACGCCATGACGGGGACAATACGGTCGCCAGTAAAGGGCGATCCAAACGCGGGAAAAACCGCAAACGCGCCTGAATCGCGGGTGTTCGCGGAACGGGCATATTCGGCAGACGGAGACCGGCGATGGCAAGTCCTTTCGCTGGCCGTGACAAGTTCCGCGTAAAAAAACACGGCATTAGCAGCATACTTTTTGGCACGCTCGGGCTGGCGCTTTCGGGCTGCTATACCGCGACGGGTGATTTCGGCCGCCCGGTTCAAGGCGTGTGGGAGAACTCCATTCTCCCAACAGCCGGGATTGTCTCTGCGCGCACACGAGGCGAGCCTGCCTCGTGGTATGCCCTCACAGAAGATGAGAAAGAGCTTCGCAATCGCGCTTGGCTTTTTCTGATGCCTGAAACCGACGCACCCTCGCTGACCCAGCTTCAGGATCATTTCGGCTATCATCGTCTGCTGCCGCCGCGCGATTTCGACATGACGCTCTATCACCGCACCATCATGGGCGGGCCCTATCTCGGGAGTGGAGTGGGTTATTCGCCGATGTGGCGGGTCTGGACCGGCGGGCAGAATTTTCGCTCGCTAACCTCACGCTATAATCGCACGCGCGATGTGATCACGGCCGATCATGCGATGGTGCCACATTTCAAGCTGGTTGCGGCGCAAGTGATTCAGGCGGATCATGTGCGGGCGAAAAGCCTGCATCACATTCAGCACCTCACGGATGAGCAGAAGAACGAGGCGATCCAGCGGATCTGCGAGAACGCGCTGATCATCTCCCGCGTCCATTGGGCGTTTCATGACCGCGCGACGCAATATCGCTATTCCCTCGAGCATCTACTGGTTGAGGGGCCGGAGCGCGAAGCGATTCCAGCCGAGAGGACGCTGATGGCGTTCGAGGCGGATATCGGCCGGTTCCGCAAGGATACGGCGATCCCCTCGGCTTGCACCGAGTCGGTCGAGCTTCCAGCGCCGATGGAGCCCAGACCGCTGGTGCGGAAGGGTTAAACTTTAGCCCGGCAACGCCTCCGAGCCGCATTGCACGGCACGGATGACCGCCTCTGCCACGGGGCGGCTGGAGGGGCGATCGACCAACACCTTGATGATCGCGATGCCCCGCGTTTGGGTCGAAGGCACGCGCACTTCCTCGATCGCTTCATTGCCATCGTCGAGAAGCGCGATGCGCTCAAGCTGTGCAGACGTGGCGAGCACGACATCGAGCGCGCCAGAAGTCGCCGCGCGATCGGACACGCTGGCGAGAATACCGTGCTGCTCACGCGCAAAGACCACCGCGAGAAAGGTATCCGATAGACCTGTGCGCACACGGAATGGGCCGACCGTGAGGTCGAACTTGCAAATACCGATGGCGACATGCGGATCGACAAACGGCATCTGGCGCAGGTTTTCCTCGGCAATGAGGGTGATGCTATCACCGCTCGCCTGACGCGAGAAAACCGAGAATGCATCCTCATGCGCGAAGCGCGGGAGTGCGAACAGACCGGCAATATGCATCAGGCCTGCGATGACTCCCGCGATCAGCAGATGAAGCAATATCATCATGATGGGCAGCTCTCGCGGCGCAGTTCAGGGAGCATGCGCGGCTCCAGCAATGTGGCTGTGGCCGAAAGCGGGGTCTCATAGAAGCGCAGGGTCAGCATGTAGCGGCCGTTATCTGGCGAAGGGAGCCAGTTGCCAGGGAGTGGACTTGGGCCGATTTCCATCGCGAAAGACCCGTCGCCGTTGCGGATGATTTCGCCTGAGGTGAAGCCGGTTCGCTGGATCGGTGTGATGATGGGACGACCATTCAGTGTCGTGAGCGTGAGGGTCCAGAAGCGCGCAGCTGGCATCGCACCCCAAAGGCGATAGGTGCAGCGACCATCGAGCGGCTCTCGATCGCGGTCCTGCTCGGCGGTGAGGCTGAAGCCCTCGCCATTCGCAAGCGGCAATTCGCCGGAAACAAGCATCCGGGCGCGAGCATAGGGGTCGATCAGCTCGCTGCCGATGCGCGGGGCAATCACCCAACCTCCGATATTTCGACGGTCAAAAACAATTCCATCGCGTGCAACGAGCGCAGTGAGCGCCGCGCCGCCAAGCAGGCCGACCAGTATGGCGGCGAGGATGCTCAGTAGTCGCATGGGTTCAGGAGCGGCCGGGTGTGGCTGGCAAGAGCGAAAGCGGGCTCTCGGAAGGATCGTCAGCTAGGGCCTCAATCTCTTTCAGCAGCGTCTTGCCGCGCGGGGTGAGGCGCAGCATCCGCTGGCTCTGCGCGCCGGCCGGATCGGATGCGCCGGCGAGTTCGGCCAGCTTCGGATCGCGAACGGGCTTCTCGTTTTCGAGGCCATAAAGCGGTTTGAGGTCCACATCGAGATGCGCGAAAGCCATGATGCGCGCGAAAGTCATGGCGGGCAGCGAGCCGCCGGTCATGTTGTTGGTTGGGCTGAAATCATCGTTGCCGAACCAGACCACCGCTGAGAAATTGCCTGAAAATCCCGTATACCAGGCGTTGCGGTATTCGTCGGTGGTGCCGGTCTTGCCGCCGGTCGGGATGCCCGGCAGAGCCGCCCGACGACCTGTGCCTTCGGTGGGGACTTTCGACATCATGAAAACGAGTTCGCGCGCGGCGGGCTCTGACATCACCTGCGGATGGCGGGATTCGGTCGTCTCGACGCGGTAGATCACGTCACCCTGAGGCGTGAGAATTTCGCGCGCAACATAGGGTTTTGCAAGTTTGCCGCCATTCGCGAAGGTGTTGGTGCCAGCGGCCATGTCGATGACCGTCACTTCCGAAGAGCCAATCGGCATTGAGGTCATGTCGCGCAGGGTGTTGGTGAAGCCGATCGCCTTTGTGAAATCGGTCACCTTCTGCCGACCGATCTTGGCATTGCCTTTGCCGAGCGCCGTAGTCAGTTGCACCGGGATGGTGTTGATCGATTTTGCGAACGCGACGGTTGCGGTCATGGAGCCGGCATAGGAGCGGCCGTAATTGTTGGGGCACCAATTGCCGACGCAGGTGGGTTTGTCGGTTACAATCGCTTCCGGCTTGACGATGCCCTCTGCGAGTGCTGCCCCGTAAACGAAGGATTTGAACGATGAACCCGGGGGGCGCATGGCGAGGGTAGCACGGTTGAACTGGCTCAACCCGTAATCACGCCCGCCGACCATGGCGCGAAGCCCGCCATCCAGATCCAGAACCACAGTCGCGGATTGGTTGACGCCGTAACCGGGGCCGAACTCCTTCAAAATTGAGTCAGTCACGCGCTCGGCATGGCGTTGAAGAGCGCGGTCGATTGGAGTGCGGACAACGAGCGTGCGTTCGCTGCCCAGTTTGCCGGCAAGGGCGAGCTGCTTGATCTCTTCAAAACCGTAATCGAGCGCGTAATCCGCCATCGTATCGGTGTTGCGCTCGACCGGGGTCGCAGGGTTACGCAGGGCAGCCGCGACCTGACCTTGTGTGAGGAATTTCGCCTCGACCATGTTCGAGAGGACATCCGCAGCACGGGCGCGAGCTGCGGGCAGGTTGACCATTGGGGAGAAGCGTGACGGGGCCTTGAAGAGCCCTGCGATCATTGCAGCTTCCGCGAGGCTGATGTCGCGCACATTCTTGCCAAAGTAATGCTCGGCGGCGGATTGCACGCCGAATACGCCGTTTCCGAGATATGCGCGGTCGAGATAGAGTTTCAGGATCTCGTTTTTCGGCAGGCGGGATTCGAGCCAGAAGGCGAGGAAAGCCTCCTTGATCTTGCGCTCTAGCGAACGCTCGTTCGAGAGGAACAGGTTTTTTGCCAATTGCTGCGTGATGGTCGAACCGCCCTGAACGACGCCACCGGCTCTGGCATTGGTCAGCATCGCGCGGATCAGGCCACCGACATCGATACCGAGATGCTCATAGAAGCGGCGATCCTCGGTGCCGAGCACGGCTTTCACGAGGTGCTCGGGGAGTTGTTCCACCGCCACCGATTCCAGGTGGAGAATACCGCGCTTGCCGAGAACATGGCCGGATTGATCGAGAAATGTGATCGCGAGATCGGTCTGTTTGAGCCAATTGTCCTCGTTCACGGCGCGCATCGCGGGCTTGGCGAGGGCAGTGAGCACCACGCCGCCGATGGCGATGTAAGTCAGCGCCTCGCAGCACCCCGTGACGACGACGCGCCCGAAGGGGGAGGGTTCAAGCTTCTCGGAAGCGTGACGGATGCGCCAGAGCACTTCTCCGCAGCGCCGCCCCAGCTGGAACAGGGCATGCTCCACCCGTGCATCCCAATCCCGGATGCGGCGTTGCAGCTTCTCTGCCCATGTGACGCGCTGGAAATCCACGATCCGAGCCTATTGCGAGCCGATTGATTTTCCTTTTAACCGTCTGCGGTCACCAAGGCCAGAGCACGGTGCTTGACCGCGTGGGAAAATGCCCACAAGGCTCAGATCATCGCGTCATGTTCGCGATTGGGTCGGAAAATGAAGCAGGATTCACGCCCATTCTGGCAGGAGAAATCGCTCGACGCGATGAGCGAGGGCGAGTGGGAAAGCCTGTGCGATGGTTGCGGGCGCTGCTGTCTCGTCAAACTCGAGGACGAAGAGAGCGGGAAAATCCATTTCACGGATGTCGGTTGTCGGTTGTTGGATGGCGAAACCTGCCGATGCGGCGACTATGCCAACCGGACCGAGAAAGTGCCGGATTGTGTGCGGTTAACGCCCGAGGGCATTGGCGATCTCCACTGGATGCCCCCGACCTGTGCCTATCGGCTCCTCGCAGAGGGCAAGGACTTGCCGATATGGCATCCGCTGGTCTCTGGGCGGGCTTCGAGTGTGGTCGAAGCCGGAATCAGTGTGAAAGACAGGCTTTCGGGCCTTGAGGATGATTTCTCGGTGCCCGAACTCATCGATCGCATCAAGGCCTGGCCCGGGCGCTGGCCAAGAGGTGCTGCGCGGCCTGGGGCGATCCGCCGCAGAAATCCCCGTGATTAAGGTAAATATTCCTCAATAGGAATTAATTCATTGACAGCGTGACGCTGAACTGACAGTGTTTTCCCACGCTCCAGAAGTGTCGCTGATGACCACATCAGCCGCCGGGGCCCAAATCGAAACAAGCTGACATGATGGTCATCCGCCTTGCGAAAGTGCGGGGGCAGGCGACGAGCTTCTGCACGGAATGGATCCGGGCGGAAGGCTTCCGCATGCCGCCCGGCTGCCCGACGCAGGATCGGATGGGTCTTCGCAGGGGGTTGGGTATGAATCAGGTTCTGCCGATGTCTCGTCTTCTGGAATTCACGCCGCCGCCGAAGCTGGCAAAGGCCGTGCCGCGCCAACGCGTGATCTCGCAACTCTGGCGGATGGCCGAGCGACAAGTGAACGCCGTGGAGCAACGCCTTGTGACGCTGGGCGACGAACCGCAAGCGCTGGAGCGCGAGGCCAAGACACTCGGCCTGATCGCACGGACCGTTCGCGAGCTGATCGCGATTGACGAGGAAAAGGCGAAAGCAAAAAGCGGAGGCAAGGGCGATGAGGACAACCAGCCCGCGGCCAACCGCGCCCTTGACGACTTCCGCCGCGAGCTTGCGGAAAAACTTGAGCAATTGCGTTCGGAACGGGCAGGGAGCTGCACTGTTGGAGCGGCTCTCGCCCAGGGCGATTGAGGCTTTCGGCACGGACTGGATGCTGTTCGCGCGGGAGGATCAACTTCCCCCGGCGACAGCGCGCGACGGTGATCCCTGGAGCACCTGGCTGGTACTGGGAGGGCGCGGCGCAGGCAAGACCCGCACCGGCGCTGAATGGGTGCGCGGCATGGCCCTTGGGCTTGAGCCGTTCAGCGATCATCCCGTGGGGCGGATCGCCATCGTGGCCGAGACGCAGAACGATCTGCGCGAGGTGATGGTCGAGGGCGTTTCAGGCCTGCGCGCCGTGCACCCGAAACACGCAAGACCGGTTTGGAACGCCGGGCGCAGGCGGCTGGAATGGCCGAATGGCGCTGTGGCGCAGGGGTTTTCAGCAGAAGATCCGGAAAGCCTCCGTGGTCCACAATTTGAGGCGGCATGGTGTGATGAACTCGCGAAATGGCGATATGCGAACGAGGCGTTCGACATGCTGCAATTCGGGCTACGCCTCGGTGGGCAGCCTCGGCAGGTGATCACGACAACGCCAAGGCCGATTCCGTTGCTCAAAAGGCTCGCGAATGATCCGCGTGTGGCGGTGTCGCGGGCTGCGACGCAGGCCAATGCCGCAAACCTCGCGCCGGGATTTCTGGCCGAAATCGTGGGCCGCTATCGCGGCACCTCACTGGGGCGGCAAGAGCTTGATGGGTTGTTCGTGGAAGAAAACCCGGATGCGCTGTTCCGGCGTGACGTGATCGAGCGCAACAGGGTTTTGGAATTGCCTGATCTTGAACGGGTCGTGGTGGCGGTTGATCCACCCGCCGGCGGCAAGCGCGGCGGACGTTGCGGGATTGTCGTTGCCGGACTCAGCAACGATGGCACGGTTTTCGTGATGGAAGATGCGTCCCTTGAAGCTGCAAAGCCTGAGGCCTGGGCGGCGCGGGCCATCGCGGCGTTCGAGGCACATCAAGCGGATCAATTGATCGCCGAGGTCAATCAGGGTGGGGATATGGTTCAGAGCGTCATCGCGGCGATCGAGCCGGGCGTGCCGGTAACGAGCGTGCGGGCCAGCCGGGGCAAAAGGGCGCGAGCGGAACCGGTCGCGACATTCTACGCCCAGAACAGGGTGAAGCATGTCGGCGCTTTCCCGGCTTTGGAAGATGAGATGGTGGCTTTCGGGCCGGATGGTCTTGCGGATGGACGCTCACCGGACCGGCTCGATGCTTTGGTCTGGGCCGTGACAGCTCTGCTGATGCGCGGGGATGCGGGTGCGCCGCGCGTGCGGCGATTTGTCTAAATTTTTTCGGAGAAACCCATGAACAGTTGGATGAATCGCCTTCTCGGCCGTGGGCCGGGGAGTGAGCCCGTGCGCGCGTCAGAACACGCCACCCATGAGCGCAAATCGCTGGCGCCGATGCTCGCTTTTCACAATCCTGGTCGAGGGTTTTTCGGTGAGGTTTCAGGCGTGGGTCTGGTCCGGGCAGGGTATCATCGCAACCCGGTGGTGCATCGCTGTGTGCGGCTGATCGCAGAAGCCGGGGCGAGCGTGCCTCTCGCGCTGACGATGGATGGCGCCGAGGTGAAGGCGCATGCGATCGAGAAACTGCTCGAGCGCCCCAATCCGCGCGAAAGCGGCATAGAGATGCTCGATCAGGTCTATATGCATCTGCTGCTGTTCGGGAATGCCTATATCCACGCCGTGAGCGCTGGGGCGGGCGTACGGGAGCTTTATGCGCTCCGCCCTGACCGGGTTAATGTGGTGCCAGGCCCGGATGGGTGGCCGATGGCCTATGATTATTCAATCGGCCCACACGCAACACGCTTTGCGGCGGAAGCCGAGGGGATTTCGTCGATCTTGCATCTCAAACTCGCGGATCCGGTGGAGGATCATCGTGGCTTTGCGCCACTTTCTGCGGCTCTCGTGCCGCTCGAAATGCATGAGGCAGCAAGCCGCTGGAACAAGGCGCTGCTTGATAACTCGGCAAGGCCTTCTGGGGCGCTGGTCTACGCCTCGCCGGAAAATCTCACGGATGCGCAGTTTGATCGGTTGAAAGTGGAACTTGAGAGCGCTTTCTCGGGCCAGGGCAATGCCGGACGCCCCTTGCTGCTCGAAGGCGGACTCGATTGGAAGCCGCTCGCGCTCTCACCGAAAGACATGGATTTTCAAGAAGCGCGCAATGGCGCTGCACGCGAAATCGCGCTGGCTTTTGGAGTCCCGCCTTTGCTGCTCGGCTTGCCGGGTGACAACACCTATTCGAACTATGCCGAGGCGAACCGCGCCTTCTGGCGACAGGCTATCGTGCCGATGGTGCGGCGTGTTTCGACCGCGATATCGCAATGGCTTCAGCCCGGATTTCAGGAGCGCATCTCGATCCAGCCTGATCTCGACCAGATCGAGGCTCTGGGTGAAGACCGCGCCGCACTCTGGAAGCGTGTGGGTGAGGCGAACTTCCTCTCCGATGAGGAGAAGCGCACGGCCCTCGGCTATGGCACGGCCGAGCCGAAAATGTCCGGCAAGCGCGCGTCACCTCCATGAATGTGGTGACCGAGAGCATTATCGCGCGAGGCGACCTCGCGCATCTCGTCTTGTTTTTGTGGGCGACTGGGGCCTCTGCGATGATCGTGCATCTCCTGCGCGAGAATGCGGCAGCTCACCGGCGTTTCGACGCTTTCGTGCGCGAAATCGCGCGGTTCAACCGCCGCCAGGCCTCAGGCTGAACCGGAGACATGCGTATGCGACGCATCATGACAGATTGGGTGAAGAAACAGCGTGGCCGTCGCAACGGCGTTGAACCACCCATCGTTGCAAAAGCGGATGGAATTTTCCGCCGTTTTTTCGATCTGATCGAACGGATGGAGCGCACGCCACCGAAGCTCGAGACCAAATCCGAGCCCGAGCGCAAGCTGCGTGTCACACGGCTGGATGACGACGCCGTGCGCCGGCCCTGAGCACGATTTTTCTGATTAGGAGTCTCCCATGCCGCAGCTCCCCGTTTCTGGCCGGTCCGCCTCCCTGCCGGCCGGAAGGACCATCCGTGCTCCTGCCCGAAAGGGTGGGGGCGCGGGTGTGCCTCCACGCGTTGATACTGAGGGATATTTCGAAGGTTATGCCTCGCTGTTTGGCGTGGTCGATCTTGGCCGAGATGTGGTGATGCCGGGCGCGTTCCGCTCGACGCTGTCGCGCCGATCGACCGGCGAGATCAAGCTTCTGTGGCAGCATGACCCGGGTCAGCCGCTCGGTGAATGGCTGGAAATTGCCGAGGATCGACGCGGGCTCTTTGTGGCCGGCAAATTTGATCTCTCCTTGCCGAAGGCGCGCGAGTTGCATCGGCTGGTCTCGCGCGGCGCGATCGACGGTTTATCGATCGGCTATCGGACTGAAGGCGAGAAGCGCGATGCAGCTACGGGCCTGCGCCGGATCGAGAAGCTCGATCTGTGGGAAATCTCGATCGTGACCTTTCCCCTGCTGCCGCAGGCGCGCATTGCGCCGCGCGGCGAAGCCAGGGGGATGAAGGGTGGACGTGTTCAAGTGTCTGCCCAATTCCCGCGCCGGACGGCGCCATACTGACCAAAACCCCAAGAGGATTGCCATGACTGATATGCGTCACCCGGCGGCTCAGGCCCTGGAAACGAAGGCATTTGTGCCGTCTGAGGAAATCGGTGCTCTCAACCGCCTCGTTGCGGAATACCGCGCCGAAAACGATGACCGCCTCGCAGAACTTGAGCGCAAATCAAGCGCTGATCCGTTGCGCGACGAGAAGCTCGCGCGGATGGATCGCTCCATCGATTTCTGCATGGAGAAAATCGGCGCTTTCGAAACAAAGAGCCGCCGCCCTGCTTTGGGCTTTGGCGGTGGCGAGACCGGCCTCTCGCCGGTGGCGCTCGAGCACAAGGGCGCGTTCGACTCGTATATGCGCTCTGGCGAAGCGCGTGGCCTTGACCGTCTCGAGTTGAAGTCGACCAGTGCGGTCGCGGCTCCGGATGGCGGTTATCTGCTTCCCGCTCATGTAGAAGAAGCGGTGCTGGCGCGCATCTCTGGGCTTTCGCCGATCCGCTCGATCGCGAATGTGCAGATGATCTCTGGTTCCGGTCTGCGCAAAGCTGTGGCTCCGGCAGGCTCGCAGACGGGCTGGACGGCGGATACGGCACCGAGCAATTCGGTGGCCTCCACGGCATTCACCAATCTCGATTTCCCAACCGGCGAACTCTTCACGCAGCCGGCTGCGACCCAGACCATGCTGGATGACGCAGCGGTGAATATCGAGGCGTGGATCAGCGCCGAAATCGAGCGCGCTTTCGCGGCTTCCGAAAGTGCGGCTTTCGTGAACGGCAATGGCACGAACAAGCCGAAGGGCTTCCTTGCTTACCCGACGGTAGCGAATGCCAGCTGGAGCTGGGGCAATCTTGGATTTATTGCTTCGGGTGCGGCGGGCGCTTTCGCGTCCACGAATCCTGCTGATGCACTGGTGGATCTCGTGCACAGCCTCAAGACGCTCTACCGCCAGAATGGCTCCTTCGTGATGAACCGCAAGACGCAAGGCGTGATCCGCAAGTTCAAGGATGCACAGGGCAACTACCTCTGGCAGCCGCCGAGCGTGCAGGGCGCCCGCGCGACCCTGATGGGCTTTCCGCTGGTGGAAGCAGAGGATATGCCGGACATTGCCGCCAATAGCCACTCGATCGCGTTCGGCGACTTCGAGCGTGGTTATGTTGTGGTTGATCGCCTTGGCATCCGCACTTTGCGTGATCCGTTCTCCGCGAAGCCCTATGTGCTCTTCTACACCACGAAGCGTGTGGGTGGCGGCGTGCAGGATTTCGATGCGATCAAGCTGATGCGCTTTGCGGCCTAAGGCCGGGGGGCTTCATTGCGACTCGGGCGGGGAGAAGCTCCGCCCGAGAATTTTGCGAGCGTGGCGTCGATCCATTGACGTTGCGGCGCGAGGCGAACCGCTTGGGCGATCGTGCCGCAGCTTTTGGCATTGCCGAAGCGCTCGCGCCCATAAATGACACCGACGATACGCGGCGGGCTCTCGGAACGATCGAGCACCGGGCCACCAGAATCGCCGGTGCAGATCGCAGAATCGGAGAGTTCGGCGTCGGCGCTGGTTCCGAGCCGCATGAAGCGCGGAAAAAGGCGCGGCAGCACTTGCATGTTCGCGCTGCGCAGGGTGCCCGCACTTTGTTCGTCGCCTTCGCGCTGCATGCCATAACCGACGATCAGGCGGCTCGCGCCGATGGCATGATCACTCTCGCCCCGATCGATTGCCAGAGGTGAAAGGCGGGAGGGTAAAGGCCCTTCGAGGCGGATTAGCGCGATATCAACTGACACTGAGGACTGGCGTGAAAAACCGGGATGCAGCGCCCGCGCGACGACACGCTGAAGCACGTGGCTGCCATTCTCGGCATAGGCCACGACCACCTGTTTCTTGCCAGAAACACAATGGGCGGCGGTCAGCACGACATTGCGCGCAACCACCGTGCCTGTGCACGCGCCGTGACGGTTCCCCTCACGCGAGAGCACCATGACAATATGCGATCGAAGCCCCGTATCGGTGCTCGACTGAGATCCGCCCAAGGCGAAGGCCGGGCCGGCGGAGAAGGCTCCGATCATCGTCGCCATGCCCAGAACGAGCAC
>JBOFZC010000267.1:0-4209 GCA_051654985.1 Rhabdaerophilum sp.
CCTCGGTGCCGACCTATCTCTACGCGCCGCTGCTCTCGGGCCAATACAACATCCCCGCCATCTATGCCGAGGTCGAGTGCGTTTATACCAACACCGCGCCGGTCGATGCTTATCGAGGCGCCGGTCGCCCCGAAGCGACCTTCGTGATCGAGCGGCTGGTGGAAGTTGCGGCGCGCGAATTGGGGCAAGACCCGGCGGCGTTCCGGCGGAAGAACTTCATCAAGTCCTTCCCGCACCAGACGCCAGTGATCATGTGCTACGATGCCGGCGATTATAATGCCTCGATGGCGAAAGCCTTGGCGATGCATGATGTGAAAGGCTTCGCCAAGAGGAAGCGCGACAGCGCCAAGGCGGGCATGCTCCGCGGCCTCGGGTATTCCGCCTATATCGAGGCTTGCGGCATCGCGCCCTCGGCAGCGGTTGGCTCGCTGGGTGCCGGTGTAGGCCTCTGGGAAAGCGCCGAGGTGCGCGTCAACCCGATCGGCACGGTCGAGGTTCTCACCGGCTCGCATAGTCACGGGCAGGGGCACGAAACCACCTTCGCGCAGTTGGTCTCGGATCGCCTCGGTATCCCGCTCGAGAATGTCTCGATCGTCCATGGCGACACCGATAAGGTGCAGATGGGCATGGGCACTTATGGCTCACGCTCGGGTGCCGTGGGCATGAGCGCGATTGCAAAGGCGCTCGACAAGGTTGAGGCCAAGGCGAAGAAGGTCGCGAGCTTTGTGCTTGAGGCTTCCGAGGCTGATATCGAGTTCAAGAACGGCAAATTCTCGGTGAAGGGCACGGATAAATCGATCGATTTCGGCTCAGTGGCGTTGCAGGCCTATGTCGCCCATAAATTTACCGGGCAGCAGCTGGAGCCGGGCTTGAAGGAAGGGGCGTTCTACGATCCCACCAACTTCACTTTCCCCTCGGGCGTCCATATCTGCGAGGTCGAGATCGACCCGCAAACCGGCGTGACTTCAATCGCGAAATGGACGGCGGTGGATGATTTCGGCAACATCATCAACCCGATGATTGTCGAAGGTCAGGTCCATGGCGGCATCGCGCAGGGCGTGGGTCAGGCGCTTCTGGAAGGCGCTATCTACGACAAGAACGGCCAGCTGCTGACAGCGAGCTACATGGATTACACCATGCCGCGCGCGGCCGACCTTCCAAGCTTCCAGATCGGTACGACCACCACGCCATGCCCCTCGAACCCGCTCGGCATCAAAGGCTGCGGCGAGGCCGGGGCGATTGCTGCACCCGCAGCGGTGATGAACGCGATCACCGATGCTCTTGGGCACGAAAACATCACCATGCCCGCGACCCCGCAGGCTGTGTGGAAAGCCGCTCAGGCGACACTCGCCAAGGCGGCGGAATAAACCGGGCGAAGAGGAGACAGAGCCATGTACGCTTTTGATTATCATCGCCCCGCGAGCTTGCGCCAGGCCGCGAACCTCTTGGCGAAAAACCCTGACGCTAAGCTTCTCGCTGGTGGGCACACCTTGCTGCCCACCATGAAGCAGCGGCTCGCGAGCCCCTCGGCTCTCGTGGATCTGAGTGGGATTGCGGATCTCTCCGGCATCACGCAGAAGGGCAAGACCCTCGTGATTGGTGCCACGACGACCCATGCCGAAGTTGCAGGCTCGGCCCTCTTGCAGGCGGCTCTGCCCGGCCTCGCAGCGCTCGCGAGCGGCATTGGTGATCCGCATGTGCGCCACAAGGGCACGATCGGCGGTTCGATTGCCAATAACGATCCCGCTGCGGATTATCCCGGCGCGATGCTGGCTCTGGGTGCCACGATCGTCACCAACAAGCGGAAGCTATCCGCCGATGAGTTCTTCACAGGCCTGTTCTCGACCGCGCTCGACGAGGGCGAGATCATCACGAAAGTGATCGTGCCCACGGGCGGCAAATTCGCCTATGCGAAGTTCCGTAACCCTGCCTCGCTCTACGCGATGGTCGGGGTGGCGGTTTCGAAAAAGGGCGGTGCTGTACGTGTGGCCGTGACCGGAGCAGGCTCAGACGGCGTGTTCCGCTGGGCCGAAGCGGAAAAAGCGCTCAAGGCGCGCTTTTCGTCGAAATCCCTCGCATCTGTGAAAAACCCGGCCGCAAAGGGGTTGAACTCCGATATTCACGCCTCGGCGGAGTATCGCAGCCACCTCATCGGCGTGATGGCCGGGCGTGCGGTCGATGCGGCCAACGCGAAGTGAGACCGCGAGCATTGCGGCACCGCGTGGCGGTGCCGCAACCGGGATCACATTGTCGGATAGAAGAATTTTTCTTCGACAATCTTGCCGTCTTTCACCGTATAGAGGCCGACTTCTGCCATCTGCATGCGCTGGCCGGTTTCTTTCGCGGTGATATCCATCTGGAAATGCACGACAAACTGGTTGCCGTTCACATGCGGACCCTCGGCTGAGGCACTGTGGATCTCGTGATTGGCATACCACCAATCCGATTTGGCCTTGACCGCATCGCGGCCCTTGCACACGGCCATCGGGCCTTCCATCGCCTCATAGCTGACGATATCCTCGGCGTTAAACTTGGTTGCGGCACCTTCATGATCACCCGCCTTCAGCATGGCAGTGAAGGCTTCGGCGGTTTCTTTCGGGGTCATCGTCGTCTCCGTTTTTGGGTCTGGAAATCATGGCGAGCGCGCTAGAACATCTCTAGAACGGATTTCATGACTGTTCTATGGCATCTCCTGACAGTTCATGTCAGCAGCGTTCGGGGCTTTGTCGTTCCCTTGCTTTCCTCTAGTTCTGCATTCTGATGTCGCCGCTTTTTGAATTTACGCTCACCTCCTTGCTGATTGAACTCACGCCGGGACCGAACATGGCCTATCTCGTGGCGCTTTCCCTGAGCGAAGGTAGGCGTGCCGGGCTCGCGGCAGTGGCGGGCGTGACCCTCGGGCTTACGATCATCGGCGTGCTCGCGGTGCTGGGATTGGCGGCGATCGTTTCGGCATCACCGGTTTTGCAAGACGCCCTGCGTTATGCAGGTGCAGCTTTCCTGCTCTACCTCGCCTGGGAGGCTTGGCGGGGTGCGGATGACGGTGCGCATTTGCCCATGGGGCGGCGGGCGGCCTTCGGCAGGGCCTTGCTGACCAATCTCCTCAACCCGAAGGCGGCGGCCTTCTATCTCACCGTGCTGCCGCTGTTTTTGCCGAAAGGTGTATCGGCCGGGCCGGGCTTGCCGCTAGCGCTTGTCGCGATCTACGTTGGCGTTGCGACCTGTGTTCACGCCGCGTTGGTGCTGTTCGCGGCGCGATTGCGGCCCTATCTTCTCACCGATGGTCGGCAGGTGATGGTGCGGCGGTTTTTTGCGCTGGCGCTGGCGGCGGTGGCTCTTTGGTTTTTCTGGGAAACGCGTTGATGATGGCCCCGCCCACCTCGATTGACGAAACTCGCGCCTTGCTCGCGCGTGGGAATTATGTGGGCGATACGCCGCTCGCGACGGTCATTTTCCTGGCCCTTAAAATGGGCCGCCCGCTCTTTCTTGAAGGCGAGGCGGGTGTGGGCAAGACCGAGATCGCCAAAGTCCTCGCGAACGGATTGGGTCGCAAGCTCATCCGCTTGCAATGCTACGAGGGTTTGGATCAGGCCTCCGCCCTTTATGAGTGGAATTATGCCGGACAGATGATGGCGATCCGCCTCGGCGAGGCTTCGGGCGAAACCGATCGCGCGCGCCTCGCAGCGGATGTGTTTTCTGAGCGTTTTTTGCTCCGCCGCCCGCTGCTGCAAGCGCTCGAACCCGATGCTGCCGGGCCGCCTGTTCTGCTCATTGACGAACTCGACCGCACCGATGCCGCCTTCGAGGCGTTCTTGCTCGAAATCCTTTCCGATTTTCAAGCCACGATCCCGGAAATCGGCACGATCAAGGCGACCCATCCGCCGATCGTGATCATCACCTCGAACCGCACGCGCGAGGTGCATGATGCCCTTAAGCGCCGCTGCCTCTATCATTGGGTCGATTACCCCGATGCGGGCCGTGAACTCGCGATTTTGAAGGCCAAAGTGCCGGATGCCCCGGCAAAGCTTTCCAAACAAGTCGTGGCTTTCGTGCAGGCCATTCGCCGCGAAGAGCTTTTCAAGGCGCCGGGTGTGGCCGAGACGCTCGATTGGGCAACCGCCCTCGTGGAGCTCGATGCCGTCGCCCTCGACCCGGCGATCGTTTCAGATACCCTTGGTGCTCTCCTGAAAGTGCAGGATGACATCCAGC
>JBOFZC010000268.1:0-2759 GCA_051654985.1 Rhabdaerophilum sp.
CGGATCATCCCGCAATCCTGATCGCCAATCACGGACCGGTGGTCGCGAGTTCCACGCTGGAAGCCGCGGTTTTCGCGATGGAAGAGCTGGAGGAAACCGCGCGGCTCATTCATCTCGCCCAAGGGCTGCCGATCCGTCACCTCACGCAGCAACAAGTGACCGAACTCAAGACGAAATTTCCGATCCGCTGAGGGATAATGCCCCGATTTTCTGCCAATCTTGGCTTCCTATGGCCCGATCGCCCGCTGCTCAAACGGATTGATTCTGCTGCGCGCGCGGGTTTCAAGGCGGTGGAGCTCCACTGGCCCTATGATGTTCCAGCGCGGGAAATGCGCGACAGGATGGCCCGACATGACCTCACATTGCTCGGCATCAACACACCTGTTGGTCAGCACGCGGGCGATTTTGGGCTCGGTGCCTGGCCGGGTCGAGAAGGTGAGTTTCTCGCCGGGTTTGCCGAGGCTCTGGCTTATGCGACTGAGGCTGGCGCTCGTGCGATCCATGTCATGGCCGGCGTGATTCCATCAGAGCTTGCACCCGAGGCTCGCGCCACTTTTCTCGGCAATCTGCGTCAGATTCTTCCGCTGGCAAAACGGTCAGGAATCACACTCTTGCTCGAACCGATCAACCGGCGCGACAAGCCGGGCTACTTTTATGATCGGATTGAGGAAGCGGCTGCGATCATCCGCGAACTCGGCAGCCCCGCATTGAAAATTATGTTCGATTGTTATCATGTCGGCATCACCGAGGGTGATGTCATCCGACGGATGGAGGAATTCTGGCCGTTGATCGGCCATATCCAGATCGCCGCCGTGCCAAGCCGCGCGGAGCCCGATGAAGGCACACTCGATTACGCACAGGTCTTCGCCGCGATCGATCGACTGCACTATGCAGGCTGGGTTGGCGCCGAATACAAGCCCCGCGCCGACACCGATGTCGGCCTTGGCTGGTTGACGCGCTGACGACAGCGAAAGCGCCAAAACCCCAAACAAATTATCGGAAACAACACCACATTGGAGCGGGTAGCGGGAATCGAACCCGCGCGTTCAGCTTGGGAAGCTGACAGGCTACCATTACATCATACCCGCGGCGCTGGCCTTCTCCTAACGGAGCGAGCATACGCTCGTCAATGATTGGCAAAACGGCTTCAACCGGCGAAACGCGCGCCGATGCGGCTTGCGGCATAGCCCGCCGCATTGATGAGAAGGGTGAGTGCGATCAGCACGATTCCCAATCCGAGCGCGATCGGAAGATCGCCTTTTGATGTTTCCAGTGCGATCGAGGTCGTCATTGTGCGGGTGTAGCCAGCGATGTTGCCCCCCACGATCAAAACGGCACCGACCTCCGCGCTGGCGCGACCAAAACCGGCAAGGAGCCCTGTCGCCAGCGCAAAACGACCATCCCAGAGCAAGGTCGGCACGGCGCGCAAACCCGTTTGGCCGAGCGACGTGAGATGCTCGCGATACTCGCCCCACAACTCTTCAATCGTGCTGCGGGTCAATGCGATCACAATCGGTAGCACCAACACGGTCTGGGCGATCACCATCGCCGTGGGCGTGAAGAGCAGACCCAGCGACCCAAGCGGGCCAGAACGCGAGAGCAGTAGAAACACCACCAGCCCCGCAACCACCGGAGGCAAGCCCATCAAGCCATTGATCGTGACAATGACCGCCGAACGTCCGGGAAATCGCGCCAGAGCCAACCATGCTCCGAGCGGGAGTCCAATCAGAGCCGCCAGCAACACCGCCGTCAGCGTCACGCGCAGCGAGAGCGCGACAATGCCAACAAACTGCGGATCGAGCCCGAAAATCAAACCGAAGGCACTGGAGAACGCAGAACTGACATCCATCGCTGAAACCTTCCTTTCACGACTGAGATAGAGCCTGTCTGTGGTTGGTAATCAAGCAAGGCTCCGGCGGTTTCTGGCTTCAAAGCTGGCACAGGCTATGCTTCACTTGGAGCGTGGTTTCGATGCGGCGAGATGTGCCGCACGAGGGGAGTTGGCTCGCGTATGGATCCTTATCTCGCCGAATGGGGCAGTCTTCTCCTGCGTTGGGCGCATGTGATTACGGGGATCGCCTGGATCGGCTCATCCTTCTATTTCATGCATCTCGATGCTTCCTTGAAGTCTGTTCCAGATATTCCCGCCGGCAAAGGCGGCGCGACCTGGGAAGTGCATGGCGGCGGCTTCTACGAGGTGAAGAAATACCTAGAGGCCCCCAAGCACCTGCCAGACGAGCTGATCTGGCATAAATGGCAGAGTTACTCGACCTGGATCACCGGATTTTTCCTCCTCATCTGGGTCTATTATGCGCAAAGTGATCTCTATTTGATCGATCCTGCCGTGCGTGATCTGTCGCCTTGGGCCGCAAGCGCGATCGGGCTTGCGAGCCTCGCCATCGGCTGGGCCGCCTATGATGGGTTGTGCCGCTCGCCACTCGCAAAACATGAGAACATGCTCGCCCTTGCGGTTTTCGTGCTGATTGTGGCGATGGCTTACGGATTCCAGCAGGTCTTTTCGGGTCGCGGCGCGATGATCCATACGGGCGCGGTAATGGCCACGATCATGTCAGCCAATGTGTTCATGATCATCATTCCCGGCCAGAAGAAGATCATCGCGGCACTCACGGCTGGAAAAGCACCCGATCCCGCGCTCGGGAAACGGGCCAAAACCCGCTCGACGCACAACAATTACATCACGCTGCCTGTGGTGTTCCTCATGTTGTCGAACCATTACCCGCTCGTGTGGTCGACGCCCT
>JBOFZC010000269.1:0-12132 GCA_051654985.1 Rhabdaerophilum sp.
CCAATCGAGGCAGCAGAACAAGACGTCACAGCATGTCTATTTTCGATCTCGCCGTTATCGGCGGCGGCATCAATGGAGCAGGCATTGCACGCGATGCCGCCGGGCGCGGCCTGCGCGTCTTGCTGATCGAAAAAAGTGATCTCGCTTCCGCCACCTCCTCCGCCTCTACGAAGCTCATTCATGGTGGCTTGCGCTATCTCGAGCATTACGCGTTTCGGCTTGTGCGCGAATCGTTGATGGAGCGCGAACGCCTCTGGACGATGGCGCCGCACATCATTTGGCCGATGCGTTTCGTGTTGCCGCAAATGCCGGGCATGCGCCCGGGATGGATGTTGCGGGCGGGGTTGTTTCTCTATGATCACCTGGGTGGGCGCGAGAAACTGCCAGCAACGAAAAGCCTCAACTTGTTGCGAGACCCCGCAGGTGAGCCTTTGCGCGAAGGCATCCGCTCGGGCTTTGAATATTCCGATCTCTGGGTGGAGGATGCGCGGTTCGTGGTGCTGAACGCCCGTGACGCTGCCTCTCGCGGAGCCACCATCCTTACGCGCGAGGCCGTGATCGCTGCGCGACGCGACGCGAATTCCGACGGTCCGTTCTGGCAGATTTCAACGCGCCATTCGCTCACGGGCGACGAGCGCCAGTTCGCTGCGCGCTTGCTCATCAATGCCGGTGGACCGTGGGCCGGAGACGTCACCACCGGCGTGATGGGGCTCAATACCCCGGCGCGCATCCGCATGGTGCAGGGCAGCCATATCATTGTGCCAAGGCTCGTGTCGCATGATCGCGCGTACATGTTCCAGAATGCTGACGGGCGCATCATCTTCGTGATCCCCTACGAGACCGATTTCACCCTGATCGGGACAACGGATCGCGACTATGAAGGCGACCCTTCCCAAGTTGCGATCAGCGATGGCGAAGTCGATTATCTTTGCCGCGCCGCGAGCGAGTATTTCCGTGATCCCATCACGCGCGACCAGGTGGTGTGGACCTATTCCGGCGTGCGCCCGCTTTACGATGATGGAGCCTCAAAGGCGCAGGAAGCGACGCGCGACTACGTTCTGCATCTCGATGCGCCGGAAGGGCTTGCCGCGAGCCTCTCGGTCTATGGCGGCAAGCTCACAACCTATCGCCGCCTCGCCGAACACGCTCTCGAAAAGCTCAAACCGCATCTGCCAGAAGCAGCGCGTGGCAAGGGCGGCTGGAGCGGCACCAAGCCGCTGCCGGGCGGAAATTTCCCGGTTGAGGGATTCCATGAACTTGTGGGGCTGATTTCGCGGCACTACCCGTTTCTGGCAACACGACAGGCGCGCCGCCTCGCGCGTGGCTACGGCATGGATGTGTTCGAAATGCTCGGCGATGCGCAATCACCCGCCGATCTCGGGCGAGCCTTCGGCGCGGGGCTCACGAGCCGCGAGATCGCCTGGCTCACGAGCCGCGAATGGGCACTCACCGCAGATGACATCCTCTGGCGACGCTCGAAGCTCGGGCTACATATGACCCCGGCCGAACGCGCCGAGGTCGCAGGTTTGTTTTGAACCTACTCTGCCGGCGAGGGCTTGGTTTCACCATGCCCATGCGCAGGCCTCGCGGCCGGCGGATCGCCGAAGGCACCGAGCCTGCCGGCGAATTTTTCCTGAAGCCCGACGAGCTTGTCAGCAATGGTCGAGCGCGGGTTCGCGTTTTTGCCGATGAGCAGGAATAAGGCCGGCACCAGAAACAATGTCATGAAGGTCGAAAGCCCCACTCCTCCGATGATCACCCAACCGATCGCCGAACGCGCCTCGGAACCTGCTCCACCAGACAAGGCAAGCGGCACCGCGCCCGCAACGGTGGCGATCGAGGTCATGAGGATCGGCCTCAGGCGCATTTCTGAGGCTTCGAGCACAGCCTCATACATCGCGTAACCCCGCTCGCGCAGCTGGTTCGTGAACTCGACGATGAGGATGCCGTTTTTCGTCATGATGCCGATCAGAAGGATCATCCCGATCTGACTGTAGATGTTCAAAGTCTGCCCGGTGAGATGCAGAATCCCAAGCGCTCCGGTGAGCGCCAATGGCACGGTCATCATGATGACGGTGGGCGCGATCCAGCTCTCGAATTGCGCGGCAAGCACGAGGAACACAATCACCAGCGCAAAAGCAAAGGTGACGTAGATCGAGTTCGAGGCACGCTTGAACTCCTTCGACTGGCCGCCATAACCGATGCGCGCCTCCGCCGGCAGCACTTCTTTCGCGATCTTGTCGAGCGCCTCAAGTCCCTGCCCCAATGTAACACCCGGAGCGAGCGAACCGGAAATCGTGATGGCGCGCAGGCGGTCATAACGATTGAGGCGTTGCGGTCCGGCGATCTCATTCAATTGCACAAGGTTCGAGAGCGGCACGAGATCATTCGTGCCGGCACGGACGAAGATGTTTTTCAGATCATCCGGGCTGACGCGATCCTGCTGTCTCGCCTGCAGGATAACTGAGTACTCGAAGCCGTTATCGACATAGGTCGAGACTTCGCGATCCCCAAACATCAGCTCCAGGCTGCGCCCGATGACATCCACAGGGATGCCGAGATCAGCAGCGCGATTGCGGTCAATGCGCACGCGGAGATCGGGCTGACGCTCGTTAAAATCGCTGTCGAGGTTGCGAAACAACCCCGTGGCATTTGCGCGCTCGATCACGACATCACGCCAGGCCGCAAGGGTGGTGAAATTCGGCCCACCGATGATCAGTTCAACCGGCTGGCGGAAGCCACGTTGGCCAAGAGAAGGCGGGTTGATCGGCCGGATGCTGGCACCGGGAATAGACTGCACCTTCTGCAGCAATTCCTGCTGCAAGCGGCTCTGCTTCATCGTCCGCTGATCCCAGGGCGTGAGGCGGACGATCAGCAATCCGGCATTCACCGGCGAGGGCCGCTGCAAGCCGGGAGCGACAATGGTGAGCGTTGATTCAACAATTTTCTGGTCCACATAGGGCTGAAGCAAGGCCTCAACCTCACGCACCCGCTCGCGCGTGTAGGTCAGCGATGAACCCTCTGGCGCATTGACCGGAATGATCACCACGCCGCGGTCTTCGACCGGCGCGAATTCGCTGGGAATGGTGCGGAAGAGCTGCACCGCCGCAAGGCTGACCAACAACCCGATGGCCACGACGATGATCGGGGCATTGAGCGCGCGCTTCAGAAGCCGCGCATACAGGTTCCCCATACCGACATAGAAGGGTTCGGTGATGTCATAGAACTTGCCATGATGCGAGGTCAGCAGCTTCGAACACAACATGGGTGTCAGCGTTCGCGCGACGACGCCCGAGAAGAAAATCGCGGTCGCCAGCGTGATGCCGAATTCGCGGAAAAGCCGCCCGGTCTGTCCGTCCATGAAGGCGATGGGCACAAAAACCGACATCAGCGTAATGGTCGTGGCAATCACGGCGAAGGCGATTTCGCGCGCGCCGATGAACGAAGCAAGCAACGGGGGCTCACCCTCTTCGATGCGGCGATGCACATTCTCGACCTCGACGATCGCATCATCGACCACGATGCCGATGGCGAGCACGATCGCGAGCAAGGTCAGCACGTTGATCGAGAACCCGAACACCCAGAGCACCGCAAAGGTCGGGATAATCGAAACCGGAATCGCAATCGCCGCCACCAGCGTCGAACGCCAGGAGCGAAGGAATGCCATGATCACGAGCACGACGAGAAGGATACCTTCGACAAGCGTTGTCAGAACGCCATCAATCGACGCACGAATGAAGTTCGCCTCGTTGTAGAGGATCTGGAAATTCGTCCCATCCGGGAAGGCCGGGCGCAGCAGTTCCAGCTCGCGCCGCACACCTTCCGCCACCGAGAGTGTATTCGCCGTCGATTGCCGGATGATGCCGAGTCCAATCGCGGTTTTGCCCAGAGTGAAGAATTCAAAGCGCTCGTCTTCCGCGCCGATATCCACTTTCGCAACCTCGCCGAGGCGCACCTGATAGCCGTTCCGATTGGCGACGACGATGCGCGAGAACTCCTCGCGGGTCGAAAGTTTGGAATCGGTTTTCACGGTGATTTCGCGCTGTTGGGATGTCAGCCGCCCGCCGGGCAAATCGACATTCTGGCGGCGGATCGCGCTTTCAACATCCTGCACCGTGAGCCCACGCGCGGCGAGCGCCGTGCGATCGAGCGAGATACGCATCGCGTAGCGCCGCTCACCACCGACATTGACGCTGGCAACGCCCGGAACTGTCGCGAGGCGATCAATGATCACGCGACGCAGGAAATCAGTCAGCTCCATCGCATCGAGATTGCTCGAGGTCACGCCTACCCACATGATGGCCTGGGCATTGGCATCGACGCGCTGAATGATGGGGGTGTCAACGCCATCGGGCAGGCGTGCAAGCACGCGACCGACACGATCGCGCACGTCTGCAGCAGCGGAATCCGCATCGCGGCTGACGTTGAACTCGATCGAGATGTTCGAGCGGTCGTTCTGGGAGAAGGACGAGATTTCGGAAATGCCCTCAATGCCGGCTACCGCACGCTCGATCACTTCCGTAACGCGGTTCTCAATCACCTCATTCGAGGCACCGCGATACGCCGTCGAAATCGAGACAACAGGTGGATCGGTCTGCGGAAATTCGCGCACTGAAAGCGACATCAGGCCGGCCAGGCCTGCCACGCACAGCAGCAGCGAGATCACGCTCGCGAAAACCGGGCGCTGGATGGTGATATCGGAAATCTGCATCCTGTCCTCCCGCTCTTCTCAATCAACCGGCATTCGGCGCTTGACGCGCGGGAGCCGCACCGGCGGCGGGTGCCGCCAAGGGGCGTGGCTGAACCTGAATGCCATTGCGCACGCGCTGGATGCCGCGCGCTACGATCACTTCACCGGCTTTCAAGCCTTCCGCGATCTCGACTTTGCCGAACATGCGCTGGCCAACGGTAACCACGCGGCGCTCGACGCGGTTGTCTTTCACCACATAAGCAACCTGGCGTGGGCCTTCCGAGACAATGGCTTCCTCAGGCGCGATCACAGCGTTTTCACGTCGCGCGACCTCAAGCGACACGGTGAGGAACATGCCAGGTTTCAACGCGAGATCGGCATTTTCGATGATCGCCATCAGCTTCACCGAGCGCGTCACCGGGTCGATGCGTGTATCTACCGCCGTCACCTGACCTGAGAAAACGCGATCCGTAAACGCGACGGAACGCGCATTCACGACTGCACCCATCCGGATGCGTGAGAGCAACGGTTCGGGGATGGCGAAATCGAGGCGGATGCGGCTGACATCGTCCAGCGTGGTGATGATGACCTTCGTATCGACGAACGCACCGAGGCTCACCTGCCGGAAACCGACGCGGCCATTGAACGGTGCGCGGACGTAGTAATCGTCGAGCCTTGCGGCGGCAGAGCGCTCACGGGCCTCGGCAGCAGCGATGGTGGTTTCGACAGTACGCAGCTGGAGAGTAAGGTCCGATACCAGCGCCTCTGTGCCAGCACCGGCACGGCGCAATTGCTGGGCGCGCTCAAACTTCTGGTTGGTTTCTTCGCGCTGGGCACGTGCCGTCTGGATTGCAGCGCGCGCCGCTTCCAGATCCGCCTTCCGTTCGGCGAGATCGAGTTCGATCAGCACGTCACCCGCTTTGACCGACTGCCCCTCGACAAAACTGATCTTCTCAACGATGCCCGAAACCTTCGAGGAGAGCGAGACACTCTCATAGGCCCGCGTGGTGCCCACGGATTCGCTCATCTCGATCACCGGACCAGTGCCCAATGTGACAACATCCACCACCGCAGGTCCGCCCGGACCGCCGGGCCCGCGTTGTCCGCCGCCCGGACCGCCGGGACCACCCGGACCGCCTGGTCTCGGCGCCCCGGCCTGCGGTCCCTGACCCTGCGGCGCTTGAGCACCCGGAACAGGGGCTTTGGCCGGCCAGTAGAACCAGCCGAGCGCCACAGCTCCGCCGAGGACGGCCACAACAGCAATTTGCGTGGAGACGCGCATTCCAGACCCTCGTGAAGCTACCAACCGAACAAGCAAAGACACGGCCAATCCGCACTTGCCAGCGGCTGACCATGTCCATCGACCCCGAAGCGCTTGTAAAGGTTTTCGAAAGGATTTCCCAGAGCGGCTTTTCGCGCGCGATCACAATCCGTTGATCGAAGGTTAACGCGCGATTTTCAGCGCGAGATCCAGCAAAGAACCCGCTTTCAGCCCTTCCAGCAACGAGAAATGGTTCGCATCGGGCACAATGAGACTGGGCTCGATCTTCCAGCTTCGCTCGAGCATTCCCGCCTGCTCGAAAAAGCCCTCGGCTTCGAGGGCTCCCAGGGCATGCGCAACGCGGACACCCGATGGGCAAGGTCTCGCCAAAGGATTGATATGGGCGACGTATACGGGATCATCCAATCCGAGCAACGTCCCCATCGGCGTGAGCGCAAGTGGCGCGAGATCAAACAGGCCGGAGAGCAGCATCAACGACTTCAGGGCAGGCGCAGCGGGATCAATCGCAACCATCGCCGCGAGATGCGCACCGGCGGAATGGCCAGAGAGGTGGAACCGCGAAGGGTCGAGTTGCAGTGACAACGCTCTCGTCGCCAGAAAATCCAGCGCGCGCAGGCAATCCTCCACCTGCTGATCGAGCCGTGCCTCTGGCGCCAATGCATAGTTTGGGAGCACAACCGCAAATCCGGCTTCAAGCATGGCGCACGCAAATTGCGCATATTGCGCCTTATCGGTCGCCATCCAGTAGCCACCATGCAGGAAGATCCAGCAAGGATGCGGGCCGCGACCGGCGGGCAAGAAGAGATCGAGCCTCTCGAACGGTCCATCGCCATAGGCAAGATCGAGCCGGGCACGACCTGCCGCAGCAAGGGCATTGCGGGCGATTTTTCCCTCCTCCCGCCACCGGCCGAGCACCGCTTCCATATCGACCCCGCGCCGGGCGGAATAGGCTCGCTCGCGCGCCACCACGGCTTCCGGTGGTGGTGTCGATGAGCGGGCACATTCCGCCTCAACGCGCACACCCCTGATCGGCGAAGCAACGCGCGTGATTGGCGGACGAAACCCGACAAAAACCTCGCGATAGGCGAGGTTCACCGGCATCAGGGCAGGATCGAGAGCATCGGGATCGGAGTTTTCCCAGCGCAAAGCCAGGAGATGTGGCGGAGCGAAACCCGCGCTCGCCATCTGTTTGCCTGCCGCGAACAGGGCCTCGCGCAAGGCATCCACCGGATCGGGCAAATGGCTCTCGGCCACGAAGCGCGCGGTGATCCTTTCAGATGCCGATAAGGGCATGAACCTTGGCCTCCTCGCGCTTCAAAGCCGCGCCATCGCCGTGCCAGACGGATCGCCCTTTCTCCAGAATAACGTGACGATCGGCAAAGCGGCTGAGCGCTGCCAGATTCTTATCAATCAGCAGAATCGAAAGCCCCTCAGCTTTCAGTGCCGCAAGACAAGACCAGATTTCATCGCGGATCACGGGTGCCAAGCCTTCGGTCGCTTCATCGAGGATCAACAGTGCCGGATTGGTCATCAGCGCGCGGCCAATCGCGAGCATTTGCTGCTCGCCACCCGAAAGGGTTTTCGCAAACTGGTTCTCGCGCTCTTTCAGGCGCGGAAATAGCGCGTGAATGCGCTTCAAGTCCCACGGATTGGCGCGCCTAAGCCGGTTGGCGGCAGTGGCGACGAGGTTCTCGCGCACGCTCAAGGTGGGGAAAACCTGACGCCCCTCGGGCACGAGCCCGATGCCAAGCCGCGCAATTTTCTCCGGCGGCAGGCCTGCGACCTCGACACCACGAAACCGAACCCTTCCACCGCGCGGCGTGACAAGCCCCAGGATGGACTTGACGCTCGTCGTCTTTCCCATCCCGTTGCGGCCGAGCAATGTGACCACCTCGCCCTCCAGGATCGAGAGGTTGATATCAAAGAGGACCGGGTTGGGGCCGTAGCCGGCCTGAAGCGTCTCAACTTCGAGCATCAGCCGCCCTCCCCGAGATAAGCGCGCTGAACCTCGGCGTTGGAGCGAATTTCCGCGGGGCTGCCCGTGGCAATCAATCGGCCATAAACGATCACAGAGACGCGATCGGCAAGCGCAAAAACCGCATCCATATCGTGTTCGACGAGGAGGATGGTTTTCTTGCCCTTGAGTTTTGAGAGGCGCGCGATCATCGCCGCGGTTTCTGATTGCCCGAGGCCAGCCATGGGTTCATCGAGCAAAAGGAGCGGCGCATTCGAAGCGAGAGCCAGCACCAGTTCGAGATCCTTGCGCTCACCGTGGCTGAGTGCTGCGACAGGAATATCCGCACGCGGCTTGAGCCCGGCCTCCTCCAACCGCTCGGCCACCTCGCGGCTGATACGGGCATCCGCCGAGGCTCGCCCCCAGAAGCGGAAAGAATGGCCGTCGCGCACCTGAATGGCGAGTGCGAGATTTTCAGCCAACGTGAATTCGGGCAGCACCTCGACAATCTGAAACGAACGCGCGAGGCCGAGGCGCACGCGGGCTCGCGTTGAGGCGCGTGTTACGTCATGTCCGAAGAGTCGGATCACGCCAGAATCCGGCGCAATCTCACCCATGATCTGACTGATCAAGGTGGTTTTACCTGCACCATTCGGTCCGATCAGTGCGTGGATTTCGCCCCTCTCAAGCGTAAAATCGAGATGATCCGTCGCGATCACGCCGCCAAAGCGCTTCACGAGAGTTGAGATTTGCAGCACGGTCACCCTCCCCTCCTCGCGAGGCGAGAGAGCAGCGCGCGGGCATCAGCGCGAAACAGCACCACCACCAGCAAGATTGGCCCGAGGATCACCTGCCAATGCTCGGTCAGGCCCGCCAAACCGGTTTCGAGAAGCACCAGCGCGCCTGCCCCGAACAGCGGCCCGAACAGGGTGCCAACCCCACCCAGGATGACCATGATCATGAGCTCGCCGGATTTGGTCCAATGCAGCATATCGGGGCTGACGAAGCGCATGTAATTCGCCATCAAGGCGCCCGCGAGCCCCGTGCCCATACCGGAGAGGATGAAGGCCACGAGCTTGTAGGTATAGGGCGAAAGGCCAAAGCCTGTCATGCGTCTCTCGTTCTGGCGTATCCCCGCGAGCACACGTCCGAACCGCGAATTCACGATCCGCCATTTAAGGAAAAACACGGCTGTCGTGAGCCCCAGGCAGAGAAAATAGAAGGTCGCATCATCGCGCATGTTGAGGTCAAAAAGCGTGTTGCGACGGCGCACGATCAACCCATCATCCCCGCCATAGACCTTGAGAGCCGCAAAAAAGAAGAAAAGCATCTGCGCAAAGGCGAGCGTGATCATGATGAACTGCACGCCCGATGTACGAAGCGACAGCGCGCCAATCGTGGCCGCCATCACCCCCGTGACAAGCATCGTAGCGAGAAGCGTGATCAGCAGCGCATTCGAGCCGGGAATGAAGCCGAGAAGCGGCTCGGAGGATAGGAAATGGTGATAGAGAATGCCCACGGCATAGCCGCCGAGGCCGAAAAAGGCGGCATGCCCGAAGCTCACCATGCCACCATAGCCCAAAGCGAGATTGAGGCTCGCGGCGGCGATGGCATAGATCAGGATGCGCGTCGCAAGCCCAATCGTCGCCGGACTGCCGAGCGATTTCGCCAGCCACGGCAGGGCGATCAGCGCCAGCAGGAGAAGCGCAATCAGCACGAGGGAAAGGCGATGTTCACGCATGGGCGGGAAACAGCCCCTTCGGGCGAATCAGGAGCACCAGCGCCATCAGCAGATAAACCCCCATCGACGCGAGGCCGGAGCCCAGTGCATCGGCCTCGGAAGCGCTCATCACCTGCCGCAGCAAACCCGGCATGAAGGCGCGCAGCATTGTGTCGACCATACCGACAATCAGCGCGCCAAAAAAAGCGCCGCGGACCGAGCCGAGCCCGCCGATGACCACCACCACAAAAGCTTGAATCAGAATCTGCTCGCCCATCCCGACCTGCACGGCAAGAAGCGGCCCAGCCATGATGCCCGCGAGACCGGCAAGCAAAGCGCCAAGGCCAAAGATGAGCGTGTAGAGCATTCGGATATCCACCCCAAGCGCGCGCACCATCTCGCGGTTCGTTGCTCCGGCGCGCACGAGCATGCCGAGGCGCGTGCGAGTGATCAGATAGGTCAACCCCAAAGCGACGATCAAACCGACGGCTATAATCGCGAGGCGGTATAGCGGATAGGTGAAGAGACCGAGATTGACCGAGCCTTTGAGCACTTCCGGGATCGCCACGAACAGCGGCTGGCGCCCGAACAGCAGAACGGCACCCTGATTGACCGTGAGAATGATGGCGAAGGTCGCGAGCACCTGATCGAGATGGTCGCGGTGATATAGACGGCGCAAGATCAGAAGTTCGATCAAAATTCCGGCCAAGCCTGCCGCAGCGAGCCCGCCAAGGGCCGCGAGCCAGAGCGAGCCGGTTTTCGCAGCAACGAACGCACCGGCATAGGCCCCGATCATGTAGAGCGAACCATGGGCGAGATTGATCACGCCCATGATGCCGAAAATCAGCGTCAACCCGGCAGCGATGAGGAACAGCATCACGCCGAGTTGCAGGCCGTTCAGAAGCTGTTCGAGGATGAGCGCCAAGGGATTGTTCCAGCTGCCATGTCATTCCCAGCGATGCGCTTGCACCGAACGAGAATCCTGTTGCGCAGCGGTTTCAAGATGGATTCCCGACCGCGCCGCAGCCAAGTCTACGCTGGTTGCGTCAACTTGCCGGCGAGACGCGTCGGGAATGACAGGTTCGGCCCGCTCAAAACTCAGAGCTTGCAATCCTTGGCGTAGAAATCGCCCTGATTGGTCAAGACCTTGCCCTTCGAGACCAGGGCGAGCGTGCCATCCGATTTTTTCTCGACGCCGAGGGCATACCAATCCTGCACCGGGTGCTGGTTCGGGCCGAACTTGAAGCCGCCACGCGTCGCTGCGAAATCGGCTTTCAGCATTGCCGTCCGGAAGGCCTCGGTGTTGTCGACCTTCCCACCGGTGGCTTTCAGCGCTGCACCGATCGCGAGTGCCGTATCATAGCCCTGCGCGGCGTAGTTCGTGGGAATGCGGCCATAGGCCTTCTGGAATTCCTCGACGAAGCTCTTGTTCGTGGGGTTGTCGAGATCAGCGTTCCAATGGCTCGTGACATGCACGCCCATCGCGGCCTCGCCAACCGCCTTCAAGATCACGCTATCGAGCGAGGGTGAGGCGAGCACCATCGGCAATTTCCCAAGCAGACCAGCTTGCTGATACTGGCGCAGGAAGGCGATGCCGAGCCCACCGGGATGGAACTGGAACACGACATCCGGGTTTGCAGCTCGGATCTGTGCCATTTCGGCGGCATAGTCAGTTTGGTCGAGGCGGGTATAAACCTCGCCCGCGATTTCGCCCTTGAAGAAGCGTTTGAAGCCCGCAAGCGCATCTTTCCCCGCCGGGTAATTCGGCGCGAGGATGAAGGCCTTCTTGAAGCCGAGATTGGTGGCGTATTGTCCAGCACTTTCGTGGAGCGAGTCGTTCTGCCAGGAAACGACGAAGTAGTTCCGGTGACATTCCTTGCCCGCAAAATTCGAGGGGCCGGCATTGGGGCTCACATAGATTGCGCCAGCATCCAGCACATCCGGTACGGCCGCACCGGCCACGTTTGAGAACACGATGCCTGTGAAAAGCTTGATGCCATCATTCTTGAGAAACTTCTCGGCGATCTGCTTGCCCTGACCGGGTTTCAAGGCATCATCCTCGACCACCAGTTCGACCGGCACTCCCCCGAGCTTGCCGCCTCCTTGGCGGATCGCGAGCGCCATCGCATCCCGAATATCGGCTCCGAGATACCCTCCGGGACCGGAGAGCGTGGTGATCATGCCGATTTTCAGCGGGGCCTGCGCAAAGGCCGGCAGAGCCGTCATCGCAGCAAGCGCAATACCCATCAGAGCTTTACGAGACATCAGTTTACTCACACTCCCTGTTTCAAGCCGATTGCCGGTGTGAACCCGACTTTGAGGCTGCAAACTAAGGGTTTTCCTGCCTCTGTCGAGGGGGCAACGAATGCTGCTGCATTACTTCAGATGATCACGGCCAGAAAACGCGATTGATACTGCCCGGATTTCGGTCATCCCTCTCGGAAAGACAGCATTTGAAAGGCGGCATTAACCCTGATCGGTGCATA
>JBOFZC010000270.1:0-5993 GCA_051654985.1 Rhabdaerophilum sp.
CTCGGCGGCGCGCAATCGGCCTTTGAAAAGGCGAAAACCTATCTCTCGGAGCGGCAGGCTTTCGGAAAGAAACTGCAGGATTTCCAGGCCCTGCAATTCCGTCTCGCCGATATGGCGATTGATCTCGAGGCCGCGCGCACGCTGCTGTATGCGGCGGCGGCCTCCTATGACCGCAAAGAGCCGGATGCGACCATGCGCTGTGCGATGGCCAAGCGTTTCGTAACCGAAACAGCTTCAAGCGTTGCCGATCGTGCCCTTCAGCTTTTGGGTGGTTATGGCTATCTCGCGGATTACGGGATTGAAAAAATCGTGCGCGATTTGCGCGTTCACCAGATTCTCGAGGGCACGAACGAGATCATGAGGTTGATTGTCGCCCGCCAGATTTTGGGAACCCGATAAACCCATGAATATGGACCAAGGCCTGATGCTTCTGGCGGGTGTGGCAGGCATCTGGTTCGCGATGCGCTTTCTCTATCGCCCGAAAACGGCCTCTGGCGGCTTCATGCGTATGTTCAAGCGGGAAGCAATCTCCGTTGTTCCTGGCATCGGCCTCGAGGCTTTGCGCTCAATGGTCGATGATCTCGAAACGCTCGTCAAAAACACCGAGAGTCTGCGCGGCCTGATTATCGCCGGGCCGTTTGCCGTACGAAAGGCCGATGCCACCTCGCCTGTGACGGCCATTCTCCTCTCGACTGATCTTGCGGGGCAGGATGGTCCGTTGGCGCTCGCAGGCTGGCCCTATCCCGCGCGCGGGCACGAGATTCGCGACCGAAAGATTGAAATGGGCGAGGGCTACGCGCTTCATCGTCTGACCTTGCGTGGCGCACCACCGGTGGAACTCGCCTTCGTGCTGATCGGCGCGAATTTGCCCGCTGTTCTCGCCAAAGCACTCTCGGACGGCGCGTTCGCACGCGATATCGGCACCAACGAGGCGGAATTGCAGCTTGCGCGCTGGGATATCCGACCGATCAAGACAACAAGAAATCCGATGGGGAGAGACAAATGAGCAGGATCGCAGTGATCGGCCTCGGAAATATGGGCGGCCCAATGGCGGCCAACCTCGCAAAAGCGGGGCACCAAGTCTCGGGTTTTGATCTCTCGCCCGAGGCCATCAAGGAAGCCCGGCAGGCGGGCATCGCGATCAGCGTCAGCGCAGTTGAGGCGGCGCGGGATGCTGATGTCATCGTCACCATGTTGCCTGCAGGCAAACATGTTCGTGCTGTGTGGGCCGAGTTGGCGAGCGTTGCGAAAGCGGGCAGTCTCTTGATTGATTCCTCCACGGTCGATGTCGAAAGTGCGCGCGCCGTGCATGCTCTCGCCGAACAAGCGGGACTTCTCTCTGTCGATGCGCCGGTATCTGGCGGAACGGGCGGTGCCAAAGCCGGCACGCTCACCTTCATGTGCGGCGGCTCTGACATGGCTTTTGCAGCCGCGAAGCCTGTGCTTGAGGCGATGGGAAAGAAGATCGTGCATTGCGGCGGTGCGGGTGCCGGGCAGGCCGCGAAAATCTGCAACAATATGATTCTCGGCATCTCGATGATTGGAGTAGGTGAAGCTTTCGTGCTCGCCGAAAAGCTTGGTCTCTCGCATCAGGCGCTGTTCGATGTCGCCTCGACTTCCTCAGGACAGTGCTGGAGTCTGACGAGCTATTGCCCGGTTCCGGGCCCGGTTCCGACGAGCCCCGCAAACAACGACTATAAGCCCGGATTTGCCGCAGCACTGATGCTCAAAGATCTGAGGCTCTCGCAGGAAGCTGCGGGCGCAGCTGGTGCCGCGACGCCGATGGGCGCGCTCGCGACCCAGCTCTACGCGCTGTTCAACGCTTCTGACGAAGCTGGAACGGATTTCTCTGGCATCATCCGGATGCTGCGCGGGGAAACCTAGACTCAGCCGTTCCAGACGGTGAACACGCGATCCAATTCCGGTTTTGGCTTTTGCGGCGGCCAGTCTGTCGGTGTGCCGATGGCGATGAGGCAGGTGAGGTGCTCGTTCGCACTCAGTCCAAACCCCTTGCGCATGGCATTTGTGTCGAGAAATTTTCCGGATCGTACGGCGGCCGCGAAGCCGCAGGCTTGGGTAGCCAGCAGCATGTTCTCCAGCGCCGCACCGACAGCAAGCCACTGGTCGGAAGCAATGATTTTCGGGTGATCCGCCTCGATCCGTCCGATCAAGGCCAGGATCACCGGACCCTGATCGGCCTTCTCGCGAGCGCGCTCGATTTCAGGCGCCGGGATATCCGCCCAGATCTCGCGGCTCGACGCTTCGAGCAGGTCGGCGAGCTTTCCCCGTGCGCTGTCGGCGATCTGCACAAATCGGAACGGGACAAGGCGTCCATGATCCGGGGCATGTGCCCCGGCTTTCACGATGGCAGCGATTTGAGCTTCATCCGGTCCCGGTGCGCCGAGGGCACGCGCATTTCCCGATCGGCGTGCCATAATGCCAGCGAGAAGGGATGAAGACGTGCCGCTCATATTTGTTCTCCAAAGATCTGGAGATGGAGCTAGGCCTTAACCCTGCCAACAGCAAGTCTGCTGTCGCGGCGTAGAGTGCTGGAATTGTCACGGGTGTTGCGGGAAACATACAGCTTCACCGGGTGTTCTTCGGTTAACTCCCAGCTGAGCCAGCGTTTTCCGCCTTTCTGAAATCCAGACGATCCGCATCTCACGCCATGACCAGCCATGAACGCACTTCGGGAGCCATGATCGACCCGGCGGCCAATGCCGCCGCCGTGCTGTTGCGCCTGGGCTTTGCGATCTTTGCGCTGGTCATCCCCTCGGCAGCCCTGATGTCGCGTTGGGTCATCGTGGTTCTCGTGCCGATTGGCGCGGTCTTAATCATCCTCGCGGCCCTGTTGCGTTCCGACCCCGCACGACTTTCCGAACGCTCATTCTCGCTGCTCGCGAGCGCGCCTGGCCTCGCAAGCCTCATGCTCGCGATCTGGGCATTAGCATCCATTGCCTGGACGCCCATTCCTGGCGAGGCGATCGAGAAACTCTCGAAAACGCTTGGCGTTGTCATTCTCGGGTTTTTCGCAGTGATCGCCCTGCCGCCGCGTATGCGTGCGACGAACCTTCATCTCATCACGATCGGGGTGGCGTTAGGCGCAACGCTCATTCTCGTGGGCTCCGTTTCGGCTTTGGCTGAAAAGCCGTTGTTGCGTTTTCCCGCTGCCACACCGGAGCGTGTCACCGTGTTGCTCACGGTTCTCGGCTGGATTGGTGCAGCCTGGATGATCATCAAGAACCGGAACAGGCTCGCTTTGGCGCTGATTGTGCTGGTGATTGCGGCGATTGTGCTTGGTCCGACGCGCGCTGCGATGATGCCACTAGTCGTCAGTCTCATCGCATTGGCCATCGCCTGGAACAGCCCAGAGCGGGCCGGACGGCTGATTGGGCTTGGCTTTGCCGGGTTCGTCATAGTTTTGCCGTTGCTCGCTTTCCTTGGCGCTGTCCTCGGAGTGCCGGGCATGGATCGCTGGTGGGCGATGATTCTGGCTGATCCCCTGCGCATCATCACCGGACGCGGCTTCGATGCCGGAAATGCCGCGCGTGTTGCCGGGTTTTTCACGGTCGATCAGCCGGTGAGCCTCGTCAGCGACCTTTGGTTTGACCTTGGGATTCTCGGTGCGGTTTTCTTTGCGATTGCCATTGCCGCCATGTTTGAGCTTTCCGGCCGATTGGGCTACGAACTTGCGCCAGCGGCGATTGCCGCGATTTCCGCAGCTGTAACCTTCACGATTCTGGATCGTGCGGCCACGCAGACTTGGTGGTTCAACGGTCTCACGGTTTGCGCCATCGTGCTGATGTCGGTAGAGCGCGGGCGTTATCGCACCGTGCGGCCCCGCGCAGTGTTGAAGTCGCGCACGAAAGACCTGGCCGCGGACTGAAAGGGTGCTAGCCCTTGCGGCTCAGGGCATGACAGGCTGCGCCATCGATGAAGGTTGGGCGCTCTCGCTTGCAGATATCCATCACGATGGGGCAGCGCGGATGGAATGTGCAGCCCGATGGCGGATTGATCGGGCTCGGGACTTCGCCTTGAACCGGAACGCGGTCACGCCCGATTTCCGCGAGATTTGGCACGGCATCAATCAAGAGGCGGGTATAGGGGTGCTGCGGGTTGTCGAACAGCGCGTCACTGTCCTGAATTTCAACCAGGCGGCCGAGATACATGACACCAATTCTGTGCGCCATGTGCCGCACCACAGCGAGATTGTGCGAGATGAAGAGATAGGTGAGCCCCAGCCGCTCCTGCAATTCACGCATCAGGTTGAGGATTTGCGCTTGCACCGAAACATCCAGCGCCGAGGTCGGCTCATCGCAGACGATGAAACTCGGTTCTGAAGAGAGCGCGCGAGCAATCGCGATGCGCTGGCGTTGACCACCGGAAAATTGGTGCGGATATTTGTCTCCATCCCGCGGCGAAAGCCCGACCAAGGTGAGCAACTCGTCCACTCTTTTGGCGCGGATTGCTGCATCGCGACGCAACCCAATCGCCTCCATCGGCTCGGCGATGATGTCACGGACACGCCAACGCGGATTGAGCGAGGCGTAGGGGTCCTGAAAGATCATCTGGATCGCCCCGGGGCGAGGCTTCTCGCCCGGCTTCAGCCCATCGAACTGCACGTTGCCGCCGGAGGGCCCAAGCAATCCCACCACCATTTTCGCGACCGTGGATTTGCCGGAGCCAGATTCGCCCACCAGCGCGAAGGTCTCACCCTTGCGAATTTCAAACGACACGCCATCGACGGCATTGAGCGAGAGTCGGCCCTCGCGCGCGACCACACGCTCGAGCCAGGGCTTCGAAACATCGAAAACGCGGCCAAGATTCTCGATGCGTACAACAGGCTCGCTCATGCAGAGACCTCCGCACCGACCAGCCAGCAGGCAGCCTGGCTCGCGCCGGCCTCGATGAGATCGGGCCGTTCCACGCGGCAGCGATCGATCGCCTTCGTGCAGCGCGGAGCAAAAGCGCAGCCCTTCGGAATGGCATCAAGACGTGGCATCGAGCCCGAAATCTGCGTGAGGCGCTGTAAGCGCGTATCGAGCGCCGGAATCGCGCCCATTAGACCAGACGCATAAGGATGCTGCGGATTCTTGATCACGTCTTTGACTGGGCCGATCTCTGCGATCCGCCCGGCATACATCACCGCGACGCGGTCGGCGGTTTCTGCGATCACGCCCATATCGTGGGTGATCAGCATCACCGAGGTGCCGCGCGTGCGGCAAAGACGCTTGAGGAGCGTGATGATCTGCGCCTGCACGCTCACATCCAGCGCGGTTGTCGGTTCATCGGCAATCACGAGATCGGGCTCGACAGAGAGCGCGAGAGCGATCACGACGCGCTGACGCATGCCGCCGGAGAACTCATGCGGATAGGCGTCGATCCGGTTTTCAGGCGCGGGAATGCCCACTTCTGTAAGCAGTGCAATCGCGCGCTGGCGTGCCTCGGCATTGCTCATCCCGGTATGAGTCTGGATGGTCTCGATCAACTGATCACCCACCCGGAAGACCGGGTTGAGCGATGTCAGGGGATCCTGAAAGATCATCCCGATCTTCCGTCCGCGGATGGCGCGCATCCGGTCGGGCGGCAGGTTGTCGATTCGCTCGCCCTTCAGGTGGATTTGGCCCGACGTGATGCGCCCCGGGCGCTCCACCAACCCGATAATCGCCGATCCCGTCAGCGATTTTCCCGCGCCGGATTCCCCCACGACGCCGAGCACTTCCCCGCGGCGGATCGAGAATGAGATATCGTCGAGCGCGCGCAAGGTGCCCCGCCGTGTTGCGAATTCGAGCGTGAGGCCTTTGACCTCCAGAACCGGAGCTTCGGCCATCAGCGCAGCCTCGGGTTCAGGGCGTCACGCAGCCAGTCGCCCAGAAGGTTGATTGCCAGCGCCAGGATGATCAGCGTGATCGCGGGGAAAAACAGAATCCACCATTCGCCCGAGAACAGGAATTGCTGCCCCACCCGGATCAAGGTGCCGAGCGAAGGTTGTG
>JBOFZC010000271.1:0-2368 GCA_051654985.1 Rhabdaerophilum sp.
GATGTGCGGCAACAGGTTTTGGCAGCAGCACGAAAGCCATCAGCGCCACGAGAGATATTCCAAATAGCGCGATGATCGCAGCATTCGCCCCGATATGCGTCCAGATCGCGGCAAAAGCAAAAGGCGCGCCCGCATTGACTATGAAGCGTAGGCCGGTCACGCGGCCAACAATCGTCGCGTAACCACGCACTCCGAAAAGCTGCAACGGCACGGTTCCGCGAGCGATGCTCATCAGCCCCTGGCTGATACCATAGAAGGCGGCAAAGCCGATGGCGATGACGGAAGCGCCGGAACCAATCGCCAGCAAAAGCAAGCTGCCGGCGAGCGCGGTGAGCGCAATCCGCCCGGTCATCAAGGCATCAAAGCGTTGCCCGTAGGAAATCTCGACGACACGCGCCATCACCTGCGCCGGGCCCATCACCATCGCCACCCAAGCCGCGGCTTGAGCACTAAATCCCTCATTTTCAATGATTTTCAACATGTGAACGGGAATTGCGGCATAGGCGATACCAGATACACACACCGCTACCGCATAAAGCAGGAAAGCGCGTTCGCGGGTCTGCCCGGTCAAGTGCGGTTGATCCATTTCATGGATCGACGCATCGGGCGCGATTTTCGCAACAGGGTTGGCCTCTTTCAAGGTAAACCAGTGCAAGAGCGCGGGGATCACGAGCTGCGCCAAACCAAAAATGATAAAAGTTCCGCGCCAGCCAAATTGACTTTCAAGCCAAACGGTGAGTGGCCAAAAAATCGTCGAGGCGAACCCGGCAACAAGCGTGATCGCCGTGATGCGCTGGCGCGCCTCGTATTTGTAGATTTGCGTAAGCGCTGCAAAAGCCGCCTCGTAGAGAACGAAGCAGGCCGCAAACTCCAACAGGACGACACCAAGAGCGAATGTCCAAAGATTCGGGGCAAAGGCGAGCAAAGTCAGCGCCGCTCCTGTGCAAACAGAGCCGACCGACATGATCGCCCTCGCGCCGCGCTGGTCCAGCATGCGACCGGCAATCGGAGCGGCCAGGCCGCCAAAAAGCAATCCGAGCGAAAAAATGCCGAAAAACACATCTAGACCAACGCCGAAATCCTTCGAAATCGAAGTGGCAAGCACACCAAATGAATAGTAGAGTGCGCCGTAGCCCAGGGTCTGCGTGATGCTCAGAGCGATGACGGGCTTCTCACCGAATCCGTCCAGGACGGATGAAAATGAAATCGGCGACTTCTTGGACACGAGAAAGACCCCTTGGAAGGAAGTGCCGGTTAGGCATTCTCCATGTCAGTCCTGTGACGCCCGACCACGCCAGATTTGCTGGCGATCGCGGACACAGTGGCGTAGCTTCGCTTCAAACCAAACCCAATTGAAGGAGGCGCGCATGTATATTGATGGGTATCTTGTTCCTGTGCCGGAAACGAAAATCGAGGAATATCGCGTGATGGCCGAGGCTTTTGCTGTCGTTGCCAAGGAATTCGGCGCAATTGAGATCGTCGAAGCCGTTGCGGACGACGTCAAGGAAGGTCAGTGGACCGACTTTTTCCGGGCAGTCGATCGCCAGCCAGGAGAGACGGTTATCTTCTCATGGGTGATCTTCCCAACGCGTGAAGTCCGTGACACCGTTTGGGCCAAGATCATGGAAGACCCGCGTATGGCCGCCATGTCTGAACAGAAGATCTTCGACGGCAAGCGCATGATCTGGGGTGGTTTCAAGCCCATCCTCCACCATCGAGCCTGACGATGATGGGGTTGCGATTTTGCTTCCCAGTCCCCAGTTTTGCGGTTAAGGGCAGCGCAACTCCCGCCAAGACCAATCTGGAATATCCATGGAAACCGTTCTTATCGCCGTTCATCTCGTGATCGTGCTCGCGCTGGCTGGCGTCGTGCTGCTGCAGCGCTCAGAAGGTGGCGGGCTCGGCATGGGCTCCAGCCCATCATCGTTCATGAGCGGACGCGGGCAAACGAACCTCCTGTCGCGCACCACGGCTATTCTTGGCACGGCATTTTTCATCACGTCGCTCGCCCTGGGCTGGCTCGCTGCCAACAACAACCCCCGGCGCGCACCCGTAGGCATCGATGCACCGGCCCCACCGACGCTCCCGGGGCAGACCGCGCCTGCGCCCGGCAGCGCGCCGAACGTGCTCGATCAGCTGCGCAACCTCCAAGGTGGCACAACTCCTCCGCGCCCCTGACGCACGCACCGGTAGCGCTGTTCAAAAATCAGGCGTCATCCTTGTGGATGGCGCTTTTTTGTTTGCGCCGAATCGCTCGGCTCGGCTAAGGCTCAAATCCCATGACGCGGTACATTTTCATCACCGGCGGCGTGGTCTCCTCGCTTGGCAAGGGTCTCGCTTCCGCAGCGCTCGGCGCTGTTTTGCAGGC
>JBOFZC010000272.1:0-3888 GCA_051654985.1 Rhabdaerophilum sp.
TGTAATCGCCGATTGAGAAGCGCCCGTAGCGCAGGGGCTGGCGCGCATCAAAGACGCTCGTAAGCCTCACCTTGCCAGAATCGAGGGCCATCGCGGTTGTCAGCGCTTTGAAAGTCGAACCCATCTCGTAGCGCCCGACTTGCAGGCGGTTGATATTGTCTTTCAGCAGCGCATCGGCGGGGTTGTTCGGATCAAAATCCGGCAATGAGACATGCGTGATGATCTCGCCGGTATCGACATCGAGCACCAACGCCGCGCCGGCATCGGCCTTGAATTTCAGCACAGCCGCCTTCAGCTCTTCGCGCACGGCATGCGCGACACGGACATCGAGGGCCAATTCCACGGGTTTCAGATCAGCGGCCGTCTGCGCGAGCCCCGCGCCACGCAGGTCATTCAGCCCTTGCCCGTCAATGTATTTCTCGATGCCGGCAATGCCGACATTGTCGATATTCGCCGTGCCAATCACATGCGCGCCGACATGGCCAACCGGATAAACGCGCTTATTCTCGGGCAGAAATCCGATACCAGGAATGCCGAGACGATGCACGTCCTGGCGCTGCTTCGGGGTCACTTCACGCTTGATCCAGACGAAGGCGTTCTTCTTCGAGAGCTTCTCGCGCAGTTCATTGCCATTGAGATCGGGGAACACGGCGTTGAGCAATTCCGCAGCTTCGTCCTTGTCAGAGATCTTGCGGGGATCGGCGAAGACCGAAACGGTCTTGATGTCGGTCGCCATCACGACGCCATGGCGATCGACGATCTGTGGCCGTGCGGTCGAGATCGATTGCCCGGCGATGCGGCTCGCGGTTGCCGGCTCATCCGAGCGGATCTGCAATTGTACGATCCGCCCCGCAAGCACCAGAAAAAGCCCGCCAAAGGCAAGGGCTACTAATAAGAGGCGCGCTGGAAGCTTCTCCGAGCGCAGCGAGAACAGGCTCTTCAGCATGCGCCGGACCAAGCCCGGACCGGGAGCGGATTGCGGCGCGGGCGGCCGCTTCGGCCAGCTGAGGCGCGGAACTTTCAGAGCAGGAAGCGAGAACGCAAGACGCATGGACACACTCAATACTCAGCGTTGCGGCGGGGAAACATTCCGGCGCGGAATGGGCGCTGGCGATGGTTCAGTTCTGGGCGTCACGCCCCGCGTCGAACCGAGCGGTGCAGGCGGGCGCAAGGCCAGCGGCGCACCTTGCGCCGGGCGGGGCTGGGTTTGTCTCGGCGCAGGCGTGCTGGAACGCGGCTGTGGCGTCACCGCCGCAGCGCGCGGCACAGGTGTTGTGCGCGCCGGCGTTGCGGGTCGGGGTGGCGAAACGGGTGTCGGGCCACCCGCTTTGGGCGCGTAGCGCTGCGCCGGGACAATCGAGCCTGTGAGGGTGCCATCGAGCGCGGCAGCGAGTGGATCTTTCTCGGCACTGCGCGCAGGAATATCGCTGGCGCGTACGATCTGGCGCGCCGAGAGCGTCTGCATGCCCGCTTCCAAAGGCGCGAGCGCAGCAAGCCGCGAAGGGCGGTTGAGCATCTGCCATTCCGCTTTGAGCACCGCGATGGCATCCTTCTCGCGCTGCAATTCGCTCTCACGCTTCTTGAGCTTTTCACCCACGAGGATGGTCTCGTATTTCACCGAATAGGCCGCTGTCGCCGATCCGATCAGGGTGGCGATTGCCAGAATGTTCAAACCACGCATCATCGGCGTTTTGCTCCCTTGCGGGGGTGTTGATCGGGCAAGCGCGCGAGATCAACGACCTGCGGATCTATGGCCAAATCAGGGGCATCGAGCCGGATCGCCGCACGCAGTTTGGCGGAACGCGCGCGCGGATTGACGGCATTTTCAGCCTCGCCCGCAACAACCGGCCATTTGCCGTCGATACGAAACGTTGGGCGCATCACACCCTGAACAGGCGCATGGCGCGAACCACCGCCACGACCCGAGCGCGTGGCGAGGAACACTTTCACGATCCGGTCCTCAAGCGAGTGGAACGAGACGATCACCAAGCGGCCACCAGGCTTGAGCAGCCTTTCGGCAGCGTGAAGGGCGGAGGCAAGCTCGTTGAGTTCGTCATTCACCGCGATACGCAGGGCCTGGAAGCTGCGCGTCGCGGGATGAATATCGCCCGGTTTCGAGCGCACAATCCGCCCGATGAGATCAGCGAGCTGTTTCGTGGTTTGGAACGGCGTCTCTTTCCGGTCATGCACGATGGCGCGCGCAATCACACGTGAGAGGCGCTCCTCGCCGTAGTTATAAAAGATATCCGCAAGCTCAACCTCGGAGCGCGTGTTGACGATATCTGCTGCGCTCTCACCCTCGGCCGCCATGCGCATGTCGAGCGGGCCATCGAAGCGGAACGAGAAGCCGCGATGGGCTTCATCCAACTGCATGGAGGAGACGCCGATATCGAGGACAATACCGTCGAGACTGGAAACACCGGTCTCGCGCGCAGCCTCTTCCATATTGGCGAATTCGGTTTCAGCGAGGGTGAGCCGCCCGCCGAATTCGCTCACCATATCCTGCCCGGCAGCGATGGCTGTGGGGTCGCGATCCAGCGCGATGACGCGGCAATCCGCCGCTTCGAGAATGCCGCGCGTATAGCCGCCAGCACCGAAAGTGCCATCGAGGAAAATTTCGTCCTGTCTAGGCGCCAATGCCGCGAGCACCTCGGCCAGCAGCACGGGGACATGACGGGCCGGTCCGCCTGCGGCAGAGCCTGAAGCTCCGCCGGACCCGCTCATGTCCCCCGCGCCACCGGCGGGAGAGCCCCCTACCCTTTTGGGGCGGAAAGGCTTGCCCGCACGTCGCGCAAACTCAAGGTTGCCTCCTCGAGATGCGCGGTAAACCTCTCTGGGGACCAGATGCGGAATTTCTCCCCCAGACCCACGAACACCAGTTCCGAACCAATCCCCGCATGCGCCTTGAAGCGCTCCGGCAGAACGATCCTCCCCTCCGGATCGGGTTTCAGCGTCTCCGCCTGCCCGTAGAGCGCTGTCGACAACAGGTCGCGCGCTTCGGAGTAGGGCGAGAACCGCCCGATCAGCCCGTCGATCTCCGCCAGGAGGCGATTGCCCCCCGCTTCGATCGCCGGTTGCTCCAGAGCAGGATGGATGAACACGCCCGGGTAGCCATCCGCCTCCAGCACCGTCCGAAAGGGTGCCGGCAACGAAACCCGGCCCTTGGAATCGAGCCGACCCTGAAAACGCGAGAGAAAACGCCCCATCCGCCAACGCCCCGCCACAACCGGGCCCGCACGCTATTGCCGGTGCCGGAAGCGCGGAGTCACCGCGCATCCCGTTGCCAACAATTCTTGGGCTAACATGGGCTAACATGGGATTTTATGGGCGTCAACGCGAGACTGTGGCGCGAGCCCGCCTGCCCGCACCTTCACATTTCACCTCACCATGAAGCGGTTAAAGAAAGGTTTGGGTAAGCTTGACGGAGGGTTGAGATAAAGCTGGAACGATCTCGCCCATGTGCATCCAACCCAAGCGGTTGTGTGAAAAATGCCAGTCGGCCTGTAAGCCGGGTTCTGTAGGGCCGGGTTTCCCCGGCGTGGCGGCCATTCATCTCGGGCGCGGTTTGCACCGGCCCTGAAGCAACCAACCCGGATGGCTGGGGCGGAGCGCCCTGCGGCGGTTTCCCGCCGCGCACCATCCCTATTCGGTCTTGCTCCCGGTGGGGTTTGCCCTGCCAGCGCCGTTGCCGGAGCTGCGGTGCGCTCTTACCGCACCTTTTCACCCTTGCCCCGGCCCAAGGGCCGGTCGGCGGTTCGATCTCTGTGGCACTTTCCCTGGGGTCGCCCCCGGCGGCCGTTAGCCGCCACCGTTTCTCCGTGGAGCCCGGACTTTCCTCGATATTTTCGAAAAAACATCGCGGCCGCCCGGCCGACTGGCACCGGAAAC
>JBOFZC010000273.1:0-5526 GCA_051654985.1 Rhabdaerophilum sp.
CCATGCGGGTCATCACGCGCCACATCCAGCCCGTGCCTTCGCGGCAGGGCGTGCACTGGCCGCAGCTCTCGTGCTTGTAGAAATAGGCGATGCGGGCGATCGCAGAGATCAGGTCAGTGGATTTGTCGAACACCATCACAGCTGCTGTGCCGAGGCCAGATTTGAGCCCACGCAGGGTGTCGAAATCCATGAAAGCGTCAGAAATCTGCTCCGCCGGCACCATCGGCACCGAGCATCCGCCGGGGATGACCGCGAGAAGGTTGTCCCAGCCGCCACGGATGCCGCCGCAATGCTTGTCGATAAGTTCGCGGAAGGGAATGCTCATCGCTTCCTCGACATTGCAGGGCCGGTTCACATGACCGGAAATGCAAAAGAGCTTCGTGCCCGTGTTGTTCGGGCGGCCAATGCCGGAGAACCAGCCGGCGCCTCGGCGCAGGATCGTGCCGGCAACAGCAATGGATTCGACGTTGTTCACGGTCGTCGGGCAGCCATAAAGGCCCATATTGGCCGGGAATGGTGGCTTCAGACGCGGCTGGCCCTTCTTGCCCTCCAGGCTTTCGAGCAAAGCCGTCTCCTCGCCGCAGATATAGGCCCCGGCCCCATGATGCACATAGCAATCAAAGGGATAGCCATGAATGTTATCTTTTCCGATGAGCTTTGACGCATAGGCCTCATCGACGGCACGCTGCAACGCCTCGCGCTCGGCGATATATTCGCCACGGATATAGATATAGGCCGCATGCGCGCCCATCGCGAAGCTCGCGATCAGGCAGCCCTCGACGAGCAAATGCGGATCATGCCGCATGATCTCTCGATCCTTGCAGGTTCCGGGCTCGGATTCGTCAGCATTCACCACGAGATAATGCGGGCGGCCATCATTCACCTTGGGCATGAAGCTCCACTTCATGCCGGTGGGGAAGCCCGCGCCGCCACGTCCGCGCAGACCGGAGGCCTTCATCTCGTCGATGATCCAGTCGCGGCCCATCGAGAGGATGTGCTTCGTGCCATCCCAATTGCCACGTTTCAGCGCGCCCTTGAGGCCCGGGTCCTGAAGCCCGTAGAGGTTCGTGAAGATCCGATCGCGATCGTGCAACATATCCCCTCAACCCTCACTTCTTGTCCGCAGGCTTGTCGCCCGCAGCTTTTTCGGGCCGCCATCCCGTGGCGAGTTTCTTCGACTGGCCGATCCAATCATCGCGTTCGGCACGGCCTTTGAAGCCCTCGAGATTCTGATCAACCCAGGCGAGGTTGTCTTTCGTCCAGATCGCGATCTGATCAAAATGGAAAACACCCATTTTGTGCAACATCGCCTCGAGCTTTGGCCCAACGCCCCAGATCAGCTTGAGATCGTCCGCCTTGCCGTCGCGGGCTTTCGTCAACAGGGTTGGCTTGACAGCGTCCGAAACCGGCGCTGCTGGCGCTTCGGCTTTTGCGGCGACTGGTTTGGCCTTTTCGACCGTCTTCGCAGGCGCGAGGGTGCTGGTCGGCGCCGTGATCACCGGCGCATTCGGAGCGGGAGCGGGCGCAGGCGCGGCACCCACAGCGGCCTTTGCGGCTTCAGCGGCTTTCGCAGCCTCGGCCTTCGCCTTGGCTTGCTCGGCCGCGCGCGCATCGAACGCCTTCTGCCACGACCCGACAACAGACCCGTCATAAAGCGTCGCGTCAGTCAGAGTTGTAATCTTGCCCATCGGTTCGGACGAGGTCCGCCCCTGCTGCGAGCCTTTTTTCACAGCCTTGCCAGCAGCGAGATCATCCAGCAGCTTCGCGAAATTCTCCGGCGTGAGGTCTTCGTAGTAATCGTCGTTGATCTGCACCATCGGCGCGTTGCAGCAGGCGCCGAGGCACTCGACTTCCAGCCACGAGAATTTGCCATCGGCAGTCACATGACGCTGCTCACCTATTTTTTTCGCGAGCACCTGCTTGAGTTCGATCGCACCCATGCAATGGCACGGAACCGTGCCGCAGAGCTGGATGAAATGCTGCCCCACCGGCTCGAGATTGAACATGGTGTAGAAGGTTGCGACCTCCATCACGCGGATCGGCGGCATATCCAGCACTTCGGCCACATGCTCGATCGCCACGCGCGGCAACCATCCCTCAGCCTGTTTCTGGGCCTGCCAAAGCAGCGGAATAACGGCAGATGCCTGCCGCCCCGCAGGATATTTTGCGACCTGCCCTTCCACCCATTTCTGGTTGGCAGCGTTGAAGGCAAAGCTCTTGGGCTGAGCCTCTTCCGGGGCGGGTCGGCGTTGGGCCATCGTCCATCCTCAAATTCAACGCGTTGAGCACGCGCCGCGGTCTTAACATTCAAACCATCTGGAGCAACCCTCCAGAGGTCGAAAACACGAAATTCTCAAGTCTCGATCCCGACGCGGTATCTGCTCAGAAACAAACACTTGTCTGGCGCGGTTGCTGCCCCTGCTCACGGTCGATCCGCAGAAGGCAAGTCCGAACCTCACCTGCCCGTTGGAGCAACACCAAGAAGCCGTTGGTGCGCTCGGAAGCGCGCTGCATGGCTTTCACCTCAAAACCCTGCCTCGTCAGCATTTCCATAGTGACGACCTGAGGTTGACCCGGCGTCGGCTGACCCGGAGGGGCCGGACGCTGCGACGGCGGCGGCAAGGTGAAGGGATCGGGCGGCTGTTGGGCTGAAGCAGACCCGGCGACAAGCAAGCACCCTGCCAGGATGCTGAACCCCCTCACCGGTCCACCTCACCGAACACGATATCGAGCGATCCGAGGATCGCCGAGACATCCGCCAGCATGTAGCCGTTGCACATGAAATCCATCGCCTGGAGATGCGCGAAACCGGGCGCACGGATCTTGCAGCGATAGGGTTTGTTCGTGCCATCCGAGACGAGATACACGCCGAATTCACCCTTCGGAGCTTCGACCGCTGCGTAAACTTCACCGGCGGGCACGTGGAACCCTTCGGTATAAAGCTTGAAATGGTGGATCAAGGCTTCCATCGAGCGCTTCATCTCACCGCGCTTCGGCGGGACGATTTTCCCGTCAGTCGTTGAGATCGGCCCTTTGCCCTCGGGTGCACGCAGTTTCTGGCAGCACTGCTTCATGATGCGCGCGGATTGGCGCATCTCTTCCATACGCAAGCAGTAGCGGTCGTAATTGTCGCCGTTCTTGCCGATGGGAATGTCGAATTCCAGTTCGGAATAGCATTCATAGGGCTGCGCGCGTCGCAAATCCCAGGCCGCGCCCGAGCCCCGCACCATCACGCCCGAAAAGCCCCATTTCCACGCATCATCGAGATTGACGATGCCGATATCGACATTGCGCTGCTTGAAGATGCGGTTGTCGGTCAGAAGGCCTTCGAGATCATCGCAGACCTTCAAGAACGGATCGCAGAACGCCTCGATATCATCAATCAGGTCAGATGGCAGGTCCTGATGGACGCCGCCGGGGCGTACATAGGCCGCATGCATGCGCGCGCCACAAGCCCGCTCATAGAAGATCATCAGCTTCTCGCGCTCTTCAAAGCCCCAGAGCGGAGGCGTGAGCGCGCCGACATCCATCGCCTGTGTAGTGACGTTGAGAAGATGGCTGAGAATGCGCCCGATCTCGGAATAGAGCACGCGGATCAGTTGCCCGCGCTTCGGCACCGTGATGCCCAGAAGCTTCTCGACCGCAAGCGAATAAGCATGCTCCTGGTTCATGGGCGCGACGTAATCGAGCCGATCGAAATAGGGCAAAGCCTGAAGGTAGGTTTTCGCTTCGATCAGCTTCTCGGTGCCGCGATGCAAGAGGCCGATATGGGGGTCGACGCGCGTGACGATCTCGCCATCAAGTTCGAGCACAAGGCGCAACACGCCATGCGCCGCCGGGTGCTGCGGCCCGAAATTGATCGTGAAATTGCGTTGATCGGGTTGTTCGGTCATGGCGTCAAACCTTCGCCTTCTCGTCGCCCGGCAGCACGTAATCCGTACCTTCCCAGGGGCTGAGGAAATCGAAATTGCGGAATTCCTGGTTGAGCTTCACCGGCTCATAGACCACGCGCTTCTGCGCATCGTCGTAGCGCACCTCGACAAAGCCGGTGAGCGGGAAATCCTTGCGCAGCGGATGACCCTCGAAACCGTAATCAGTGAGGAGACGGCGCAGGTCCGGATGGCCCTCGAAGAGGATGCCATACATGTCATAGGCTTCACGCTCGAACCACAGAGCACCGGGGAAAACGCCCGTGGCGCTTGGAACAGGCGTGCGCTCGTCGGTCTCAACCGTGACACGGATGCGATGCACGTGCTTCGGCGAAAGGAGATGATAGACCACATCGAAACGCTTCTCACGGCCCGGATAGTCCGCGCCGCAAATGTCGATGAAGCTGATGAAGGCGCAATCCGCATCGTTCTGGAGGAACGCCAGCACGTCGAGAATGCTGGAGGCTTCGGCGCGCAGGTTGAGTTCTCCATAAGCGATGGCTGAACCGGTCACCTTGCCGGGCAAGGCCTTCTCGATATGGGCCGCGAGGATGGAAAGTCCTTCGCTCATTCTGTCCCCCTGTCATTCCCGACGATGCAACCGCATCGGGCGGGAATCCATCTTCAATGGTTCCAAACTGGATCCCTGTCCGCCCTTTGGGAGCGTCGGGGATGACACCGGTGTGTCACCGCTCAATCGTGCTTGTGCGGCGGATTTTCTTCTGCAGCAGCAGCACGCCGTAGAGCAGCGCTTCAGCTGTAGGCGGGCAGCCCGGCACGTAAATATCCACCGGCACCACACGATCACAGCCGCGCACCACCGAATAGCTGTAATGATAATAGCCGCCGCCATTGGCGCAGCTGCCCATCGAGATGACGTAGCGCGGCTCCGGCATCTGGTCGTAGACCTTGCGGAGCGCGGGGGCCATCTTGTTGGTGAGCGTGCCAGCGACGATCATCACATCCGACTGGCGCGGCGAAGCACGGGGCGCGAAGCCGAAGCGCTCGACATCGTAACGCGGCATCGAAAGCTGCATCATCTCAACCGCACAACACGCCAGACCAAAGGTCATCCACATCAAGGAGCCGGTGCGTGCCCAGGCGATGAGATCTTCGGAAGCTGTGACGATAAAACCTTTATCGGCGAGTTCCTTGTTGATCTCGGTGAAGAACGGATCATTCGCACCGAGCACCTTGCCCGTTGCGGGATCGAGAATGCCTTTGGGCTGAGGAGCAACAAGCGTGTTCATCGCGTTATCCCTGATGGCGCTGAAGCGCCGATATCATGAAGAGGCCCGTAAGCCTCAATCCCATTCCAGCGCGCCCTTTTTCCATTCGTAGACGAAACCCACCGTCAGCACGAACAGGAAAACCATCATCGACCAGAAGCCGAAAGCGCCGATATCCTTGAGCGCTACCGCCCACGGAAAGAGAAACGCGACTTCGAGATCGAAGATGATGAAAAGGATCGCCACGAGGTAGAAACGCACGTCAAACTTCATGCGCGCGTCGTCGAAGGCGTTGAAACCGCACTCATAGGCCGAGAGCTTCTCGGGATCCGGGTTTTGATAGGCGACAGCAAACGGCGCGATCAAAA
>JBOFZC010000274.1:0-6183 GCA_051654985.1 Rhabdaerophilum sp.
ATGCCGAGCGCCGCACGGCTTATGCCTGTGACATCACCTACGGCACCAACAACGAGTTCGGCTTCGATTATCTGCGCGACAACATGAAATACGAACTCGCGCAGATGAGCCAGCGCGGCCACACCTTCGCGATTGTGGACGAGGTCGATTCGATCCTCGTTGATGAAGCACGCACACCGCTGATCATTTCGGGACCGACGGAAGACAAATCCGACCTTTACATCTCGATTGATGCGCTGATCCCGCGCCTGAAGCCCAGTGATTATGAGGTGGATGAAAAGCAGCGCACGGTGCACCTCACCGAAGAGGGCAACGAGAATGTCGAGAACCTGCTCACAGAGGCTGGCCTCTTGACCGATGGTTCGCTCTACGAGGCGCATAACTCGGCCCTCGTGCATCATGTGAACTCGGCGCTTCGCGCGCACACGCTGTTCACTCGGGATAAGGATTACATCACCCGCTACAATCCCGATACGCGGGTGAGCGAAGTGGTGATCATCGACGAATTCACGGGACGAATGATGCCGGGGCGGCGCTATTCCGAAGGCTTGCATCAGGCGCTGGAAGCCAAGGAAAAAGTGCAAATCCAGCCGGAGAACGTCACGCTCGCCTCGATCACGTTCCAGAATTACTTCCGCCTCTATAAGAAGCTCGCGGGCATGACCGGCACCGCCGCGACCGAGGCTGAGGAATTCCAGCAGATCTACAATCTCGAAGTGATCGAGATTCCGACCAATGTCGGCGTGGCGCGCCTCGACCAGGATGACGAGGTCTATCGCACCGCTGTCGAGAAAGACGATGCCATCGCGGAGGAAATCGCCCGTGCGAAAACCCGCCGGCAGCCGGTTCTCGTCGGCACAACCTCGATTGAGAAATCGGAACTGCTCGCGAGTTTGCTGCTGAAGCGTGGCTTCAAACAGGTCGATCTGAGCGATCCCAACGGCTTCAAGCCTTTGCTTGATGGCGATCAGGGCACGAGCGACGAGCGGCTGTTTGCGGTGCTCAACGCCCGCTATCACGAGCAAGAGGCCTTCATCGTGGCTCAGGCCGGCGTGCCGGGCGCAATCACGATCGCAACCAACATGGCGGGACGCGGCACCGACATTCAGCTCGGCGGCAACTTGAAAATGCGCACCGAGCGCGAATGCGAGGGTCTTGAAGGCGCAGAACGCGACGCCGCCATCGCTCGTATCAAGTCGGAAATCGAGCGCAATCGCGAAATCGTGCTGAATTCCGGCGAAGAAATCGAACTTGAGCCCGCCAAGGGCTCAAAACCGGCGAAGACCTTCAAGGCTCCGGGCGGTCTTTATGTGATCGCCTCGGAGCGCCATGAAAGCCGGCGCATCGACAACCAGCTCCGTGGCCGATCGGGCCGGCAGGGCGATCCGGGCCGCTCGAAATTCTTCCTATCCCTCGAAGACGACCTGATGCGCATCTTCGGCTCGGACCGGATGGATTCCATCCTCCAGAAGCTTGGCCTCAAGGATGGCGAAGCCATCGCGCATCCCTGGGTGAACAAGGCGTTGGAGACCGCTCAGAAAAAGGTCGAGGCGCGCAACTTCGAGATCCGCAAGAACATCCTGAAATACGATGACGTGATGAACGACCAGCGTAAGGTCGTGTTCGAGCAGCGTCGCGAGCTGATGGCAGCCCCCGATCTTATCCAGACCGTCACCGATATGCGCCATGCGGTGGTCGAAGAGATTGTCAGCCGCAACATTCCCGAAGGGGCTTACCCAGAAGCGTGGAGCATCGATGCGCTCAAAGAGGAAACCACGCGTTTCCTTGCGCTCGATTTGCCGGTCGATGAATGGGCTCGCGAGGAAGGCATTGCCGATGAAGAGGTGCGCGAGCGCCTCACGAAGGCAGCGGATGACGCCTATGCTCTCCGTGTTGAGAAAAACACGCCCGAACTGATGCGTTACATCGAGCGGCAGATCGTGCTCCAGACCCTCGATCATCTCTGGCGTGAGCATCTCGTGACGTTGGATCACCTGCGTCAGGTCGTGGGCTGGCGTGGCTACGCGCAGCGCGATCCGCTGAACGAGTTCAAGAGCGAAGCGTTCGAGCTTTATGATCGTCTGCTTGGCAACCTGCGCGAAACGGTCACTGGTCAGTTGATGCGGGTGGAAGTTGTTTTCGACCAACCGGCAGAGGTGGATGGTCAAGCCAGCCTTTCAGGGCCTGAAACGCTGGAAATCCCGTCCAATATGTCTGCGGTCGATCGTGCCGCGATGGCCTATGGCGTTGCACCGGCGGCGGCAGCGTTGGCGGTGGCGGATGCACCTGTCGCGAACCGCGACCCCAACGATCCATCGAGCTGGGGCAAAGTGGGGCGCAACGAGCCTTGCCCTTGCGGTTCCGGCAAGAAATTCAAGCATTGCCACGGACAGTATAGCTGAGGCGAGCTGTGTAGAGCTCCCAGACATCAAAAACGCCGGTCTTTCGAGGCCGGCGTTTTTATTTTGCACAACTGCGCAAATCAGCGTGTTGGGGCGGCAGGTGGGGTTGGCAAATTGGCCGGAGTTCCCGTAGCTTCCGACGTGCCCGAGGCACTGGCGGTCAAGCCGGAGAGAGAACCAAGCCAGCGCTGATAGAAGGCTGGTTGTTCCGCAGCCGTTTTCGGCTGCGAGACCAGAGCTGTGGCTTGAACCGATTGCGCCGGAGGTTGGTTGCGAGCATTGCGCGCATTGGCCGGTGGTGCTGCACGCGGTACAGGGGCGGTGCCGACAGCCGTGGCCGTGGCAGCGGCAACAGGTGCGGCAGCCGGAGGATTAGCCGCAGCTTCCTGCTCGATGCGGGTGCGTTGCGCCATGGCAATCATTTGCTGGCGGTTGAGCCCGCGGGCACGCTCAGCCGCGACATCAACATGGCCGAAATCCAGCGCTTCGGGCTGAGAAACCTCGGCAACGCGTGACGTGGATTGCGCCACAGTTCCGGCGCGCGTCACGTTTTCAGCGCCGCCCACCGATGCATAAACCGTATTCTTGAAGGAGGGGTGCTGATCGCCGTCCTTATAGATGCGCTTGAGGGCCTTTGCGCCTGATTTTGTGAGCTCAGCGACTCGGACCTCGTCCTGTTGTGCCTTCTGGCGCACAGCCACGGAAACCGGATCATCCGAGGCAGGGGTCGAGCAAGCAGCAGCGGCATCCGCTGCAACCGCGCCGAAACGGTATTTACCATTGCAGGCCGCGACCTGAACTTCGCGTTTCGTCACTTCGAAATGGTCAGCCCCTTCTTTGAGATTCTTCCAGAAGGGGAGGTTTTCGTCCGCGCGATACTTCGCGAGGTTCTCCGCATTGAGGCGGAAGGGAAGAGACTGCATCTGGATCGCCTGTTGGCCACCCGAGAAGCTCTCGCGGGCCATGGCGTAGATGTCAGCGATCTGGCGGTCGGTCATGGAAAAACAGCCGCGCGAGGAACAGGCCCCATGCACCATGATATGGCTGCCATTGCGACCCAATTGGCGATCAAATGTATTAGGGTAGCCGACATTGAACGAGAGGTAGAACGAGGAATTGGGATTCATCATCGTCGGCGTGATCGAATAGAACCCTTCCGGCACCTGCCGGTCGCCTTCCACCTTTTTCGGTCCGAGCTGACCCGACCAACGACAGATGGGATAGGTGTGCAGCAGCTTGTACGCGCCTGAATTGTCGGCTTTCCAGACCTCGAGTTCGCTCTCCTTCTTGAAGGCACGAATGAGGATGGGCGAAGATTTGGAGAGCCCAAGCTCGCTCATCTTGTTCTGGATTTCCGGAGACAACGCTACCCAATGGCGCGAATTGCGCGGGAGGTAGGCATCATCATTGCAGCCAGCCAGAACGAGGGCACCCGAAAGCACCCCAGCCATTGCGACGGCCCGAACCAGAACTGAACGCTTCATGCCTGAACCCGTATCCCCTGGGGATCGTGCGAACACCCCCCGCTTCTATCGTCAGCCGACCTCGGCGTCGAGAGGCCCTAACCACGAACAATGGCCGCAACTTGGCATATTAGCCCTGAGATAGCGCAATCGCTATAAAACTTATCGATAGCCTCAAGAGAACGTTAACTGCGTCGTCCGAGGTCAGAGCTTCCGGCCAATGGCGAGGAACTTCTCCGCGCGGGCTTCGCGCAGCTGATCGGGCGAGAGCGGCGCAAGATCATTCAGTGCATGGAAAATCGCGTCTCCCGCCGCCTGAATGGCGGCTTCCGGCGCGCGGTGTGCCCCGCCGACAGGCTCGGAAATGATGACATCGATCACCTTGAGGCGCAGGAGATCTTGCGCGGTGATCCGCATCGTGGACGCCGCTTCTTGCGCCCTTGCCGAATCCCGCCAGAGGATCGACGCTGCGGCTTCGGGCGAAATCACGGAATAGATCGCGTGCTCCAGCATCAGCACCCGGTTGGCGGTGGCGATGGCGATCGCGCCCCCCGAACCACCCTCGCCGAGAATCAACGCGACATTCGGCACGCCAAGCGCAAGGCATGCATCGGTCGAGCGGGCGATCGCCTCGGCCTGGCCGCGTTCCTCGGCGCCAATGCCGGGGTAAGCGCCGGCGGTATCCACGAGCGCGATCACCGGAAGCTTGAAACGGTCCGCGAGCTCCATCAGCCGCACGGCCTTGCGATAGCCTTCAGGGCGGGCCATGCCGAAATTGTGACGCAGACGCGTTTCGGTGTCGTGACCCTTCTCCTGCCCGATGATACAGACGGCCTGACCCCGAAAGCGGCCGAAACCGCCGATCACCGCAGCGTCCTCGCCAAAATAGCGATCCCCGGCGAGCGGCGTGAAATCGGTGATAAGCTGCGAAATGTAATGCACGCAATGCGGACGCTCGGGATGGCGAGCGACCTGGGTTTTCTGCCAAGGTGTGAGCCCGGCATAGACATCGCGCAAGGCCGCCTGCGCCTTGCCCTCGAGCCGGCCGACCTCGTCACCGATCGGTGCCGCCGATCCGGAATCGGTCAGAGCCTTCAATTCAGCGATCTTCGCCTCGAGTTCGGCGACAGGCTTTTCGAAATCGAGATAGGCGCGCATGAGCCTCAAGGGGTTGGTGTCAGGGGCTGGAAAGGCGCCGCAAACTGGCGATGAGGGAACTCTACGTCAAGCCAAAACACGATGACAGAGTGAATTCACTCCTCGTCGTTCAGCGGATGCAGATCACGCACCATCGCTTTCGCACGCTCATCCAAGACATGGGTGTAGATCTGGGTCGTTGCAATATCGGCATGCCCCAAGAGCTGCTGGACGATCCTCAGATCAGCGCCGTTCTGTAAAAGATGCGTCGCGAAAGCATGCCGCATCACATGCGGAGAGAGCTTTTCAGCCGCAATCCCCGCTCGCCCCGCGAGGCGCTTGAGGTCACGTGCGAAAACCTGCCGAGCGAGATGCCCGGCCTCGCCTTCCGCTGGAAACAGGTGGCGATTGCCATGCCCGGATTCGTCCAGAGCGTCGCGATAGCGAAACACAGCATCCTTTGCGCTTTGGGTAAGGAGCACGATCCGCTCCTTGCCGCCTTTGCCGCGCACCACGAGATGATCGCGGTTCGGCGCGAGACCCGCCGAAGGCAAGGTCAGCAGCTCGCTGACGCGCAAACCCGTTGCATAGAGCATCTCGATCAAGGCCGAGAGTCGCAAGGCCGCGTGGCGCGCGGAGGGGGTTTTGGCTTCGGCAATGCCCGATTGTGCGGCACTGAGAAGTCGATCGACATCCTCAACACCGAGCACTTTCGGCAAGCTCTGCGCCTTGCGCGGGCCGGTGATGGTCACGGTCGGGTCATCCGCGCGATGACCCTCGGCATAGAGGAAACCATGAAACTGGCGCAAGGCGGAGAGTCGGCGCTGGATGGTTGAGGCCTTGAGCCCGGCTTCCGAGAGGTTCTGAAGATATCCGCGCAGAGCAGAAATATCGGCCTCCAAAGGCCCTGAACCACGTGCAGCGAGTGCCGCGAGATAATCCTGAAGGTCGCGCTCGTAGCTCGAAATCGTATTCTGCGCCGCGCCACGCTCGGCCGAGAGCATGGCGAGAAAAGCGCGGATCAGACGGGCGGACATCCCTCACCCACCGCGTGGTTTCGGCATCGGAACCTGGATCACGATCTCGCGCGGCTCGGGTTCGACCAAAGAGCCCAGCGCAAAGAGAGCGCCATAGGCGAGCCCTGCGAGGATCGCGAGATAGATGAGAACCCGGAGGAGCAG
>JBOFZC010000275.1:0-2618 GCA_051654985.1 Rhabdaerophilum sp.
GCGACAGGGATCACGCCACCTCTCCCATTGCGACGAGCATGGCGCGGGCGGCAGCGCGTGGATCATTACCGCCGAACAGCGCGCCAATCACCGCGACGCCATCCGCGCCCGCCCTGATCAGCGAGCCCGCATTCTCTGGCGAGATGCCCGCAATCGCGCCGACCGGAAGGTCGCCCAAGAGGACACGCGCCTCAGTGCGAAGGGCACAAAAGCCTTCAAGACCGAGAGGCGGATCGGGATTGTCCTTGTGGCTGGTCGCAAACACGCCTCCGATACAGGCGTAGTTGATCGGCTGACCGCGCAGCGAAAGGAGATCATCGCGGTTTTTGACTGTCGCGCCGATCATCGCCTTCGAACCCAGGATCGCACGCGCATCCGAGGGATGCATGTCCTCGCGCCCCAGATGCACGCCCTGCGCGCCGGACGCCAACGCCACATCGACGCGGTCATTGATCAGCAGTGGCACATCGGTTCCCGCGAGCGCTGCAACAATCGCGCGCGCTTCGGCGACCATCGCGCGTGTCTCAGCCCCTTTGGCGCGATACTGGATGAGCGTCGCGCCACCATCGACGGCCGCACGAGCAAGGTGCGCAAGGCTGCGCCCTTTTCCGATTTGCGGATCAATGATGCCGTAGAGGCGGATATTCATGGTCATTTCTAAGCCTCAGAAAATGCGGCAAGCGCATCGAGCAACAGGGGAACAAAAGTGCCCGGACCGCCCGCTTTCGCTCCGGCTTTTTCGGCGGCGAGGCGCATCACGGCGAGGGCCGCAGCGCTGGCGCGGGCGGTATCCGACTCGACACTCGCGAAAGCAGCGATCACAGCGCCCGCGAGGCATCCCGAGCCCGAGAACATCGACATCAGCTCGTGACCGCCGGCGATTTCAAACGAACCGCCGACCCTGTCCACAGACCCGGTTGTGACTGCAATTGCGGATGGCGGGAGCGAGAGAGCCGCCATTTCTGCCGCATTGCCCTTCACGATCAGGCGAGGATAGCCAAAAAACCGCGCCGCGAGTTCGGCTCGGAATGTTACGCGGTCCGCCATCACCGGATCGAGCACGATCGGGCACGAGAGCTGATCGAGCGCGCCGAGCAGCGTCTCGATCGCCGCCTCACGTTGTGGCTCTAACATGCCGAGATTGACCACAATCGCCCCTGCCGCCTTCGCCAATGGCAGGATATCGCGAGGATGCGACGACATCGAAGGCTCCGCCCCGAGCGCCACAAGCGCATTGGCGGTCACCGCCTGCGCCACCGGGTTGGTGAGCACATGCATGCGCGGACGATTCGAAGCGACGAGGGCAGCAAGCCCTCGTGCTTCGTCTCGCGGAAAAGCAGGCATGATCACGCCTGATTGACGTAGAGTTTCCCCCCGGTTGAGAGAAACTCCTTCGACTTCTCGGCCATCCCCTCGATTGCGGCGCGTTCGTTCTCGCCCATGGCCTGAACCTCGGCGCGCAGATCCTGAGTGATTTTCATCGAGCAGAATTTCGGCCCGCACATCGAGCAGAAATGCGCCACTTTATGCGCGTCTTTCGGCAGGGTTTCGTCGTGATAAGCGCGCGCGGTGTCGGGATCGAGCGCGAGATTGAACTGATCCTCCCAGCGGAAGGAGAAGCGCGCGCGGCTCAGAGCATCATCGCGGACTTTTGCCGCTGGATGCCCCTTGGCGAGGTCCGCCGCATGTGCCGCAATCTTGTAGGTGATCACACCCGTTTTCACATCATCGCGGTTCGGCAGGCCCAGATGCTCCTTCGGCGTCACGTAGCAGAGCATGGCGCAGCCGAACCAGCCGATCATCGCTGCGCCGATTCCCGAGGTGATGTGATCATAACCCGGCGCGATATCGGTGGTGAGCGGCCCGAGGGTATAGAACGGAGCTTCGCCGCACTCCCTCAGCTGCTTGTCCATGTTCTCTTTGATCTTGTGCATGGGAACATGGCCGGGGCCTTCGATCATCACCTGGCAGCCCTTCTTCCACGCGATTTGCGTGAGTTCGCCCAGGGTTTCGAGTTCAGCGAATTGTGCGCGGTCATTGGCGTCGGCGATTGAGCCGGGGCGCAGACCATCGCCGAGAGAGAACGAAACATCGTATTTGCGCATGATGTCGCAAATCTCGTCGAAGCGCTCGTAGAGGAAGCTCTCCTTGTGATGAGCCAGACACCACCGCGCCATGATCGAGCCGCCACGGCTGACAATACCCGTGACGCGGTTTGCCGTGAGCGGCACGTAAGGCAGGCGCACACCAGCATGGATCGTGAAATAATCGACCCCCTGCTCGGCCTGCTCGATCAGCGTGTCCTTGAACACCTCCCAATCGAGCTTGGTCGGATCACCATCGACTTTCTCGAGGGCCTGATAGATTGGCACCGTGCCGATCGGCACCGGCGAATTGCGCATGATCCACGAGCGGATGTTGTGGATGTTCCGGCCCGTCGAGAGGTCCATCACCGTGTCTGCGCCCCAGCGGATCGCCCAGACCAGCTTCTCGACCTCTTCCGCCGCGCCCGATGTCACCGCCGAATTGCCGATATTGGCGTTGATCTTGACCAGGAAATTCCGGCCGATCGCCATCGGCTCCAATTCGGTGTGGTTGATATTCGCAGGAATGATGGC
>JBOFZC010000276.1:0-3113 GCA_051654985.1 Rhabdaerophilum sp.
CAAATCGCGTGCTTTGACACCGCGTTTCATCGCAACCATCCTTGGGTCAACGATACGTTTGCGCTCCCGCGCGCGCTTTATGACGAAGGCGTGCGGCGTTACGGCTTTCATGGCCTGAGCTATGAATACATTGCGGCCGAACTCGCGCGTATCGCGCCGAGCCTCTCGAAGGGCCGGGTCATCGTTGCTCATCTTGGCAATGGTGCCTCGATGTGTGCCCTGCATGACGGCCGTTCTGTGGCCTCGACGATGGGGTTCTCGGCTCTCGATGGCTTGCCCATGGGAACACGCTGCGGCCAACTCGACCCCGGAGTTCTGCTTTACTTGATGGACCAGAAGGGAATGACCGCCGAACAGATATCCGATTTGCTTTATCGGCAATCCGGATTGCTGGGCCTCTCCGGGCTTTCGAATGATATGCGCACACTCGAAGCCGCTGCGAAGCCGGAGGCTGCTCAAGCGATCGACTATTTCGTTTTCCGCTGCCAGCGGGAAGTTGGAGCCATGGCGGCCGCACTTGGTGGAATCGATGCGCTCGTGTTCTGCGGCGGCATTGGCGAGAATTCGCGGCTGATCCGCTCGCGCATCTGCGAGCGTCTCGACTGGATGGGCATCGAGATCGACCATGCCCGCAATGCGGCGAATGCGCAGGTGATCTCGTCCGAACTCGCCAGGGCCACCGTGCTCGTGATCCCGACCAACGAAGAGATCGTGATCGCCCGCGCGGCGCGCGCCAAGGTGCTTTCCAGCGAAGCCTCTCCAGGCGACAATCGCAACGCTGTTGTGCTTTAACGGGCCTTGAAGCCACATTGATTTTGAGGGCTTTGACGCGCGCCCCTTCCCGCCCCATGTTCTGCTGGCGTGGATTTTGGCTGCGCGAAGCTGACAATCGGAGGTCTGATGATGCGCCATGCGTTTTCTGTCTTCGTCTTGGCCGCGGCCCTTTCCACGCCTGTCAGCCTGCCGGCACTCGCTGACGAGCCCTGCCTTGGGCCGATCGCACGCCATGCGCCGCGCGCTCCGGATGGCACGCTAATCCTGCCTGCCAATCTGGCAGGTGGTGAGGTGCGCATCACCTATGTGGGGCATTCGACCTTCACGATCGAAAGCCCCGGCGGGGCGATCGCAGCCACGGACTATAACGATTACGTCCGCCCCAGTGATGCGCCCCATGTGGCAACGATGAACCACGCCCATTCCACGCATTATACGCTGAATCCGGATCCGGCCATCCGCCATGTCCTGCGCGGTTGGGGTCAGGGCGGAGAGATGCCCAAGCATGAGGTGCAAGAGCGCGATATGCGCATCCGCAACGTGCCGACCAATATCCGCAACCTCTACGGCGAGGGACGGACCGAGTTCTACGGCAATTCGATCTTCATTTTCGAAACTGCCGGTTTATGCATCGCGCATCTCGGGCATCTGCATCACACCCTCACACCAGAGCATCTCGCAGCCATCGGCACGATTGATGTCGTCCTCGTGCCGGTGGATGGCTCCTGGACGATGGACCTCTCGGGAATGCTCGAGGTGATCGGCCAGCTCAAGGCAAAAATCGTGGTGCCGATGCACTATTTTTCCGAGCGCACCCTCGAGAACTTTCTCTCGCGGGTGGGCAGCACACATGCAGTCGAGCGCATAGGCAACGTCAGCATGGTGCTGAGCAGGGCCACATTGCCCGAGAAGCCCTCCGTAAGGGTGCTGGTTGGGCGGTAGAGTTTTGGCGGGCAAAACAGCAGCTTGAGCGAATAGAGATTCATTGACATCCCCCTATTTCACGCGGCTTCAGCGACGAGTTGCGCCGGGATCTCCGTTTCGAGCGAAATGCCGGCCTGTCCGTTCGCGATCCAGACCGCACGCCCCCGAAAGCGCTCGCCAGAGGACCATTCGATCTCAATGGGATCGCCGAGGCGCAATTCGGGCGTCGCCTCTATTTTCAGCCCGCTTGAGGATACATCGAGCACGATGGTTTGGCTGCGCCGACCGCGTGTCGAGACCACACCAATCTGCCGTATCGCCTTGCGCGTGGCGCGCCGACGTTCAGAGACATCTTCCGCAACGCTGTGCAGGAAGCCATCGACTGTACGCGTGAGATTGCCCGCAACTTCCGCCAGCAAATCCGAGGTCATGCGAAGCTGGCCAGCTTCCTGGCTCGTCTGATCGACGGAGTGAGCCATGGTCGAGACCGAGCCTGCGACTTGGTTGGAGCCGTCGGAAGCAAGCGAAATCGCGCGACTGATCTCGTGCGTCGATGCCTCTTGCTGTTCTACAGCTGCGGCAATCGCGGTCGTGCGTCCCTGAATCTCGGATACCTGGTGGGTGATGGTGCGGATCGAGCCCACAGCCTGCTGTGTCGCGGTTTGGATCGCCGAGACCTGCTCCGAGATTTCATCCGTTGCCTTCGCGGTCTGACCGGCAAGTGCTTTCACTTCTGCCGCGACGACCGCGAAACTGCGCCCAGCCTCGCCGGCGCGTGCTGACTCGATTGTGGCGTTCAGAGCCAGCATATTGGTCTGCTCCGCGATCGAGTTGATGATATCAACAATCGCACCGATGCGTTCGGCGAGATTGGCGAGACTGGAAATATCCTGATCCGCACGCTCGGCCACCATCATGCATTGCGTGACGCTTTCGCTCGCCATGTGAACCTGCGTCGAGATTTCGCGGCTGGCGGCCGTGAGTTCGCCGGCGGCATTGGCAACATGGTCCACATTGCTCGACGCCTCTTGCGAGGCCGAACCGGCTGTTGACGCACCCTGTGCAGCTTCGCCCGCGATGCGCCCAAGATTTTCGGACGACGATTGCAAGGTGCCAAGCTGATGATCGAGGCTGCCGCGGATTTCGCCAATCGAGCCACGAAACTCGGTGATGAGATTTTCGACGCAACCTTGCCGCTCTTTCTCGCGGTCACGCTCCCGGCGCATTTCTTCTTCCAGGCGTTTGCGCTCGAGAGCGTTTTCGCGAAAAACTTCGACCGCGCGCGCCATGTTGCCGATTTCGTCCTGACGGTCGGTGCCCTTCACTTCGACATCGCTGTTGCCGCCAGCAAGAGCTTGCATCAGCTCTACGATTTTGAGCAGTGGCTTGGTTACGCCCATCACAATTGTGGTGAA
>JBOFZC010000277.1:0-4853 GCA_051654985.1 Rhabdaerophilum sp.
CGAACAGGATCGAGCGTATGGGGTGTTCCGGATGAGGCTCGAACCCGCTCTGCCAACCGGTCTGGATGTAGAACACCATTGAACCGGCAACAATAAAGGCCGGCAGGAAGATGATGCTGCGCAGCAATCTTGCCGCTCCTGCGCCAAACACCTTGCGGGCGAGCAGAAGCGCCGCAACGCCGCCCATCGCTCCGAATATCCCACCGAGCAGCCAGATGACGATGAGGGCGATGGTCCGGCCGTTCCAGATTTCACCGAGCAAGGTGATGGTAATGACCATCAGCATCGCCGAAATCAGCCCGAGCAGAACCGCGCGCCAGAGGGCAAGGCGCAGCAATCTCATCCGCGGTTGCGCCCGGCCTCAGCCGCTTCGCGCAACGCCCGGATATTGCTGGAATAGGCAGCGCGACCGCCCTTGAAGGCGGCAGAGCCGGCAACGAGCACGTTGGCGCCCGCTGCTGTCACATCACCGGCATTCGCAGGCGTGACGCCGCCATCGACCTCGAGATCGATCGGCCGATCACCAATGATCCCTCGGCAATCGCGGATGAGATTCAGCGCCGAGGGAATGAAGCTCTGTCCGCCAAACCCGGGATTGACGCTCATCACTAGAACGAGATCGACCATATCGATCACGGGCGCGATCGCACTCGCCGGAGTGCCAGGGCAGATCACCACGCCCGATTTCTTACCCAAGGCGCGGATCGCCTGCAGCGTGCGGTGAATATGCGGCCCGGCCTCGACATGCGCCGAGATCAGGTCCGAACCAGCATCGGCGAAATCCTTCAAGTAGGGATCGACCGGGGAGATCATGAGATGCGTGTCGAAGAACGCTTTCACATGCGGGCGCAGCGCCTTGATGATCGGCGCGCCGAACGAGATGTTGGGCACGAAATGCCCGTCCATCACGTCGATATGCACCCAATCCGCGCCGGCAGCCATCATAGCGGAGACATCCGCGCCGAGATCAGCGAAATCGGCTGAGAGTATGGAGGGGGCGATGAGGATGGGGCGGGTCATGTGTTCTGCTTCTCGAGCCGCGCCTTTAGCGCTTTCAGCACTATGGGCGCAACATAGATCGGGATTTGCGCCAGAGCGAAATAAAGGAACGTGGTCTTCGGCAGGATGGTGATGATGGGCGCGACCAGCAACCCCATATTGCGCAGGCCGATGCAGATCGATGCGGAAAACCGGTCATTGAAGCTCATCGGGCGAAACAGCAGATAGGCCATCGTGAAATTCAGCGCCGAAAACCCTGTTGAAAGCCCAAGCATCAGCAGCATCAGCCCGGGCGTGGCGATCGTTGCCGCGAGCACTCCGTCCATCGCGGCGATTGCGAAGAGAAAAAACATCAAGACGCCCATGCCGTCGAGCTCGAGTTTGACCGCCTGAAGCCGCGCGGTGCCAGCGAGTTTGCGCAGGATGAGCCCGCCAAGCATGCCGGAGCCAACGAAATAGAGAAGCCTCTCCGCCAAAGCCAGCGGCGAGATCGGCACATCCGCTCCTGCGAGCAGGCTTGTGAAAGTCGGGGCGGTGAGCGGCACGACAGTCATGCCGAGCACGAGCGTGGCCAGCGCCAGGGAATTCTCGAAGCCCAGGAGCAGCGCATAAACCGGCGCAGCCATCAGCGGTGGTGCCGAGGCCATTATCGCGATTGCGAGTTGAATTCCCGGATCGAGATCGCGAAACCACGGCAAATGTAGCACGATATAGCCGACGAGAGGCGGCAGGAGGCAGCTGACCAGCAGCACTGCACCTAAGCGCTTCGGAGCCGCGGCAACCGCGCGGATCCCCGGCAGATTCATGCGCGCGAAGGCGAGCATGATGAAAATGAAGATCGTGATCGGGATTGCCGGGCGCATCGCCGCGGCGAGCTGGGGCAGGGCGAGTCCGAGAAAAATCGAGATCGCGTAAGCCGGCGCGGCATATTGGCCGAGGCGCTGAAGCAGGATGCGGGGGAGATTGAGCATGTCGCGACGTCAATGTCTCTGTTGTTTGCACAAAATGCCATGACTATCGCTAGAAATTATCGAAAATCGCGGTTGAATTCCAAGCTTATCTCGCGCGAAACTCAGTGCGATAAAGGGGCTTTTCATGCGCGTGGATGTTCTGGTTCTCGGTGGCGGCATTGTCGGCACCGCTTTGGCTTTGTCACTGGCGATGAAGGGCCGTTCGGTCGCCATGATCGACAGGGGCGCCCCGGGCGGGGAAACCTCGTTTGGCAATGCCGGGCTTCTGCAGAGCGAAGCGGTCATGCCTTATCCTTTCCCGCGTGATCCTTTTCTTCTGGTGCAATATGCGCTGAACCTCAAGGCGGAAGCGCATTATCATTTGCGGGATGTGCTGCATGTCGCGCCCTATCTCTGGCGCTATTTCCGCGCTTCGACGCGCGCGGGTCAGCTGAAGACCGCAGCAGCGAACGTGCCGATCTTCGGGGTGTGCCTGGAAGAGCACAAGAAGCTCGCAGAGGCGGCCGGTGTCGAGAGCATGCTGCGCCCTGGCGGTTGGATGAAGGTGTTCCGCTCTGAGAAGGTTTTTGAGACGGAAGCGGCGAAAACTCTCGCTGACCTGAAGCCTTTTGGCGTTGAGGCCTTGGTGCTCGATCGCAAGGGCATTGCCGCGCGTGAACCCAACATGTCGGATGCAGCCGTTGGTGGCGTGCATTTCACAACGCCGTGGTCTCTCAACGATCCGCAGGCGCTCACGCTCGCTTATGCTCGGCACTTTGAGGCGCTCGGCGGCAAGATCGTTCAGGGCAATGCGATGACCCTGGAAGAGCGCAACGATGGTTGGGCCGTGAAAACGTCCCAGGGCATGGTTTCCGCGTCGGATTGCGTCGTCGCACTCGGCCCCTGGGCGCCGGATCTCTTGCGTCCGATGGGCTACAAAGTGCCGATGGGCGTCAAGCGTGGCTACCATGTGCATATGCGCCCCAAGGGCAATGCGAGGCTCGGCATTCCCGTGCTCGATGTCGAGCATGGCTATGTCATGGCCCCGATGGCGGCAGGCATCCGCCTCACGAGCGGTGCGGAATTCGCGCATCGCGATGCCCCCGCAACCCCACGCCAGATTGACATGATCGAGCCGCGCGCGAAGGAATTGATGCCGCTCGAGGGGCGGGTCGAAGCCGTGCCGTGGATGGGCGCGCGTCCCTGTATGCCGGATATGCTCCCGGTGATGGGGAAGGCTCCGCGGCACAAGGGACTATGGTTCAATTTCGGGCATGCGCATCACGGGCTGACACTCGCAGGCTCGGCGGCACGATTGCTCAGCGAAATGATCACGGGTGAAAAGCCATTCGTGGATCCGAAGCCTTATGCTTTGGAAAGGTTTGGTTGATCAGCCAAACCGGCTTTGCCAATCCGGCAGTGCGCCCGGAAAGGGTAGGGCCGTCGCCTCGTAGACGCCACGCGCGATAGCGCGGGCCACGCAATCACCGGCGAGCATACCGAGCAAGGTGAGGTCGTAAGCGGGATCGCGGAGCGCGATCTCGCCGGTGGAAGCCGCAAAAATCGTATCACCATCCATCGGAGCATGTGCGTGCCGAAGGGCGCGGGCGAGACCGTCCTGCGCCATGATGGCGAGGCGCTTGGCCTGCGGTTTCGTGAGTTTCGCGTTGGTGACGACAACACCAATGGTCGTTGCCGGTTCGGAAGCGTGGCCTTTCGTGCGAAGCTGGAGCGCATCCGGTGGCATGGGGACGGGCATGCCCCGTCCTCCGAATTCATCGTCCCGCTCGAAAGGGGCGGCCCAGAAATAGGGGTTGTCGCCGATCGTCGCGCTTGCGATGGCGTTGACGGCGACGAAAGCCTGCACCCTGAAACCCCGTGCCCTGTCAACCGAGGCCGCACCGAAACCACCCTTCAGGTTTGCGGTGGTGGCGCCAAGTCCCGCGCCAACCGAGCCCAAAGCGAAGGTGCGAGCGGCGCGTGTGATGGCCTGATGGCCGAGCTGCCAATAGGGCGGCATGACAGGCGCCCCCTCGCCTAGCTTGTTCTGTGCCAGCCAGGGTTTCTCGCCGCCATTCAGGAGATCAAACAGGATCGCCTGCGGCACGATCGGCACCCGGACCGAGCCGACCTGAAAGCCGCGCCCCATGCTGGCCAGCGCCGACAACGCTCCGCCTGCGGCATCAAGCCCGAAAGCGGAGCCACCCGAGAGCACCAGAGCATCAACAGCCTCAATGCTCATTTCCAGTTCGAGCACCGCGGTATCGCGGCCCGCAGGCGCACCGCCGAGAATCGAGACCGAAGCGATAGCGGGTTTGTCGAATACAACAGCCGTCACGCCGCTGGCCACGCGCTCATCCTGCGCATGGCCGACACGCACGCCTTCGATATCGCAAATCTCAGTCTTCATGATTCATCGCCCATCCCGTTCACGCGATTGTTGGCGGGTCGTGCCTTTTTCTCAACCACTTTTCGGCTATGTCAGGCGCATGACCGGTGAACTCACGCTCCCCATTATCGCTTTTGCGGGCTTGCTCTCATTTCTGAGCCCCTGCGTGCTCCCGCTTGTGCCGCCCTATCTGTGCTATCTCGCTGGCACGAGTGTGAGCGAACTTTCGACACGCGAGACGATTGATTCTGCCTTGCGCCGGCGTGTGGTGATCGCTGCCTTGTTTTTCGTTCTCGGATTCTCGACCGTCTTCATCGCGCTCGGCGCAGGGGCCTCTCTGATCGGCGCTGTCTTGCGCGCGTATGCGCACATTCTTGCGCAGGTCGCGGGTGTCGCGATCATCATCATGGGCCTGCATTTTCTCGGGGTGTTTCGCCTTGCGTTTCTCGCGCGTGAAGCGCGGGTTGAGGTCGAAAAGCCCGCTGGTTTTGGTGGCGCCTATGTCATGGGCCTCG
>JBOFZC010000278.1:0-9273 GCA_051654985.1 Rhabdaerophilum sp.
GAACTCGCGAGCCTCGAATCGCGCGATTGCGGCAAGCCGCTCAAGCAGGCACGTGCTGATGTGGTCGCGACTGCGCGCTATTTCGAGTTTTATGGAGGTGCCGCCGATAAACTCCACGGCGACACCATCCCCTATGTCAGCGGAACGACCGTCCTCGCCTTGCGCGAGCCCCTCGGCGTCACCGCGCACATCATTCCGTGGAATTACCCGTTGCAGATTTTCGGCCGCTCTGTCGGCGCGAGTCTCGCGGCGGGCAATGCCTGTGTCGTGAAGCCGGCGGAAGAAGCCTGCCTCTCGCTGCTGCGCCTTGGCGCACTGGCTTTGGAGGTGGGTTTTCCGCCGGGCGCGCTCAACATTGTCACGGGAACGGGTGAAGCCGCGGGTGCGGCTCTCACTGCGCATCCCCAGATCGATTTTGTCTCCTTTACCGGCTCGCCTGAGGTCGGCACGCTGGTTCAGCAAGCTGCGGCAAGGAACCATGTCGGCGTCACGCTCGAACTTGGCGGGAAATCACCGCAGATCATCTTCGCCGATGCCGATCTCGATCTCGCTTTGCCCAACGCGATCAACGCGATCATCCAGAATGCCGGGCAGACTTGCTCGGCCTGCTCACGATTGCTCGTGGAAAAGCCAATTTATGATCACGTGATGGCACGGCTCGCGAGTGCGTTTTCGATGCTCCGTGTCGGCGCTGCGGATACAGATCCTGATTGCGGCCCGCTGATCTCGGCGCGCCAGAAACAGCGCGTCGAGGGTTTTCTGAGCGAAGCGCAAAGCGCGCATCTCCCGGTTCTGGCACGGGCGCAACTCTCGCCGGGAACCAGCCCGCAAGGATTTTTTGTGCCCCCGACCGTGATCGGCCATGTGCCAGCCAATGCCCATCTGGCCCGAGAGGAAGTGTTCGGGCCTGTGCTCGCAGCCTCGCCCTTCGGCGATGAGGCCGAAGCCGTTCGCCTTGCCAACGGCACAGATTACGGCCTTGTCGCAGCGCTTTGGACGCGTGACGGCGCACGCCAGTTGCGCATCGCCCGGGCCATGCGCTGTGGCCAGGTTTTCGTGAACGGTTTCGGGGCAGCAGGCGGCATCGAACTTCCCTTCGGCGGGGTGAAAAAATCCGGTCACGGGCGCGAGAAGGGCTTCGAAGCGCTCTACGAGTTCACAACCACCAAAACCATTGTTCTCAATCACGGGTGAAGCATGCGTCTCAAAGGCAAAGTCGCGGTCGTCACAGGCGCAGCGCAGGGATTTGGGGCGGGGATCGCCCGGCTTTTCGCCTCCGAAGGGGCGAGGATTCTCGCCTGCGATCTCAACGAAGCGGGCGCGAAAGCCATTGCCGCCGAGATCGGCAATGGTGCAATCGGCATCGCTTGCGATGTCTCGAAGCTGAGCGATGCACAGGCCACCGTGGATACCTCCGTCAAAGCCTTCGGGCGGCTCGATATTGTCGTGAACAATGCCGGCACCTCGCATCGCAACAAGCCGATGCTGGAGGTGACCGAAGACGAATTCGACCGTGTTTATGCCGTCAACGTGAAGTCGATCTACAATTTCGCGATTGCCGCTGTGCCGGTGATGACCGCGCAAGGCGGAGGGAATTTCATCAATATCGGCTCAACAGCGGGTCTACGTCCGCGCCCCGGCCTCACCTGGTATAACGGCACCAAGGGTGCAGTTCACCTCACCTCCAAAAGCATGGCCGTAGAGCTCGCGCCGCAGAAGATACGCGTCAATGTGCTGGCTCCCGTTGCGGGCGAGACGCCGCTGCTTGCCACCTTCATGGGCGAGGATACGCCAGAGATAAGGGCGAAATTCATCGGCTCGATCCCGCTCGGGCGCTTCTCGACCCCGCTCGATATCGCGCGCGCCGCGTTGTTTCTGGCCTCAGATGAAGCCGAATTCATCACCGGAACAGTTCTGGAAGTGGATGGCGGGCGGTGTATTTGATTATGCGTCGAGTTTGGGCATCGCGGCGAGGAGCGCGCGCGTGTAGTTGTGCCGAGGCGCGGTGAAAACCGCCTCGCTCTCGCCCTCCTCCACGACGCGCCCGCGATGCATCACCATGACGCGATCAGCGAGATAACGCACGATGCCAAGATCATGGCTGATGAAAATCATCGCGAGACCAAGCTCGGCCCGCAGATCGCTCAGCAGGTTCAGGATTTGCGCTTGAATAGAGACATCGAGTGCCGAAACCGGCTCATCCGCCACGAGAATACGCGGCCTCGTGATCAGCGCACGGGCAATCGCGATGCGCTGACGTTGCCCACCCGAAAACTGATGCGGGTAGCGGCGCAAGGCCTCTGACGTGAGACCAACGCGCTCGAGGATTTCGGCGACCGCCTCGCGACGCTGCGCGCTTGAATACTCGGGATGCGCCACGTCCAAGGGTTCGGCCACGCTGTCGAGAATGCGCATGCGCGGATCGAGCGAGCCATAGGGATCCTGAAAGACCATCTGGATGTCGTGTCGGCGCGACCGCAGACCGAGCTTAGAAAGGCGATCGACATTTTCGCCCATCCAGCTGACGTCACCCAAATCCGGCTTTTCAAGCGCCATCAGCATGCGCGCGAGCGTGGATTTACCGGAGCCGGATTCCCCGACGATGCCCAGCGTTTCGCCTTCTTTCAGCACCAGCGAGACCTGATCAACGGCTTTCAGAACCGGGCGCGTGCCAAACAGCCCGCGTCGAGGCAGGTGATAAAACCGGGAGATTGATTGGGCTTCCAGAAGGACGCTCATGCGCGGTCTCCTGGATGAAAACACCAGGCTGTTGTCTCGGCGATACTCGGTGGTGGTGGAAATTCGGCGCAGGTCGCATCGCCGCGCGGGCAGCGGCCGTGAAACGGACAGCCCGGCGCAAGGTGCTTCGCCGCCGGCACGAAACCGGGGATCGGTGAAAGCCGCGTGCCCCGGCTACGCCCGTGTGGCAGGGCCGCAAGCAGCCCCTGGGTATAGGGATGGCGCGGCGACCTCAGCAGCGCACCAGTGTCGCCCATCTCCATCGCAGCGCCGCCATAGAGCACGAGCGTGCGCCGTGCGATGCGGGCGATCACCGCGAGATCATGGCTGATGAACAAAGTCGCCATGCCTTCCTGCAGCCGCAGATCACGCAGGAGATCAAGAATCTCACTCTGCACGGTGACATCGAGTGCGGAACTCGGTTCATCGGCGATCAGCAAGGACGGTTTGCAAGCCATCGCCATCGCGATCATCACGCGTTGGCGCTGCCCGCCGGAAAGCTCATGCGGATAGGAGCTCATGCGGCGGGCAGCATTCTCGATCCCAACACGATCGAGCAGGCGCGTCGCCTCCTTCATCGCTTCTGGGCGATCCATCAACCCGTGCAGTATAAGCGGCTCGGCGATCTGGTCACCAATGCGATGCACGGGGTTCAGTGCCGTCATCGGCTCTTGAAAAATCATACCGATGCGCCGCCCGCGATAGGCACACATCGCACTGTCATCAAGGGCAAGGAGGTTCTCTCCCTCGAAGCGCACTTTGCCCTCGGCACGCATCGTGGCTGGCAAGAGCCCCATGATCGCCAGCGCGGTCATCGATTTGCCCGAACCGGATTCACCCACAAGGCCAAGGGCCTCTCCGGGATCGAGCGCGAAATTGAGGTTCCGGATAATCGGGACGCCGCGCAAGGTCACACGAAGGTTTTCAACCCGGAGCATGGTTCAGCGCTCCTGTGTCTTGGGGTCGATAAGGTCTCGCAATCCGTCACCCAAGAGGTTGAAACCAAGCACAGAAACCGCGATCGCGAGGCCAGGAAAAATCGCCAGCAATGGCGCTTGCGCGAGATAGGTTTGCGCATCATTCAGCATGCGTCCCCAGGAGGGATTGGGTGGCTGCGTGCCAATGCCGAGATAGGAAAGCCCGGCTTCGGCCAGAATCGCCAAGGCGAATTGCACGCTGGCCTGCACGATCATGAGGCCCGCGATATTCGGCAAGATGTGGCGTAAAATGATACCCAATCCGGTTCGCCCAGCGGCACGCGCGGCGCGGATGAAATCACGCGCCATCACCTGCAACGCCGCGCCACGCGCCACACGAGCAAAGACGGGAATGTTAAAAATCCCGATCGCGATGATCGCATTCACCACTCCTGGCCCCAGAAACGTGAGGATCAGAATAGCGGTCAGCACGGCCGGGAAGGCGAACGTGAAATCGCAAGCGCGCATAATCGCTTCGTCGAGCAGGCTGCCTTCGCTTTGCGCCGCGATCATTCCGAGAGCGACACCGATGGTCATGCCGATCCCAACGGCGACAACACCAACCAACAAGGCATTGCGCGCCCCCACCATCAGCATGGAGAAGACATCGCGGCCGAACTGATCGGTGCCCAGCCAGTTCAGTTGAGAGGGCGGGCGCAATCGGTTCATAATACGCATGATGCCGGGGTCATACGGTGTCCAGAAATACGAGATGACACCTGCCGCAATCACCAGAGACGTGATAACGAGCCCGATCATGAAAGAGGGGTGGCGAACGGCCCGATCGATCATCGCGAAACCCTGGGCGCTAGCCTCAGGCGCGGATCAATCAGCCCGTAGGTGAGATCGACAATGGCGTTGATAAGGATCACGGCGCTGGCAAATACCATCACCAGGCTTTTCACAGTGATGATGTCATGCTCGCCGATGGCCTGAAACATCAATCGCCCGAGGCCGGGGAGCGCGAAGACATTCTCGATCACGATCGTGCCCGCAATCAGAAATGAAAACTGCATCGCAAGCAGCGTGAAGATCGGCACCATCGCGTTGCGCAGAACATGGCGGCGTAGGGTTTGCCCTTGCGTGAGCCCCTTGGCGCGCGCCGTGCGCACGAAATCCTCACTCAGAGCCTCCAAAACGGCCGTGCGCGTGATGCGAGCCAGCACTGCCCCCTGCGGCAGCGCGAGCGCCAAAGCGGGCAACAACAAAGCTTCGAACCCTTTCAGGATGCCAGCTTGCCAACCGGGAAAACCACCGGCGGGAAACCATCCCAGCGTAATGGAAAACAGCAGCACCAGCAAAATGCCGAACCAGAAATTCGGCACGGCGAGCCCGATCTGCGCACCCGCCATGATGCCCGCATCGACCAGGCCATTGGCCCGACTCGCCGCGATCGCACCGAGAGCAATGCCGAGGAAAGCGGCCAGTGCCATCGCCATCAGCGCGAGCGGCAATGTGACCGCGAGCCGCTCGCCGATCAACCCCGCAACTGGCACGCGATAGGCATAGGACATGCCAAGATCGCCCGTTACAAATCCGGCAACCCAGCTCAGGAATCGCCGAATCGGTGGCGCATCGAGACCGAGATCCGTGCGCAAGGCGGCAATGGTCTCCGGCGTTGCCGTAACACCGAGCATCACGGCGGCCGGATCACCGGGCAGGATTTCTGTCACGGTGAAGATGATAATGGCCGCGACAATGAGGGTCGCAACCAAAGTCAGCACCCGCCGGATGATGAACCCGATCATGCGGGCGGCCTCATGGTTCGGATCAAAGCGTGGGCACCGAAGGCGTTGTTGTCTCTCCGCTCATTCCCAAGAGAGTTGGCCAAGCGGATTGGCGGGCACTGGCCAATTCGCCCACATGCCCTTGAGCCCGGCTTTCGTGACCGTGATTTTCGGCAGCATGAAGAGAAAGACATTCACGTGGTCTGCCGAGATGCGGCGCTGTGCATCCTGGAAAGCCGCATTGCGCGCTTCGGCTGTTTTTGCCGATTTCGTGCGGGCAATCGCATCCTTGAGGGCATCGGAGGCATAGCCAAAATAATAGTCGCGGGCATAGATGTTGATGTCCAGCGGTTCGACATGCGCCACGATGGTCATGTCGAAATCGCGCTGGCGAAAGACACGTTCGAGCCATTGCGCCCATTGCACGGGTTCGATCGAAACCCGGATGCCGATTTGAGCGAGCATCGCGGCGACAATCTCACCGCCGCGATGCGCATAGGCTGGCGGCGGCAGACGCAGGCTCGCAGAAAAGCCATTCGGAAACCCCGCATCCGCGAGCAATTTTTTCGCCGCGGCGACATCAAATTTTACTGCACCCGTGAGATCGAGATAAGCTGCGTGATTGGGCGAGAAATGCGTGCCGATGAGCGTTCCGAAACCTGACATCGCGCCCTCATTCACCTGCGCCCGGTCGATCGCCATCGAGATGGCCTGACGGACACGCGGATCATTGAACGGCGCCTTCGCATTGTTCATGGCGACAATCGTTTCGCCCTCGGTGCGACCGATCGTGACACGCAGAGCAGCGTTGGCGCGCAATTGCGGCACGGCTTCCGGTGCCCCGATATTGGTATGCGCATCGCAATCGCCAGCTTGAAGGGCCGCGACCTGCGCTTGCGGATCGGCGATGAAGCGCACAATGGCATTGGCAATCGCGGGTTTTGCACCCCAATAGGCATCAAAGCGCTTCAAGATGACGCGATCACCGCGATTCCAGCGCACGAACTGATACGGGCCGGTGCCGACCGGTTCGGTCGAGGCCTTGTCCACGGATTTCGCGGAGAAAATCGAGGCATCGGCCCAAGCCAGTCCCTCCAGAAAATCTCCGGCAAAGCTCGAGAGCTTGATCACGACAGTGGAAGCATCGGGGGTTTCAATCGAGCCGATGGGTGCGAAAATCCATTTTTGGCTGTTCTTGGAATCCGGCGCCGTTGCGCGTTCGAACGAGAATTTCACATCGGCCGAAGTGAGCGGCGCGCCATCGTGAAAGGTGACGCCCGAGCGCAACTTGAAGGTGTGGACCATGCCGTCTGCACTGGATGTGACAGTCTCGGCGAGCCGGGGCTGTGTTTTCCCTGCCCCATCGAAAGCCATCAGCGTCTCGAAGATGTTGTCATAGGTGATTTCGCGGATCGCCGCCGCTGCGCCGCCGGTCGGATCCAGGATCGGGGGCTCGAGAGTCTGGCAGATCGTGACCGAATCACGAATGCCCTGCGCTTGCACTGGGCCGGGATTTCCCACAGCGACCAGCACAAATCCTGTCGCTGCGACAGCAAATTTCCAATTTAAAGCTTGTTGCAGCATCGTTTTGCCTCCCTTGCAATAACGCATCCGCACATCCGCAAGAGGAGTTATGCACCCTCTGCGTCCGCACGCAACAGGGTGAGTGCGGCAGCGGCCATGACCTTGGCGGAGGTGAGCATATCCTCGATGCCCACCCATTCATCGGGTTGATGCGCGAGATCGAGAATGCCCGGACCATAGGCGACGCAGGCACGCACTGAGCCATGCCGGGTGATGTGCTTCTGATCATAGGTGCCGGGCGAAGCGATGAGCGTCGCCGGGCGGTCGAACAGTCGCTCGATCCAATGATCGAGCGTTTTCACGAGCGGGGCGTCCGGGGCGGTCATGGTCGGCTCGAACGTCATGATCTCGCGGATGGAATAGTCGACGCCCGCACGCGCAGATTTCACGCGGTCGAGCAATCCGATGATCTCGCTCTTCACATCGGCGAAATCCTCTTCCACCAGATAGCGCCGGTCGATCACAAGGCGGCAGCGATCCGCCACGACAGGAGACGGACGGCCATCGCCGGGCTCAGGCTGTCCCCCGTGGATCGAGTTGAAATTCAGCGTCGCCTTGCGTGCACCCTCGGGCATACAGGGCATCGCAGTGACGCGATTGCCAAGGCGCGGAAGCAAATCTTCCTCGATGAGCTTCAACAGATCGCCCATGCCCGCAATGGCGTTGACGCCGAGAAACGGCATCGCACCATGCCCAATCGCGCCAGTAATCTCGATCTCCGCCCACCAGACACCGCGATGCCCGAGGCAAATCCGATCGGGGTTCAAGGGCTCGGGGATGATGACATGATCCACCCGTTTGCGATCAAACCAGCCGTTCCGCGCGAGATAGCCCACGCCGCCAAAGCCACCCGATTCCTCATCTGCGGTGCCGGAGCATTCGAGTGCGCCACGGGTTAGCAACCCGCAATCGAGCAACGCCTCAATCGCGACGAGGCTTGCGGCGAGCCCGCCTTTCATATCGCAAGCGCCACGCCCATAAACGCGCCCATCCTTCACGATGCCCTCGAAGGGCGGGATGGTCCATCCCAGGCCGGTTTCCACAACATCGATATGGCTGTTGAAATGCACGCAAGGGCCGGCTTCAGCGCCTTCGAACCGCCCGATGACATTCCAACGAGGATATTCCTCAGAATCGTCGGGCGCGCCTGTCGCGCGGACGTAATCAACCCTCGCGCCACGAGCGGCCATGCGATCACCGAGATAGGTGCAGATCGCTTCATAATCCGCCCCCGGCGGATTGATTGTGGGGAAGCGAATAAGATCACGTGTCAACGACACGAGGTCATCACGAGCCGCATCGATAGTGGCGAAGAGCCGCGCGATCTCTGTCTCTGCGATCCGGCTCTGCTGCGTCATCCCCGACCCTTTCCTGGAGCAGGATAGCGACCCGGGATCAGAAGAAAATCCCCCAGAGGAAACGCAGTGAAACAATCGTCAGGAACACACCGAACGCCATTTCCAACGTGCGCTTGTTGAGTTGATGAGCCAAGCGAGCGCCATAGGGCGCAGCGAAAGCCGAAACGGGGGCAATAAGTGCAAGCCCCAAAAGCGAGACATAACCCACCGAGAAAGGCGGGAGCACTGCCATTTTCGGCCAGCCCGCAGCGATATAGCTGAGCGCGCCGGGGATGGAGATCAGCACACCGAGACCGGAGGAGGTCGCGACCGCGTTGTGGATCGCCTTGCCGTGCAGCGTCAGGATCATGTTCGAGATCGCGCCGCCACCAATCCCCATTAGCGCCGAGGCCAGGCCGATCAGCACGCCATAGGCGCGCATGCCGATGATGCCCGGCAGATCCGGCGCGATGCGCCAATCATCCCGTCCCGCGAGGAGTTTGATGGCATTGGCACCCGCGACAATGACAAAGACGAGCTTCAGCAAGAGGGCCGGCGCGAAAGCCGCGATCAGCCCGCCGGCTAGCACCGAAAGCACAACGGGAATTGCCCAGGATTTCAGCACATCCTCCAGCACTTTTCCTTTGGCGCGATGCGTGCGGTAAGACTGGATGGACGTCGGGATGATAATTGCGAGCGACGTGCCGACGCAGAGGTGCATCCGCACCTCGTCGGGCACTCCGAGGAAGCCAAAGATTTGGTAGAGCACAGGCACGATCACCGCGCCGCCGCCCACGCCAAACATGCCAGCGAGAATGCCCGTGAGGAGACCTGCCGCGAGAAGGGCCAAAGCCAGCGTCACCAGGTCGGCAATCGGAATTCCGGACATGACAAGGCCTTTCGTGACGA
>JBOFZC010000279.1:0-5350 GCA_051654985.1 Rhabdaerophilum sp.
CCATTGCACGGCGCGTCTCAAGCACGATCCCGTGAACGCGCCAATTCAAGCGCACGCGCCGAAAACAGCACCATGCCGATCCCGACAAGAGCCAGCCACCAGGCCTGCCATGCCCCGTGACTGACAATCGCCACTGCGACCACCGCGGCCCAGAAGCCCAGGGCTAGCGGACGCATCTGCGCCGGAAGGCCGTCAAGAGCCTTGAAGGCGATGACAATCAAGGCGCACACAATCGCCACACCCACAAAGCCCAGCTCCAGCCAGAGCTGCACAGCAGCGTTATGCGGATGCCCAAACTCGACAAAGGATTGCAGTTCAGGCGGAATTCTCAAAAAACCCGGCTCGTCTTTGAAGCGAGTGGAGGTGTTGAACCCGGAGCCAAAGAAGGGCGCGGCTGCGATAGCGGAGTCAAACGCATTGTAGATCTGCACGCGGATGGCAGACGAGGCCGAACGCATTTTCTCATGCAGCCAATCCGGCATCGCCATGCTCAACAGCAGCCCGTGGAATGGCGCGATCACGATGCCCATCAATGTGCCGAACAGCACGAGCCTCGACATCCATGCCCAATGCAGCCAGGCCAAAACGGAAACCGCTCCCAGAACCAGCGCGGCAAGCGCGCTGGAAGCGCTATCAGACAGGAAAGCCGTGACAACAACCGCGGCCCCGATCAGCAGGGCGAGGATGCGCTGAGAGCGTGTCTCGGCGAGAATACCCAGCACCGGCAACAGAAAAACGAGGGTGACGAGGGTCCGATTGAGGCGCCAGAGTTCCTCGCGCACACCGAATAGACGTCGCACCATGCCGGGCTTGGCGAATTCAGCCAGGACCAACCCCACCGCCACAAGCAGGCCGGTCGCAAGCATCCAGAACCGCAACGGGATCGTTTTCTGAGGCAAGATCAGGATCAGCAAAGCCGTGGTTGCCACAGGCACAAAGGCTTCACCCAATCGCCATAGATGCAATGGTGCATGCGCCGTGCGCGGAATGCCTGCAAGCGCAATCAGAAAAAACGCAATGAGCAGCAGCGATGTCGGGTTGACCAGGCTCTGACGCGCCCGCCCTACCAGGCCCCCGATCAAATTGCGGCGATCGCCATCGAGAGCAAGAGCCAGCACCATATAGGCCGTGGCCAGCGCCAAAAGTGCCGCACTGGCACGATTGGCAAACACCATAACCACGGGCAATGCCACGAGCAGAACAATGGCAGCCGCCAGCGCAAAAAGATCAGCAACCGACCGACGCTTTGGCGACATCAGGCCGTGCCTCCCTTACGCTGGCTGGTATCAGGGTAATCGACGATATCGGCGTTCAATCAAAAACGATGACCGCGCTTGTTCATCTCATCGCGGAACACGCCCATCAGCTGCTGACCGACACCTTGTTGCCATTGCTCGAGGAAAGGCAGCATATCCTGCATGAAGCCGGGCAGGTTCTCGACATATTTCTTGCCGACGGGACTGTTGAGGAAGGTATTGACTTCCTTGAGTTCCGCCTCGGTCAACCGGGCCGCCATGAAGCGTGCGGCATTGGTTACGCCCTCATTTGTCACAGCTGGCATACGCGCCTCGACGAGCTTGAGGGCTTCCTCGATATCTTTCACCAGTTCCGGGCGCTGACGGGTCACCTGGGTGCGCAGCATATCCACCACGTTCGGCATGCTCGCCTCAAACGTACGCATCAGACCTGAGGCTTTGAGAACTTCGGCCGCAATCGCGAGATGCGACGGCATGACCGGCGTCGCGGCGTTCTGCTGCGCGAAGGAAAGGCCCGTCGCCGAAAGAAGGAGCGAACCGGCCAGAGCCAGGGCACGCATGGAGAAAATCTTCATGGACCACCTTTTCAAATTCCCGAGCCAAAGCCGGGGCTGTTCCCCAGAGCGTTTCCAGTGAATGCGCATTCACCGAAAACGCTCCATCTTTTTATCTTGTCGCATTTTCTTCACGCGAACCGGAAACCACTTCGCTCGAAAATGCTCCATTGCCGGTGCGAGCACCCGCTCCGACCACAAATCTCGCGTTGCCTGTTACGGCCTTCCGCCAAGCACGACAACCCCCTCACTTGTAGCAAGATAGGCGGCAGAACAAAGACCGAGAAACAATCCGTGCTCGACAACGCCCGGCAGTGCCGCCAGCATATCGGCGACCTTTCCCGGTTCCGATATTCCCGGCGTCAGGCAATCGTAGATCAGATTGCCATTGTCTGTGACGAGATCGCGACCGTCTTTTGTTTTGCGCAGACGCGTTTCACAGGGGATGCCGAGCCTCGCAAAGCCGCGCGTAATCGCGCGCGCCGTCGCCGGATGCGCGAAGAGCACGACTTCGACAGGCAGCGGAAACGCGCCGAGAACCTTCACGCGCTTCGATTGATCGGCAATCACCACCATGCGCTTGGAGGCGAAGGCGACCATCTTCTCGCGCAGATGCGCTGCACCTCCGCCTTTGATGAGCGCGAGATCCTCATTGAGTTCGTCCGCGCCGTCGACTGTGAGATCAAGTGCGCCCACGGCCTCGAGCGTTGTGAGAGGAATATCAAGACTTTCAGCCTGCTGGCGGGTCGCCTCAGATGTCGGCACGCACAGGAAGCTTTCACCCGCTCGGATACGCTCACCAACGATATCAACAAAATGCTTGGCAGTAGAACCTGTTCCGAGGCCCACCCGCATGCCGGATTTCAACTCGGCTTTCGCCGCCGCTTCCGCCGCGAGCCTCTTGAGGTGATCGCTCATCGTTTTGTCCTGAAAAGGTTTGGCAGGCTCTTTATCGCGCAGCGGGCGAACAGACAATTTCCTGATCGCCGCGCACATAGCATACGCTGACATCGCCCGTGCGCCGGTTCACGCGGAAAATGCCGGCTTCGATGCGGTGGTTGGAGGCCACGAGCATGTAGTCGCCTGCTTCGCCGGCTTTTGCCCCTTCGCCTGCGGGATAGCAGAGGGTCAGGCCCACCGAATTCTCGTCTTTGAGTGCAAAGGCGCAAGCTCCCATCTCGCCAGTGAGGCGATCGACGCGATAGATGCGGCTCAGTTCTTGTGAAGGGGCAGGCATAAAATGAAAGGATTCGGCGAACGCGCCGGAGCCCGCAAATAGAACAGCCGCGAAGGCTGCCAAGCCACGAAGAGCCATGTTTGTCTCCCAGGAACCTTGTCCGGGCGATCACCACCCCAAAAAGCAGGGTTGAAGCGAATCGCCTCTCTCCTCTAAGGGAAGCTATCCAATCTTCATGGCAAAATCCGCACGGAGCGCGGCTTTTCCCCGTATCCCAAGGGAAGTTTCTTGCATGCGTGGCACGCTGGTTTTTGATCTCGACGGAACACTTGCAGAAACCGCGCCTGACATCATGGGCACGCTGAATGCGCTCCTCGCGGGCGAGGGCCTCAACGCCCTGCCGATTGGAAAGGCGCGCGAGCTCGTGGGTGCAGGTGCGCGAGCCTTGATCGAACGCGGTTTCAAGGCTTCGGGCCGCCCGCTTTCAGCGGAAAAACTCGATGAACTCTTTGCGGCCTTCCTACCGCATTACCTCGGCCGGGTCGCCCAGGAAAGTTTCCTGTTCCCCGGCGTTGAGGCCGCGCTCGATCGGTTTGCCGCTGAGGGCTATGCGCTCGCGATCTGCACCAACAAGCCTGAGCCGCACTCGCTCGCGCTATTGGAAGCACTGGGCATCAAGAACCGTTTCCGCGCGATCATCGGGCGCGAGACCTTGCCCTTCTTCAAGCCAGATCCCCGCGTCTTGCTGGAAACCATCCGGCTCAGCGGCGGCGAGCCATCCCGCGCCATCATGATCGGAGACAGCAAGACCGACCTCGATACGGCCAGAGCGGCGCAAATCCCATCTATTGGCGTCAGCTTCGGTTACACCGACGTGCCGATGGCCGAACTCCAGCCGGATCGGCTGATCCATCATTTCGATGCCTTAGATGAGGCAGTAGAAAGCCTGCTCTCGGCGTGATTATTCCACGCAGACCAGACTGATCACGGCTCGGCCCGCCTCCGCCGCGATCGCGCTCATGGACCGGCGCTCGAAAGGTGTGGACGCCTCGGCCTGAACACCCGCGACATCCGCAATGATTTTCGCATCCGCAAAGCGATAGAGCGCGGCAGGAACCACACCGGCGACCTGAAAATGGGTGCGCGGCTCCTCGATCACGAGGCCAACAAGCCTCCCGCCGCGATCAAGCAAAGCCGCTCCAGCACCCCCCGCCTGCAAGGGCATTTCGGCGCGCCCCTCGATGAGCATCGCCGACGCGGTGAGGAGCGCGCCTGTCCGGTCCCGTTGCAGCAGGATTGCCTCGCCCTCGACCGGAGCAAAGACGAGCGACCCCGAATTCGGCTGGCTGAAAGCCAGCAAGGCCAGACCATGAGCTTGTTTTTCAACCCGCGCCGGTTGCGTAGGTTGGCCCGCATGCAGCACCTTGCAGGAGGCAATCGCAGCGGCAGCCGTGACCAGTTTGCCCGGCGCGATCTCGATCGCGGAAACACGTCTTGGTTCTGGAGCAGAGGGACGGATTGGCCTTCCACCCGATGGCGTGGAAGCGACACTGGTCGGTTGTGGGCTGAGCCCGGGCTGCGCCTCGAAGCTTGTGGCAATCGCAATCACCATCCAGTCAAAGGCGGGCGAAAGCGCCTTGGAGTATCCGATAGAAAACCCGCGCAGGGTGCCATCGGTGCCCTTTTCCAGCCGGCGATAAAATTTTCCGGTTTCCGTCTCGCCGGAGACCACGAAGAAATCGGGACGCAGCAGCTTGTAGGTGATCTTGCGGCCCGCGACATTCGTGGCTGTGCCACGCTCGAACAATTGGGCCAGATCATCGTCCGGCTTGCCGAGCGAGAGATCGAGCGTGATCTGCCCCTTCTCATCCTGCCAGCGCGAGAGACCGGCCGGATTGGCCGAGCGCTTGGAGAGCAGATGTGTTGGCACTCCGACTCGCATTTTCGAGGCGGCATCATTTTCGACCCGAAAACCGATTGCTTTGCGCCCTGCCTCAGCAGCCTCGGCCAATCTCTTGCGCTTTTCAGGAGACAAAACACCGTTCACCGGCATTTTCATCTCGGTATCCAGCCGTCTGAGCGCCGCGAAGGTCAAAGCGCCGAATTCGCCCGTGGCAGCCCCCTGAAATCCCGCGGTCCAGATTAAGTCGCGCTGGATCGCGCGCCGATCGACCTGATCAAAACGTTCGAAAGCGGCAGCAGCCGCAACGAAAGCCGGGTCCGCCGGGCGTGCCGGCGCATTTTGCGCCAGGGTAGACGCGGGAAAAGAACAGGACAACATCAGCAGATAGGCGGCAAAACGCGCTAATCGATGCCTTTGGCGCATGGATCGACCCTCCCCTCGCTGCGATGAATAGTGAAAG
>JBOFZC010000280.1:0-3074 GCA_051654985.1 Rhabdaerophilum sp.
AGGGCGAGGAGCTGGTGGTGGTTGCCACCGGTGGTGCTTTCGAGAAGGCGCTGAAGGACCATTTCTACGATGCTTTCACCCAGGCAACCGGCATTCGCATCCGCCCCGTCGCGGCGAGCAATGCCGAAACCTGGACCAAACTCCGCGCGATGCAGCAGACGGGGCGTGTCGAGTGGGACATCGTGACGGCCTGGCCGGAAGACCTCGTGGCCCAAGCGGCGCTTCTCGAGGATTTCGATTGCGGCAAGCTCGCTAATTTGCAGGCGCAGGCCGTGGATAATGCCTGCACCGGGCGTGGCCTTTTGCGCACGCTCGGGGCGGTGACGCTTGTTCATGATACCCGCAAATTCCCGAATGGTGGCCCGAAGACCTGGGCCGAGTTCTGGGATGTCGCGAAATTCCCTGGCCCGCGCACCATGCCGAATGCCGGCGCGCCGTGGTGGCCATTGATGGCGGCGCTTCAGGCCGATGGCGTGGACAAGGACAAGCTCTTCCCACTCGATCTCGATCGCGCTTTCGCCAAGCTTGATCAGCTTCGTCCGCATGTCACGGTCTGGTGGCGCACGGGCGACCAGAGCCAGCAGATTTTCCGCTCAGGTGAAGTCAATCTCGGTATGATCTGGTCGGGCCGCGCCTTCGCACTCCAGAAGGAGGGCATGCCGATCCAGGTGAACTATGCCGGTGCGCCGCCGAATACCGCGCTCTGGGCCATCCCGAAGGGCGCACGCAATGTGCAGGCCTCGCTGAAATTCCTCGATTTCTTCACCTCACGCCCTGAGGCGCATGTGCCGTTCTCGGATGCCGTGACCTTCGACACGCTGAATAAGGTGGCGCTGAACCAGCTCACGCCGGAGCAGCGGAAAGATCGTGTGACGACGCCCGAGAATTCCCGCCAGCTCGCGCGGATGGATGCGGCCTGGGTGGCCGAAAATCGCGCGGGCCTGCTCGATCGCTGGAATCGTTGGCTCGCGCGCTGATGCGTTGGCCAGTTCAAACCCTTCTTTCCCGAACCCGGACCCTGTGATGAGTGGAATTGAGAAAAGTAACCCGCGCACCGTTTCGGTGCGCGGAGGGGCAGTGTCGGTCGAAGGGGCCAAGCGCCATTTCGGCACAGTGAAGGCCTTGGATGGCGTTTCGATTGAAGTGGCCGCGGGCGAGTTTCTCGCCCTGCTCGGGCCTTCAGGCTCGGGCAAGACCACGCTTCTCATGACCATCGCTGGTTTTGAGATGCCGGATCAAGGTCGCATCATTGTCGATGGGCGTGATGTCACGGGCTTCGCGCCGAATGCGCGCAACCTCGGCATGGTCTTCCAGCGCTATGCGCTCTTTCCGCACATGAATGTGCGCGACAATATCGGCTTTCCCCTGCGCATGCGGGGTATTGCCGAATCGGAGCGTCGCAACCGCGCTGAGACCGCGCTCGCAACCGTCGGCCTTGAAGGTTATGGCGACCGCCTACCAGCCCAGCTCTCCGGTGGGCAGCAGCAACGCGTCGCGCTGGCCCGCGCCATTGTCTACGAGCCGCCGGTTCTCCTGATGGATGAGCCGCTATCCGCGCTCGATAAGAACCTGCGTGAGCGGATGCGGCTCGAGATCAAGAGACTGCAGAAACAGCTCGGCATCACTGTGATTTTCGTCACCCACGATCAGGAAGAAGCCCTCGTGATGGCTGACCGGATCGCGGTGATGGATCAAGGTAAGCTCGTTCAGGAAGGCGCGCCGCGCGCATTGTATGAGCGCCCGAGCAATGCTTTCGTGGCCGGTTTCCTTGGCGAGACGAATTTCGTCGATGGCTCGATTGAGGGGCGTGACGGGGAGAACGGGTTGATCCGGCTCACGAATGGCGCGCTGGTCGCGGGACGCGCCCCGTCAGGCCTCGCTGGGAAAGCGAAAATCTCGGTCCGCCCCGAATACATCGCGGTCCATACGCGCAAGCCCGAGGGCATTGCGATGGAAGTGCGACTTCAGGAAGTGATCTTCGCTGGCGCCTCCACCATCGTGCTGGCCGATGCCGGGCTCGCAGAGCCTTTGAACATTCGCATCACGTCGAGCGCGGCACTGGATGGCCGTCTGCCGGGCGATCCGCTCTGGCTCACCTGGCGGGCTGAGGATGCCTGTCTGTTTGCGGCGTGAGGCGCACATGCATGTGAACGCAACTTCCGATGATCCGCGCGGCTTCAGCCTGCGCCAGAGCCTCGTGCTCGCTGCTCCCGCTGTGCTCTGCCTGCTTGTGTTTTTTGTGGTGCCGCTCTCGACCCTTGTCGAACAGAGCCTGACCAGCCCCACCCTAGGCTTACAGAACTATGTTCGGGCATTGGGCAGCGATCTGTATCTCCTGATCCTCTGGCGCACGATCCGTCTTGCCGCGATTGTCACCTTGCTCGCCTTGCTTCTTGGCTACCCCGTGGCGCTCACGATGTCGCGCGTTTCGGGACGGATGGCAGGCTTGCTCGCGATCTGCGTGCTGATTCCGCTCTGGACCGCTGTTCTCGTGCGCGCCTATGCCTGGATCGTGATTTTGCAGCGCAAGGGCCTCGTCAACGAGGCGCTGATGGGTTTGGGCGTGATCAAGGAGCCCTTGCGCATGCTCTACACCGAGGGCGCGGTGATCCTGGCGACCACGCATGTGCTTTTGCCGTTCATGATCCTCTCGATCTTTTCGGTTCTGCGCACCATCCCCCCCGATCTCAATCGCGCTGCAGCCAATCTTGGTGCGAGCGCGTTCTCAACATTCAGGCATGTCACCCTGCCGCTGAGCCTTCCCGGCATTTATTCCGGAGTGCTCATGGTCTTCATATTGGCACTCGGCTTCTACATCACGCCGGCTCTGCTCGGTGGTCCGGAAACGCTGCTGATGGCGACGCTGATCGGCCAGCAGACGACTGAAACCCTCGATTGGGGCCTCGCGGGAGCGCTTTCTGTGACGCTTCTCATAATCACCTTGCTGCTGGTCGGTCTCTTCGGCCGCGTGTTGCGTCTTGAGGGGAAGGGTTGAGCCATGTCGAACATGTCTTCATGGCGGAAATTCCGTCCCAGCTTTGCCAGTGTCATGACGGTTTTCGTCGTCCTGTTCC
>JBOFZC010000281.1:0-15520 GCA_051654985.1 Rhabdaerophilum sp.
GCGCAGGTCGCGGGTGTCGCGATCATCATCATGGGCCTGCATTTTCTCGGGGTGTTTCGCCTTGCGTTTCTCGCGCGTGAAGCGCGGGTTGAGGTCGAAAAGCCCGCTGGTTTTGGTGGCGCCTATGTCATGGGCCTCGCTTTCGCGTTTGGGTGGACGCCCTGTATCGGTCCGGTTCTCGCTGGTGTGCTGGCTGTCGCCGGATCTGAAGCGACAGTTTGGCGAGGCGCAGGCCTGCTCGCGGTCTATTCCGCAGGCCTCGGAGTGCCCTTCCTCCTCACCGCCCTCGCGATGGGCCCGTTTCTGCGATTCCTCAAACGCTTCCGTGCCAATCTCGGCCTGATCGAGAAGGTGATGGGTGTTCTGCTCGTGATCACTGGCATTCTTTTTCTGACCGGCACGATCAGCCAGTTCGGCTTCTATCTGCTCGAGGCGTTCCCGGCGCTCGGCAAGCTCGGGTAAGCCGTAACGAAATCGGGTGGCTGCAAGCCCGAGCAAGCGGCAATCTCCGGCGATCAAAGCAGGAGATGGAACCATGATGATCACCACGTCCGGCCTCCCCAGGGAGCCTTTTCAGCCATTGTTTGCGCTCGATGACGCCGAGCTGCACCAGCATGGCATTCGCCGAATGTTCGCGCCGCATGAGGCCGGGATTGGCTATCCCTGCCGCATCAGCCTTGCCTTTGCGCAGGCTGGAGAAGAGCTGCTTCTGCTCAATTATCGGCATCTTGATTACGCGCATTCGCCCTATCGCGCGGAGGGGCCGATTTTCATTCGCCGGCAGGCGACGCAGTTTCGCTGGCAAGGCGAATGGCCGGAAATCGTGATGCAGCGCGCGATGTCGGTTCGCGCCTATGACCATGAGGGCATTATGGTCGAGGCGGATCTTGCCGAGAAAGACGTTTTAAAAGGGCTCGCTTCAGAATGGTTGGCGCGATCCGATGTCGCCCATGTCGATATCCATTCGGCGCGGCGCGGCTGCTTTTTTTGTCGACTCACCGCGGCCTGAGCGTAAACAAAAAAAAGGGGGCGGTTGCCCGCCCCCCGGGAGAACTGTGATCAGAACCTTAGTTCTGGACGTAAGTGACCTTGCCGGAAGCGTCCTTCTTCCAGGTGTACATCACATAATCCGGACGGGTGATGTCGCCCTTCTTGTCGAAGGAGAGTTCGCCGATCACGGTCTGGAACTTCTGGCCAGACTTGATCTGCTCAGCAACCTTCTTCGGGTCGAGGGACTTGGCGGCTTCAGCAGCCTGCTTCATCACTTCCACGGCGGCGTAGGAATAGAGCGTGTAGGCTTCCGGGTTGATGCCCTTGGCCCTGAACGCTGCCACAACCTTGGCAGCTTCTGGACGTGCGCGCGGATCCGGCGGGAAGGTCATGAGCGTGCCTTCGACGCCCGGACCACCGATGGTGGCGAACTCGTCCGAGGTGATGCCGTCACCCGACATCATCACGGCATTGAGGCCTTGATCACGCATCTGGCGGACAATCAGACCGGCTTCGGTGTGGAGGCCACCCCAATAGACGATCTCAACACCAGCGTTCTTCATCTTGGTGATGAGCGCCGAGAAGTCCTTCTCGCCGGTGTTCACACCTTCATAAACGACTTCGCGGATGTTCTTGGCGTTCATCGCCTTCTTGGTTTCGTCGGCAAGGCCCTGGCCATAGGTCGTCTTGTCATGAACGACAGCGACCTTCTTGGTGGAGAGGTTCTTGACGATGTAATCGGCCGCAACGGCACCTTGCTGGTCATCACGACCGCAGGTGCGGAACACGTTCCAGAGGCCACGTTCAGTGACCTTCGGGTTCGTGGCCGAAGGCGAGATCATCAGCACGCCATTCTCGGCATAGACTTCCGAGGCCGGCATCACGACGCCCGAGTTGAAGTGGCCGACCACGAACTTCACGCCGTCACCGACGAATTTGTTCGCAACCGAGACACCCTGCTTCGGGTCAGACACGTCGTCGCCCTTTGCGAGCGGGCCGATGCGCTGGCCCATAATGCCGCCAGCGGCATTGATATCGGCGACAGCCTGTTCGGTGCCATCAACCAACTGCTTGCCGAAGGCCGCGTTCGGGCCAGTAATCGGGCCGGCAACGCCCATCTTGATCTGGGCTTGCGCAACAGACGACAGTGCGAACACTGCGGCCATGGCGACGCCCGCCAACAAGGTCTTCTTCATCAGGACTCTCCCCTGTGACTTTTTACGTTGCGGATGAGACGCCATCCGCGGGCGTTTTTCAAAACGCGGACCCCTGAAGAGGCGCGCCTGATGCATCAAAGCCGGTTTTAACGTTTCTGTCACCAGCCTTGAATTCGGTGTTGCAGGTGCCTCACGCACCGGCCTTTCTGCGCCACGAAAGAAACGAAGTTTTCTCGAAAGCGAAGCTGTATTGGCGCGCCATCTGGTTGGAGCGTTCATGTCGCCAGCCAATATAAGCGGCAACGAGAATGATAATTGTATCAACGATATAGTAGTGCAACGACAGCAATGTGCCGTGGAACATCGCGAAGTGAATGAACCGCACCGCCATGCCGAGCAACAGCATGTAAGGGATCAACAGCGCCACCGGTTTCCATGTCTTCGCGATGGCTATCCCAGTGCGCCACGCCGCCCAGCCGCCCATCACCACGGTGATCAGCAGGAACAACCAGACCGAGGATTCTTCGTAGAGAATACCCTGCATCGTTCATGCCCTCCCGCATTCGCGGACGCATCGCGTCGGCATGGATCCTCGGATCAAGTCCGAGGACAAGCTTTTGCTGCTCATGCTGGTCCTTTGGTCGCATTCGCGGACGCAAAACCGGAATCCACTTTTGCTGCTCATGCTCAATGTCCCCCGCCTTCAAGATAAGCTGCTTTGACCTGAGGATTGGCGAGCAATTCCTTGCCCGTTCCGCTCATCGTTATCAGACCATTGACCATCACATAGCCGCGATGTGCGAGTTTCAAGGCGTGGTAGGCATTTTGCTCGACGAGGAAGACCGTCATGCCTTCCTTCTGGTTCACGTCGCGGATGACATCGAAAATCTGGCGCACAATCAGCGGTGCCAGGCCGAGCGAGGGTTCGTCGAGCAGTAGCAATTTCGGCCGGGCCATCAGCGCGCGAGCGATGGCCAGCATCTGCTGCTCGCCGCCCGAAAGCGTGCCGCCACGCTGCTGAAGCCGCTCTTTCAGGCGCGGGAAGATGGTGCACATCTTCTCGAGATCCTCTTTGAAATGCGCGAGGTTGTTGACTGTCGCACCCATTTGCAGGTTTTCGAGCACGCTCATTCGCGCAAAAATCCGCCGCCCTTCAGGAGACTGCGCCAGGCCAAGCCGGGCGATCTCGTATGTCGGCATTTTCGTGATGTCGCGTCCTTCATAAGTCACAGTGCCCTCTCGGGCCTGCGGCTTGCCAAAGATCGTCATCATCAAGGTCGACTTGCCGGCACCATTCGCACCGATAAGCGTGACAATCTCACCTTGATTGACATCGATATCGACGCCTTTCAGCGCGATAATGTTGCCGTAATAGGTTTTCACACCACGAACGGCGAGCATGGGTTGAGAAGCTTGGGTGCTCATACGCCCACCTCCGCTTCCACGGCTTCCACTTCATCATCGGGCACGCCGAGATAGGCTGCCACAACTTTCGGGTCGGATTTCACTTGGGCCGGCGTGCCATCGGCGATCTTGGTGCCGTAATCGAGCACAACCACATGGTCGGAAATCTGCATCACCACGCTCATATCGTGTTCAATCAGCAGGAGAGACGTGCCGTGATCCTCTCGGATCGACATCAAAAGCGTGTTCAGCTCCAGGCTTTCCTTCGGGTTGAGGCCGGCTGCGGGCTCGTCGAGGCAGAGCAAAACCGGTTCTGTGCACATCGCGCGGGCGATCTCGAGACGGCGCTGATCACCATAGGGCAGGTCGCCGGCAGGATCATCCGCGCGATCGATCAACCGTGTTTTCTCAAGCCAGTATTTGGCTTTCTCGATTGCGGCTTTTTCAGCCCGTCGGAAGCCGGCAAAGCCAAGGAGACCACCAAAGGTCCAGTTCGATGCCGTCATCAGCGGATTGTGTTGCGCGACCATCAGGTTTTCGAGCACGGTCATGCCCGAAAACAGTCGGATGTTCTGGAAGGTTCGCGCGACATGCGCCTTGGCCGAGATGTCGGAATCCGCCATCCGTTCGAGCAGATAGAGCGCGCCATCCGCACCCTTGTAAGCGCCATGGTCGCTGTCCGTCAGCGTCTCGATATGCTGTGCAAAATCGAGATGGCCATGACGAAGCGCCATCCTGCCCACAGTCGGTTTGTAAAAGCCGGTGATGCAGTTGAACACGGTCGTCTTGCCAGCACCATTCGGGCCGATCAGGGCCGTGATATCGCCTCGCCCTGCGGAGAATGAGAGATCATTCACCGCCACTAGGCCACCAAAGCGCATGGTCAGGTTCTCAACCTTGAGAACCGGGTCAGTTTGGGAACGCATCAGCCATGCCCCTCTTTAACGTGGTCCGAGGACACGGATTTCTTTTCCTTCAAGAAGACCGAAGGCTCGCGCACAGAGATCAGCCCACGCGGTTTCCACAGCATCATCAGAACCATACAGGCGCCGAAAATCAGCATGCGATATTGTGCGGGGTCGAAATTCGGGCCGAAAACGGCTTTCAGGACATCCAGCTCGCGCAACAATTCAACACCGCCGACGAGCATGATTGATGCGATCACGACCCCCATCAAGCTGCCCATTCCGCCGAGAACAACAATCGCCAGCACCTGCGCACTCTCGTGGAAGACGAAGCTTTCCGGCGAGATGAAGCCCTGCCGCGCCGCAAAGAACGCGCCGGCAAAGCCGCCGAACATTGCGCCGATGGCGAAGGCCGTGAGCTTGGTGTTTACGGTGTTGATGCCGAGCGACCGGCAGGCGATCTCGTCTTCGCGCAGGGCTTCCCAGGCTCTCCCGACCGGTAGACGCCTCAGGCGAGAGGACACCAAAGCCGTGATCAGCGCCAGGATCAAAATGACGTAGAACAGGAAGATCGTGCGGTAAATCGGCGTGAATTCCAGCCCGAATCGTGCGGCAAAGCCCTGATCACTCGCATTGAAAGGTATGCCGAAGAAGCTCGGTCTCGGGATGGTCGAAATACCGGCATAGCCGCCCGAAAACTCAACCCAGTTGATCAGCACGAGGCGGATAATCTCGCCAAAGGCGAGCGTAACGATCGCGAGATAGTCACCCCGGAGGCGCAGAACAGGGAAGCCGAGGATCACGCCCCAAAAGGCAGCCAAGATTCCGGCGACCGGCAAGCAGATCCAGAACGCCCAGAGCGGCCAGAAGCTCGAGCCCATATGCGCCGCCATGAACAGCTTCACTGGCTCGCTGGTGGCGAGAAGCGCGTAGGAATAGGCACCCACGGCGTAGAAAGCGACATAGCCGAGATCGAGCAGACCTGCGAGGCCCACGACGATGTTCAGGCCCCATCCGAGCATGATGTAGATCAGGATCTGGATACCGAAATTGTCGATCCACTTGATCGCGCCCTGCGGCCCCGCCGTGTATAGGATCATCATTGGGTAAGCGAAAAGGAAGCCAACGAAAACCGGCAGGCCGTATTTTTCAATCCAGAGCGCCATATTCGATTTCGGCGCCTTGGCTTTCTTGGCCTCTGGCGGGCGTGCATCCCGCACGGCGACATAATAGCCGATGGCGAGCCTGCCGACGAAAACCGCTGACAGCACCAGTGCCAACAGCCCGGGGCGAAGCACGAGGACCATCTGGTTGTTGAGAGACTGATCAGTCTTCACACCGATCAGCAGGCCGAACAGGCCAAAGGCGACGATGGTCGCGAGAATGGCATCGCGGAAAAGGTGCCCGTAATCGATTTTCGGTGCACCTGAGGTGAGGGAAGTGGTTACGCCCGTCATGATCACACCTTCTCGACTTCAGGTTTGCCAAGAAGACCTTGCGGCATGAAGATCAGCACGATGGCCAGGATCGAGAATGCTGCGACATCTTTGTAGTCAATGGAGAAATAGCCCGACCAAAGTGTTTCGATCAGCCCAATCAGCAAGCCTCCGAGCACCGCGCCAGGCAATGAGCCAATGCCTCCGAGCACAGCTGCCGTGAATGCTTTGACGCCCGGCACGAAGCCGTCGGAAAACACCACAACGCCATAATAATTGAGGAACAACGTCCCCGCGACCGCGGCGAGTGCCGCACCCATGATGAAGGTGATCGAGATGGTTCGATCAACATTGATGCCAAGCAGAGCAGCCATTTTCTGGTCCTGCTCGCAGGCGCGCTGAGCGCGACCGAGAGGTGTTTTTTGCACGATATACCAGAATACCGCGAGCAACACGGCGGTCGTCACCATGATCAGGATCTGCTTGTAGGAAATCGCAACAACAAAGCCGCCATCGTTATAGAGCACGATCACATCGCGCATCACCGGCGGAATAGGCTTGTTGCGCGGTCCTTGCGCAACCTGCACGAAATTCATCAGCAGGATCGACATGCCGATCGCTGAAATCAGCGGCGCGAGGCGGAAGGAGCCACGCAATTTGCGATAGGCCACGCGCTCAATTGTCCAGTTGTAAAGAGATGTCACGAACATCGAGACCAGCAAGGCCGCGACCAGCGCGAGAAACACAACGCCGCCAGAAAGTCCTGCCACGGCCGTAACGGCCATGAAAACGATGAGCGCCACAAAGGCGGAGATCATGAAAACATCGCCGTGAGCGAAGTTCACCATCCCGATAATGCCGAATACCATCGTATAGCCGATGGCGATGAGACCATAGACTGCGCCAAGCGACAGCCCATTGATCACCTGCTGAACGAAAACGTCCATTCCCTTACGCCCCTCCCCAGAGTCCGGGTTGCGATGCTTCGCGCTCCGGTCTCGTCCCCGCTTCAAAGCACCATCCGACTTTTCAATGCGGATTTCGTGCCAAATGTCTTTTACCCGCTCCCGTGGGCTCCGGCATTTTCCGAAGGCTATCAGTGTGCTTCCGCCTTCGCAATCGGATGCGCGAAAGGTGAAGCAAGCGAGGCGCGGCATCAATCCCGGAAAACGACATTTTGACAGTGAATTTCGCCAAAGATTTTCACAATGACAGAGAATTGTGGGGTGTTCACTGACGATCTGCCAATACGAAGCCGTGCGCGAAGGGGTCATGGTCGTCGACAAAAATCGTATTCAGCCCGGTCATAACAGCCCAGCCCTCGATCGAAGGGATGATCGCAGGCAATTCGCCTACGCGCGTTTCGCCCTCGACGCGCGCTGTGAACAGCGAGCCGATAATGCTCTCATGCACGAAAGTTTCACCGGGTCTAATGCGACCCTTTGCAGCCCATTGCGCCAGGCGAGCCGAAGTGCCGGTGCCGCAAGGGCTGCGATCAATCGCCTTTTCGCCATAGAACACGGCGTTGCGCGCTGTCGCGCCTGCCACCGTTGGCGCACCCGTCCAGAGCACGTGGCGGCAATCACGAATGGCCGGATTTTCCGGATGCACGCAATCGAGCGTGGCATTCACTGCGATGCGCAAGGCGGGTGACCAACGCAGGATATCCGAGGGGTTCACATCGGCAATGTCTCGGAAATTCTCCTGAGGGTCGACAATGGCATAAAAATTTCCGCCATAGGCAACATCCACCGTCAGCGGTCCAAATCCCTGGACATCGAGTTTCACATCGGTGCGATAGAGGAAAGAGGGGATGTTGATGAGCTTCACACTCGTGATCCGCCCAGCCTCTTCTTTGTAATGGGCTTCAACCACTCCAGCCGGCGTGTCGAGCCGCAACTTGCCAGGGGTCGCAGCTTTCACGAGGCCTTGTTCCAGCGCGAAAGTCACGGTGCCGATCGTGCCATGTCCGCACATCGGCAAGCAGCCCGTGGTCTCGATATAAAGGATCGCGATATCGCAATCGGGCCGTGTCGATGGGTAAAGGATCGAGCCGGACATCATGTCATGCCCGCGTGGTTCGAACATCAGCGCCGTGCGGATCCAATCATAGCGGGCGATGAAATCCTCGCGCTTCTCGCTCATCGTCGAGCCATTGAGCACCGGCCCGCCACCCACAACCATCCGAACCGGGTTGCCGCAGGTATGTCCATCGACGCAGAAGAACGTGTGTCTTGCCATTGTCTTGTTCGATTTTTTTGAATCAATTTATGAGGTTATCGAACCGTCCGGCGCGATCGTGACAGAGCCGAAGGGTAGCTTGGATTGCTCCGGGCCGGTGAGACGGAAGGCCGGCGGGGCGAGCCAACCCATCTCGTTCCCGATCACGCAACCGATAAGCAAGATCGCGTCCGGCTCGTGAAGCAGCAAGGCCGCAGGTGCGATCTGCAATCGGATCAGTTCCAGCAGAACCGCCGATGATGAGGACGAGCCGATCGTGCCAGGCAGGGCCAAAATCTGCCCGCCGATCGTCTGGCCGCATTCGGGGTGGCGCACTTGAATGATTCTGCCCGTCGCCGGGTCCACGCCGCCCCAGAACGAGAGGGGGGCCGTGAGCTTGAGGACGGGCGCAGTGACCGCCTCTCCTGCAGCAATTAACGGCTCGGCTTTCGCGAGAATGGGTTTCATGACCAACCCCGAGCATCCGGAGCCAGTGCGCCTGTAACGGCACCCTCAACGCATTCCTTCATGCTGCCATAACGCACGGCGTAGCCGGTATTTCCCGGCGCGTAATGCGCGAATTTCCCCGAATTCGTAAGCAACGTTCCAGCAATCTCCGCGAGCATGGGGGTGACGACGATGCAGGTATCGGTAACAAGCGTAATTCCCGCATCAATCAGCCTCTGTCGCTCTTCCGGCGTCAGCGCCAGCAAAGCATGCCGCCCGGTGCAGGCATAGAAGGGGCGGGCGACTTTCCGCCCTGCGAGATGGCCAATGAGTTCGCGCAATTCCTCGGCCGAACAATGCGGTGAGCCGATGGCCACAGCGTCAATGCGGCTCTCTTGGGTCGTTGACAATCCGGCTCGGGCCTTGGCGAGGCGTTCCGGAGTGACCGGGATCATCGGCAGGTTTTCAGCGCCCCCCGAAACGGTGGCAAGGTCGGGCGCCTCGGGTGTCACGCCCAGGATATGAAACAACCCGACCGCCCCCGCCGAGGCGGCTGCCGCACCGAAAGCCTTGAGGCGATCTTCAGTCGCAAAACCGGCAAGACCGGTGACGACGCCCACCGCCGTTCCCGCTTCCTGGCCGTAGAGCGTGCCGATCACGGGCCAGAACACATCGGAGCCGCGCAAGGTGGCGCTCAGGCCGGAACAATCGAGTATGAAGCGCGCAACCCGGTTCTCAGGCCTGTGGAGGCCATAATAGGGTGCACGTGCCGTGATCGCGCAGGCGATATCGAGGAAATCGCCATAGCGATTGGTGCGCGCCCCGAGCACCGAATTGCAGAACGCCACCGCGTTTGACTCCCCCCAAGCGACATCGCTTCCCAAAGCGGGGCGATGCCCGGCCTGATAGGGTGCGCAGGTCCAGGAGGGTGCGCATCCCATCGTCTCGTAGGCGCGCATCAGCCGATGGGCCATGTCATGCTGATGCGGCGGTAACCGGGTCTTCGCTCCGCAGGCGAGGTCGAGTGCGCCAACATTGAGGGTGGTCGGCACGGCGATTCTTGCACCGAGCTCCACCAGCTTCTCAGCGAAAAGTGTTCCTGAATCCCCATGATACAGCGCGCCGTCGATATGGGCTGAATGCACGGGAATCAGCTTCTCTGCCCCCATCAGGTGCGCGGTTTCGGCGAGGATACGCATGGCCAGTGCTTGAGCCTCGCCCACTTCTCCAGCGAGCATCGCGCGTTCTTGTGCCGAGAGAGAAAGCATCACGGCAATTTCGGTCGCTTCGCGAGTGCCGCCTTCACGATCTGCTCGACATGCGTTCGGGCATCGCCTTGAAGCGCCAGCCGCGGCGCGCGCACGCGATCATTTCCGCCTGTGACAAGCGCTTCAACGAGTTTGATATTCTGCACCAATTGTGGCGTCACATCGAGTGTCAGCAAGGGCTCGAACCAGCGATAAATATCGCGTGCGGCGGCGAATTTGCCGGCCTCCGCGAGTTGCCATATCGCGACTGTTTCCTTCGGGAAGGCGCAAACCAACCCCGCGACCCAGCCCACGGCGCCCATCGCCTGCGCCTCGAGTGCGAGGTTGTCGACCCCACAGAACAGCGCGTAGCGATCGCCCACCAGATTGATGATCCGCGTGATGCGGCGCACATCATCCGAGCTTTCCTTGATGGCGGTGAAAAGCGGTTCATCCGCGAGTTCAACAAACATTTCCGGCGTGAGATCGACGCCGTAACCCACGGGGTTGTTATAGACCATCACCGGCAGTCCGCCGGCACGCGCCACAGTGCGGTAATGCGCCATCGTCTCGCGCGGCGTCGATTTGTAGGGAACGCCGGGGAGCACCATGAAGCCCGCAGCACCCAGTTTTGCGCCGGCTTCTGCCATCCGGCAGGCGCGGGCCGTCGATCCCTCGACCACTGTGAGCAGGACCGGAATCTTCTTCTCGGCGACGTCGAGAGCGATTTTCAGGACCTCAAGTTTCTCCTCGAATTCGAGGGTCGAGGCCTCGCCGAGGGAACCACAGACGATGATCCCGTCAACACCGGCATCCATTTGCAACCGGAAGGCACGCGTCATTTCGCGGGAATCGAGCCCATCTTTGCGGTCAAATTTCGTTGTGACAGCGGGGAACACCCCGCGCCATTGAGCTTTTCTGCGCGCCATCTCTCTCTCCGTTCTTTTGTTTTTTCTTGAAGATGCGCCGGATTGCTCACGCTGGCAATCCACAGTCGGCTGCATTTCCCCTTGCAGTTTTGCGAAGAAGCTTCAGATGAGAACCTTCAAGACAGAAGGATCGTTGCGCGTGTCATCCCACCCCATTCCGCATCCGACGGAAGTGAACCCAGCCGCCATTGCGTTTCGTGAAGCGATGAGCCGAGTTTCCGGCGCGGTGCATGTCGTCGCAACCGATGGCAAAGCGGGGCGAGGTGGCCTAACGGCAACCGCCGTGACCTCCGTTTCTGACAGCCCGCCATCGTTGCTTGTCTGCCTCAACGCCACGAGCCGCACCGCGAAAATGCTGAAGGAAAATGGCGCGTTCTCGGTCAATACTCTCGCGGCTGAACATATCGAAATCGCCCGGCATTTCTCTCGTTCTGGCCTGTCGATGGAGGAACGTTTCGCGTTAGGACACTGGGAAACCGGGTTGGGAGGTGCGCCTGTACTCGTCGGGGCGCTCGCGACTTTCGCCCTGAAAATCGCCGATCTGCGCCAGGTCGGAAGTCATTTCGTTGTGGTGGGAGAAGTGCTCGCGGCGCAGGCCGGAGCCGATGCAGAACCGCTGGTCTATCACCGGCGCGGCTATCGCATCCTGCACGATACGGATCATGCCTGACGGGCTTGCCAACTTGATTCAACGATTTGCCGGCGAGATTCTGTTTGTTCACTGAACGCACTGAATCAAAATGGTTTTTAGAACATCAGGTGGCAAATTTTTGGATTCAGACCGAGCGCGTAATCCCGCCATCCACGCGGATATTCTGCCCGGTGATATAGCCTGCATCCTCCGAGAGCAGGAAGGCTGCGGTTTTCGCGATTTCCTCCACCTTGCCATAGCGCCCCATCGGGATTCGCGCCTTGAAAACCTCTTTCTCCGGAAGAGAATCAATGAAGCCCGGCAGCACGTTGTTCATGCGGATGTTTTTCGCCGCATAACGATCAGCATAGAGCTTGGTGAAGCTCGCCAATCCCGCGCGCAGAGTGCAGGAAATCGGGAAGGCGGGATCAGGCTCGAAAGCCGCAAAGGTCGAGATGTTCACGATCGAGCCGCCGCCCTGTTTCTCCATGATGGGTGTGATGAGCCGCGCGACTTTCACGACATTGAGGATGATGAGATCAAGGCCCCTCATCCAGTCCTCATCACTGAGCGCGAGCAGGTCGCCTTTCGGCGGGTGGCCGGTGGAAAGCACCGCGCCATCGATGCGCCCCCAGGCTTGCATCGCTCCATCGACGAGGCGCTTGAGGTCAGCCTCCTCGGTCACCGAGCCGGTGATACCAATGCCACCAAGCTCCTTGGCGAGCGTCTCGGCATTGCCCGATGGCGAAAGGAGCGCGACCTTCCAGCCCCGCGCCACGAGTTCGCGGGCGGCGCCACCGCCCATGCCTTTGCCAGCCCCTGTGAGGATCGCGACTTTGGTCATGGAATTCACTTTCTACTGTCCAATGCCATACGGATCGCGAGAAACCCGAGCACCGTACCCATCAGCCAGCGCTGAACAAGTGCAAATCCGGGCCTCCGTGTCAGCAGAAGCGCAATCGAGCCTGCGGCGAGCGCAATCATGGCGTTGACGATCATGCTGATCGAAATCTGCGTCATGCCCAATACGATCGACTGGGTGAAGACATCGCCTTTTTCAGGCTGGATGAATTGAGGGATCAGCGAGAGATACATCATCGCCGCCTTGGGATTGAGAAGGTTGGTGACCAATCCCATGATGAATAGCTTCTTGGGGCTGTCCTGCGGCAATTGCCTGACCTGAAACGCCGAGCGGCCGCCGGGCTTCAGGGCCTGCCATGCGAGGTAGAGAAGATACGCTGCTCCAGCCAGACGCAGTGCGTCATAGGCGAAGGGCACCGCCATGAAGAGGGCGGTGATGCCAAATGCGGCCAGCAACATGTAGAAAACGAAGCCGAGGAACACGCCGCCGAGCGAGATCAGCCCTGCCATCGGTCCCTGGCAGATCGAGCGCGAGACGAGATAGATCATGTTCGGACCCGGTGTCAGCACCATGCCAAGCGCAATCAGCGCCAGGGCTGCGATATTCGTGATGTCTGGCATGCCTTACCCCCTCAAAAACGCGGCAACCGCCTTGTTGTAGTCGTCGGGATTTTCGCAATTCGAGATATGCGCGCCGGGGATGATCACCTTTTTCGCGCCGGGAATGTTGCGCGCCATGATCTCGCCCATAGCGGGTGTGGTGGCGGGGTCCTGATCGCCGATCAACACCATCACCGGATTGCTGATCCCCTTAATGGTCTCGCGCTGATCCATGTCGCGAATGGCAGCGCAGCAACCGGAATATCCCGCCGGTGAGGCCTGTCTCACCATATCCGTGACGCGCTTCACTTCCGCCGGGTTCTTGTCGTTAAAGGCTTTCGTGAACCAGCGCAGCTTCATCGCTTCGGCGATCGGGTCCATGCCCTTGGAAAGTGCGGTGCGGATGCGGGCATTCCAATCGGTTGCTGGCGGGCCCATAAAGGCAGCCGTGTTGCCGAGCACAGCCCTGCCGATGCGCTCGCGATTGTGTGTGAGCAGCCACTGGCCGACCATGCCGCCCATCGAGCAGCCGACCCAATGGGCCTTGTGGATGTGCAGACCATCCATCACGCGCAAGGCGTCCTGCGCGAGCTGTGCAAGGTTGTAAGGGCCGGGGGTGGCGCCGGTTTCGCCGTGTCCGCGCACATCATAGCGGATGACGCGGTAATCCTTCGAGAAATAGGCCGCCTGCGCATCCCACATTTCGAGGCTCGAGCCGAGAGAGTTCGAGAACAGGATCGGGTCAGCCCCTTTCGGCCCCTCATAGGTCACGCGAAAGGTGATGTCGTCAAAGGCAAGGCGGATGGTCTCAGAAGGCATGGAGTTGGTCCTCGTTGAAGAGGGTGCGACTTTCCGGCAATCAACTTTGCTTGGCAAGCGCGCAATCGTGCTTGACGCTTTCATTGGAATGGGTCCAGATTGTCGAATTCGGCCCAAAATCCGCGCCTCAACAGCGGAATGGGTCCTGAGGGAACGTCGAAATCACATCAAATTCGCCAGTTTTGCGAAAAGGAGTGGGTATGCCCAAAGTCAGCATGGTTGTGAACGGCAAGGCTGTGAGTGGGGATGTCGACCCGCGCACTTTGCTGGTGGCTTTCCTGCGCGATCACCTCCGACTCACCGGCACACATGTCGGCTGCGACACCAGCCAATGCGGGGCTTGCGTCGTGCATGTGAATGGCAAGGCGATCAAGGCTTGCACCACGCTCGCGCTTTCCTGTGACGGGGCGAATGTGATGACGATCGAAGGCCTTGCGAATGGGCAGGATCTTCATCCGATGCAGGCGGCTTTCCGCACCCATCATGGGCTACAATGCGGCTTCTGCACACCGGGGATGATCATGGCCGCCATCGATATGGTCAACCGGCTCGGCACACATCTCGATGAGGCGACCATCCGCCATGAGCTGGAAGGCAATATCTGCCGCTGCACAGGCTACCATAACATCGTCAAAGCCATTCAGGCCGGCGCCGCCGCGATGGGCGGCATGAAGGTCGCGGCGGAATAAGCCGCGCTTCCTTACCTGCAGCCACCCCGTCATTCCCTGGAGAGAACCCATGTCAGCCACCGGAATTGGTGCCCGCGTCGAGCGGAAAGAGGATTTCCGCTTCATCACCGGCAAGGGCAATTACACTGACGACATCAACCGCCCCGGCCAGGCCTATGCCTTCTTCCTGCGCTCACCCCACGCCCACGCGAATATCAAGGCGATTGACGCAAAGAAGGCTGGCAAAATGCCGGGCGTGCTCGCCATACTCACCGGTGATGATCTCGCGACAGACAAAATCGGCGGTCTCATCTGCGGCTGGATGATCCACAACAAGGACGGATCACCCATGAAAGCCGGCGCGCACCCCGCGCTCGCTCAGGGCAAGGTGCGATATGTCGGCGATCATGTCGCTGTGGTGATCGCAGAAACGCTCGCAGAGGCTCGCGATGCGGCTGAGGCCATCAAGGTCAGCTATGATGTGCTCCCCGCCGTGGTTGATCTGGCATCCGCCACGAAAAAGGGGCAGCCCGCGATCCATGAGGCCTCAGCCGACAATCAGGTCTTCGATTGGCATCTCGGCGACAAGGCCACGACCGACGCTGCCTTCAAAAAGGCCAAGCACGTCACGCGGCTTGAGATTCTCAACAATCGCCTCGTGCCGAACGCCATGGAGCCGCGCGCCGCGATCGGCGATTACAATACGGGCGAGGATGCTTTCACGCTCTACACCACGAGCCAGAACCCACATGTCGCGCGGCTCGTGCTCTCAGCCTTCATTGGGATCGCGCCGGAACACAAATTGCGCGTGATCGCACCGGATGTCGGCGGGGGTTTTGGTTCAAAAATCTTCATCTATGCGGAAGAGACGGTGTGCGTCTGGGCCGCGAAAAAGGTGGGGCGCCCGGTGAAATGGGTCGCGGATCGCACCGAGGAATTCCTGTGCGTCGCGCATGGGCGTGATCACCTCACGCATGCCGAACTCGCAACCGACGAGAACGGCAAGATCACAGCCGTGCGTGTGAAGACACGTGCTAATCTCGGGGCCTATCTTTCGACCTTCGCCTCCTCGGTGCCGACCTATCTCTACGCGCCGCTGCTCTCGGGCCAATACAACATCCCCGCCATCTATGCCGAGGTCGAGTGCGTTTATACCAACACCGCGCCGGTCGATGCTTATCGAGGCGCCGGTCGCCCCGAAGCGAC
>JBOFZC010000282.1:0-3398 GCA_051654985.1 Rhabdaerophilum sp.
GCCGCCATCTTGTCGCGGAATTCGGACGCAACGCGCCGGAGAGTATCGAGATCCTCGCCGTAGATCTTGAGTGCGATCTGGGCGCGCACGCCGGACAGCATGTGGTCGAGGCGGTGCGAGATTGGCTGGCCGATATTGGTGTTGACCGGCAGCACGGCAAGCTTGGTGCGGATATCCTGAACGATCTGTTCTTTTGAGCGGGAGGATGGCTTCAGATCGACATCGACCTCAGACGCATGAACACCTTCGGCATGTTCATCAAGTTCTGCCCGGCCGGTGCGCCGACCCACTTGGCGGACTTCCGGAACTTGCATGATCAGGCGCTCGGCGATGAGCCCGACGCGGTGGCTTTCGGCCAGGGAGATGCCGGGATTGAACAACAGGCTGATGGTGAAACTGCCCTCGTTGAATGGCGGCAGAAACGAGCGTGGCAATTGGGTCGCAACAGTGCCGGCTGTGAGCACGCCAGCAAGCGCACCCGCCATCAGCGTTTTCGGGTGGCGGAAGGACCAATCGAGCAATCGGCGGTTGCCGCCCTTGAGCTTGCGCACCAGCCAACCCTCATGCTCGTCGAGCCGCTTGAGGCTCGGCAACATGTAGTACGCCATGACAGGTGTCAGTGTGATCGAAACCACGAGGCTCATCAGGATCGAGATGATGTAGGCCTTGCCGAGCGGCGCGAACAGGCGGCCCTCGATGCCCGTCAACGCAAACAGCGGCACGAAGACCAGGATGATAATCATCGTCGCATAGACGATCCCGGAGCGTACCTCCTGGCTGGCGCCCACTACGACATCGAAGGTCGAGCGCGGGTTGCCGTTCTCGCGGTTCTCGCGCAGACGCCGGAAAATGTTCTCGACGTCGACGACGGCATCGTCCACGAGCTCTCCAATGGCGATGGCGAGACCCCCAAGCGTCATCGTGTTGATCGACAGGCCCATGAACCAGAAAACAATAGCTGTCGCGAGGATCGAAACCGGGATAGCCGTCAATGAAATGGCTGTTGTTCGCACGTTCAAGAGAAACGCAAAAAGGATGATCGCCACGACGAATATGGCTTCCATCAGCACGGTCTGGACGTTCTTGATCGATGTTTCGATGAAGTTGGCTTGCCGGAACATGATGTTGTCGACCTTGATGCCGCGACCGAGTGTGTTGCTGACATCAGCCAGAGCAGCCTCGACCTGACGGGTCAGGGTAATCGTGTCGACATCGGGCTGCTTCTCGACCGAGAGAATGACCGAGGATTTGCCCATATAGCCGGCATCACCGCGTTTAAGGCGTGCCCCGAAGCCGACATCCGCGACCTGCCGGAGATAGATCGGGCGGCCGTTGACCGTGGCCACAGTGATGGAGCCGAGATCCTCGAGGCGCATTGTGCGGCCGATGTTGCGGATCAGGAATTCGCGGCTGTATTGATCGGTGAAACCGCCACCTGTGTTCGCCCCAAAGCTGGCCAGCGCCGTCTCGATCTGTGCTTGGGTGACTCCAAGCGCGCGCATGGCCGCCGGGTTCGGCGCAACGCGGTACTGTCGCACTTCGCCGCCAATGGGAATGACCTGTGCCACGCCCGGGATGGTTAGCAAGCGTGGCCTGATGATGAAGTCAGCGATCTCGCGCAACTCCATGGGGGACACGTCGGCTGGCGCGGTCATCGCGGCCAGAATGATCTGGCCCATGATCGAGTTGATCGGCCCCATCTGCGGGGTGACGTTTGGCGGCAACTGGTCGCGCACCAGCGTCAGACGTTCTGCAATCTGCTGGCGGTTGCGGTAGATATCGGTGCCCCAGTCAAACTCGACATAGATGATCGACAGTCCGACACCTGAGACCGAACGAACCCGCGTTACGCCCGGCAAACCGTTCATCTGTGTCTCGATGGGGAACGAGACTAGTTGCTCGACCTCAGGTGGCGCGAGACCCTCCGATTCCGTCATGATGGTGACGGTCGGCTTGTTGAGGTCCGGGAAGACATCGACCGGCAGCTTCGTTGCAGTGAACGCGCCGAAGACGATCATCACAGCGGCCAGAGCCAGCACCAGGAGGCGATTGCGCAGCGATTGGGTGACAAGAAAGTTGAACATTGCGCGTGCCTCAGCGGATCTGGTTGAGGAGTTCGACGCCTTGCGTCACAATCCTCTTGCCGGGATCGAGGCCGGAAATGACCAATGCCCGCTCCCCGTCGAGAGGTTCGACGCGGACCTCACGCGGCACAAATCGCTCGGCATTTGAGTGCTCGAAAACGATCATCTGCCCGTTGCCGGCGCGCACGACAGACGTGCGCGGGACGGCTATGCCGGTTTTCACCTCCTCCGTCTCGGCAAGAACGGTCAGCAACTGCCCCATGCGCAATCCGCGCGTCTGTTCAGCAACAGCGAACTGGATCGGAATGGCCTGGTTGCGGTCCGCGAACCCAGTCCCCTGGTACTCCAGTTTGAGCGAGCGCCCGTCGTTAAGCCGCGCGGTCGCGTTCCGCGCACCGGCCACGGCATCGAAGGTCAGGGCTTCGATCCACAGCCTGTCCGGGTTCACGATCTGGAAGATGATGGCGTTGACCTCCACAACCTGGCCGGGCGAGGCGGTGGCTGACGCAATAACACCATCGACAGGTGCCAGCAGCCGCTCAGGCTCGCGCGGAGCCCGATCCAGGTTGGCCCGACGGTCTTGCAAGCCCTTCAGTTCAAGCTCTGCGTCCTCGATCTGGGACCTTGCGATCACGTTGGCGATGGGACGCAGGCGCTCCAAACGGCGCCGCACAAGGGCGATCTGCTGTTCAAGTTCCCGTGCTTGCTGCTGTTGGTTTGTCAGGTCAGCTGATCCGAGCGAAGGCTGCACCAGCGCAAGCGTGTCGCCCGCCTTCACCCGCTGCCCAAGACGCGGAAACCCTCCGGGTGGTGGTGACAAACGGCCCGTCAGAGACGTCTGAACCGAGCCGCTGGCAGACGGGTCCGGGATGACGCGGCCAGCAAGCGCAATCGCACGGCGGTGCTCTTCCGGTTTGCTCATTACGGTGCGGATCGCGAGGATGCGTTGTGAAACCTTGGGTACGAAGATCGCGCCGTCCGGAAAGCGCTGCGCCAGATCGACGGCGGATTGGGTTGCCGCCGAATTGCCTGGCGAGGCAACCTGCGCGCGTGCGTCCTCCGGTCCAAGAGCAAGGCCTGCGATGAAAAGCCCGATCGCCGCCGCACCAGAGCGTCGATTGCGACGACGCATCACGAACAGGCCGGCAAGAAACGCCAGAATCCCAACAACGGGAAGTGTCGGATCATAAGCTGCGATCCGATCCCGGACACCGCTCGCCACTGCACTTGCCACCAGCCAGGACGTCTTGACGACGACCTGCGCCGCTGTTGCTGTCGAGGGCAGCTTCAGGGTGCCGGTGAGCACATCGAGGT
>JBOFZC010000283.1:0-1801 GCA_051654985.1 Rhabdaerophilum sp.
TACCCATCTGGTCGATCTTGCCGCCCGAGGCCGCGACCAGCGCATCTGTCGCCCATTTATAGGTGTAGGGCATCAAAACGGTGAAGCCCTTGGCGACGATGATGAGCGCCAGCGACAGCGCGATTGTGCGTTGCAGATCAGGCCGGTCATGCGGCCATAGGAAAGGCCAGAGGCTGCGAACGGTCGCGTAGAGCGAGGCTTCGCCTTTGCGATCTGGAGACGGTGAAGAAGGGCTCGACAACAACTTTTCCTGTAACGGCGGGAGACCGCACGCGATGCAGCGCGTTGCGGGGCATCACGGGGAATCGGAATGGAGAAGGGGTGCAAATCTGCACACCCTTTCCAAGATAAGGACGCGTTTGAGAAATGTCATCGCCCGTATCTCGAGAATTTCTGACATGATTCCTGCATCGAATTGCCTTGCAGCCTTCATGAAAAACGGGCGGGATCAGCCTATGACCATGATTCGATCGATTTGTGTTTTCTGCGGTTCGGGCAATGGCACGGATCCGCGCTTCGCCGCCACCGCCGAGAAACTCGGCAAGGAGATGGCTGAAAACGGCTATCGCCTCGTCTATGGCGGCGGCTCACACGGCTTGATGGGCATTGTTGCGCGCTCGGTCATCGCCCATGGCGGGCATGTCACGGGTATCATTCCGGATTTCCTGAAAGCCCGCGAGATGATGCTCGACGGCGCGCAGGAAATGATTGTCACGAAAAACATGCATGAGCGGAAAATGCTCATGTTCGAAAAAGCCGACGCCTTCGTCACCCTTCCCGGCGGGATCGGTACGCTCGAGGAAGTGGTCGAACAGCTCACCTGGAGCCAGTTGGGACAGCACGACAAACCCATCATTCTCGCGAACATCGCCGGGTTCTGGAAGCCGCTGATGGTCCTGTTCGCCCACATGCGCGAACTCGCCTTCATCCGAGAGGGGCTGGAAGTGCGCTATCAGATCGCCGAGCGCATCGAGGAGATCATCCCGATGCTGCGCGATATCGAGCGGCGCCGCACCGCGATCGGGGCGGAGTAAAGTTCGAAAACACTCTAGGATGACCTAGGAAATGATGGAATTCAAATTTCGCGCGCCAAGTCTGTTTGAACCGAACGCACAACCAAGCAGTGATTTGGAAGGCATTCTGCACGATGCACTCGGCATGGCCGCTCGCTTGGCCAAATGCGAAGCCATCGCACGCTGGTTATTGGCGAAATTGAACCTGGCCGGGCTCAAGGCAACTGGGCTGAGTGTGGACGAAAGTGGCTGGATAATCGAAGCGCCCTCAAATCCCGGTTTTGCCGTGTGCATCCTCGGCGGGCACGAAAACGATGAGGCTCATATGCACGCTCTGGTCATGTCCTATGGCGGCTCGGGCGAAGAGCTGGCGAAAGCGGTCTCCACTCTGCTTCACAATTCCGATGAAATCACGGACCTGCAAGTTGTGGACGGCTAGCACGACGCTGTTCCGATTATTTCCAGCTCGCTATCATAATTCCGCTGCATAATTCTTGATTTTCGCCCAATTCGGGCGAATGTTGTTCGCCTTTAGTCATCAGTTGAGGGGATCAGCATGCGTCAATGGAGTGTGATCGGACTAGCGGCGCTGGTCGCCGTCCTCTCGGTGAGCATGGTTGAAGCGCAGCAGCGCCGCGCAATTCCCAAAAATGCCAGCGAGGCGATTGTCACCAATGCCCGCACCGTGGCCGTCACTGGGCTCGAAATCACCAATTCGAAGGGCGAGAAGGTCGGCACGCTGAAAAGGGCGCTCGAACCCGGCAAGAAGATCGCGTTCAAGATCAAGC
>JBOFZC010000284.1:0-5280 GCA_051654985.1 Rhabdaerophilum sp.
GGTAGACACGCATCACATGCGCGAGGAAACCGTCCATCATCAGGCCAATCACGAAGATGAAGATGATCGCGCCGAGCAGGATCATCGCCGGCATCGCCAGGAAGAAGATCTGCAGTTGCGGCATCAAACGCGAGAGAATTCCAAGACCGACGTTAAAAACGAGACCAAAGACCAGAAACGGCGCTGAAATCTGCACCGCTGTGACAAAGGCCGAGCTCGCGACCGTGATCGCCAGATCAGCGGCATCGCCGCTCGGTGGAGCGCTTCCGGGTCGGATCGTGCCATAGCTGTCGATAATGCCAGCAATCGCGACATGATGCAGGTTCGTCGCGAAAATCAGAGACAGCCCGAGAAGCGATAGAAACGAGCCAATTGCAGCGGATTGCCCGCGATCTCCACCAGTAGGGTCGATCGACATCGTGAAAGACAGGCCGATCTGCTGGGAGATCAGAAGCCCCGCCGTCTGAAGGGTGGACATCAGAAAGCGAGCGCAGAGCCCAAAAGTAAAGCCGATCAGCATTTCCGTGAGCAGAAGCGGCACGGCCTGCGGCAAGCTGATGCCGGCAATTGGCAGCACTGGCCTCACGATCGGAATTGACAGAAGCGTAATGAACATCGCGAGCGTGACGCGAATGCGCGCGGGTGCCACGCGCTCACCAAGCCCAGGCATCAGCATGAGCATCGTGCCCACGCGCGCAAAGACGAGCATGAAGATAAGCGCAAATTCGGGCAGGATGCTGACATTCATCCCGCTCATATTCCGATGATTCGGCCCCGAATGCCGAAAGAAATCGTGCTCTACTGCCCGCCGGAAATAATCTTCGCCGCGATACGCCCCATGAAAGAGTTCATGGCATCGCTCATGAATGGCAAAAAGAACAGGAGAGAGCCGAAAATCGCAGCCACTTTCGGCACGTAAACCAAGGTTTGCTCCTGGATCTGGGTCAGAGCCTGAAACAGGGAAATCACGAAGCCTACAGCGAGGCCGACCAACATGACGGGCATACCGACCTTAAAGAAGGTGATCAGCCCGTCGCGCGAGATCTCGATCAGGTCAGCGCCGTTCATCAGATTGGCATCCGCATGATTTCTTCATAGGCCGCCACAACGCGATCGCGCACCGCGACGAGGCTTTCGAGCGCCGCTTCGCTTTCCGCCACAGCGGTGACAACTTCAACGAGATCGGTTGGGTTGCCGTTCGCAGCATGGATGGACAGCGCGTCTCGCTTCTTGCCCGCCTCATGGGCGCGGCCTACCGTAGCCTCGAGAATGTCGGCAAAAGAGCCGCCATTGCCCTCGGGCTTGCCAAGCAGGGCCGTGGGGTTGGAGTTAAGCTTCTGCTGGAGGGCATAGGCACTCGCGGCCACGCCCGGATTCATCATCGTCTTCATGGTGTTCTCCCAATCGAGAATGTTCCGAACTTACGCACGCAGGATCTCTAAAGTCCGCGCCAACATCCGCCTTGTGGTGCTGATCACGTTGAGATTGGCTTCGTAGCTTCGTTGCGCTTCGCGCAGATCCAAGGTTTCAATCATCGAGTCGACATTCGGCTTTTGCACAAAACCGCGCGCATCGGCCTGGGGATGGCCCGGCTCGAAACGCGATTTGAACTCAGCGCGATCCCGCTTGATCTGCCCAAGCTGAACCGTATTGACGCCCAGCTCGGTGTCGAGTTTCTGCTGGAATGTCACAACCTTGCGCCGATAGGGCTGTTCGCCAGGTCGCGTTGGTGTGGTGTCCGCATTCGCCACGTTTTCAGCAATGACACGCATGCGGCCCGATTGAGCACGCAGGCCGGATGCGGCGATGGCGAGAGATTTGAGAAAATCCATAATGCCTCTCCCTTATGCCCGACGGCCGAGCGCCGTCTTCAGCGTGGCGAGCCCGCGCTGATAGAGGTTCGCTGCCGTCTGAAAATCGATCTGATTCTGTGAAACCTTGAGCATTTCATCCTCAAGGTTCACCGCATTCCCAGAAGGACGCGTCTCATAAGTGGCGCCCTTCTCCACCGTACCCGCGCCACTCCGGGCGCCGCCGATATGCATCGGGCTCGTCACCTGCAGGCTGGCCGTCTTGCTGTAAGCAGCAGTGCTCATGCGACGCGCCGCGTCGGAGCCGCGCGTTGCCGGATCAATCCCGACCTGCGCAATATCTTTCGGCTTGAAGCCCGGGGTATCGGCATTCGCAACATTTTCGGCGAGCACCTTCTGGCGCGACTGAAGAAAGCGCATGCGCTGCTTTAGTGCGGCAAAGGTGGAGAGATCATGAATCATGAATGCCTCGGCAAAATGCGCCATTCCGATGAATGACAAGGCAAATCTTGCCGCATTCATGGTTAAGATCCGGTAAACGCCCCGGCCAAACTGTTTCATTTTCAACCAGACAGCGGGAAAGAATGCTGTGCGTTTTCGCAAGGTGACTGCGCCAGACAGGGTTGACGCGCCCATCAAAGGATGATGCAGCTTTTCGAAAGGTTTTCGCGGGTTTTTCAGTGCCGTTTCGAGTGAGTGGTCCATGCAGAATCTTCTCAACCAGCTGAGATCAGGCGATGGCGCCGTGGCTGCAATGCTGTGGCTCGGGCTCGGACTGCTGCTTCTGATTGTCGTGATCGCTATCGCTTTGTGGCTGATCCGGGCTTTGCGCCCCACACTCAATATGAGTGGTGGCTCCGCGCGCGGCGGGCGAGTTCAGCGCCTGGCAGTCACTGACGCCTTCCCCCTTGATCGAGAGGGGCGCAAACTCGTGATTATCCGTCGCGACAATGTCGAGCACTTGCTGCTGATCGGCGGGCCGAATGACGTGCTGATCGAGCCCTCGATTGTGCGCAACGAACGGGCTGGACGCAGCCGCGCCGAGGGCGAGGCGGAAGTCGTCGAAACCGCTGCCAGTGCCGCCCCTCAACCCGCTGCTGCTGCACCTTCTGCGCCTGTCGCTCCGTCGCCCGTACGTCCTGCTGCACCGAACGCGCCGCTGACCTCACCGCCGCCGCGCCCAGTTCCACCGCCAAATTTCAATCCGCCTGCAGCGCAACCCGCGCGCCTTGATGATGATTTCGAGCGGGCGTTGAAAGCGATGGATGCGCCGCAGCCTGTTCGGCCAGTCGCACCCCCGCCTCCCGCAATGCCGATGATGCAGCCGCCGGTGATGAACCCGCCGCCGCGCGCGCCTACGCCACCGGCTCCGCCGCCGGTCGTCACACCTCCGAAAATCGAACCGAAGCCTGAGCCGAAGCCAGAGCCCAAGCCCGAATCGCGCCAGGAACCGATGAGCGAAATGGCGCGCAGGCTTTCCGAAGTGCTCCAGAAGCCGCCTCAGCCGCCCGCGCCGCGGAGCTCGCTGGCTCCTCCTTCGGCGCCTGCGTCTGCGCCGGTCGCGCCTCCATTGCCTCCCGCCCCACCAGCAGCTCCGCCCGCGAAAGCCGCACCTCCTCAGCCCACGGCGAGTGATATGGATCTGCTCGAAGAGGAAATGGCAAAGCTCCTCGGCCGTCCACAACAACCCAAGCCTTGAGATCGCGGCCTTGAGATAATCGTGCGCAACCCCGTTTGGGAGCGCGCGACACTCTGGCGTCGAAGGGTGGAATCATGATCCGACAGGAACATGCGCGCCCCCACGCCCGAAAGTTCTGATGAGATTCGCCGCCGTCCCCGACGCGCGGCGCTATTGCTCGGTCTTTTCGGCGTGGCGCTGGCCACGGGTGCCTATGCGCAGGATATCTCGATCAATTTCGGACAAGGCCTCGGGTTAACCGAGCGCGCGCTACAGCTCGTAGCCCTGCTCACGGTGCTGAGTCTGGCGCCATCGATTCTCGTGATGGTCACATCGTTCACACGCATCGTGGTGGTTTTGTCACTTCTGCGCACGGCGATCGGCACCCAGACCGCGCCACCCAACACGGTGATGACAGGTTTGGCGCTGTTTCTCACCGCCTTCATCATGGCCCCGACGTTCCAGGCCGCTTATGAGCAGGGCGTGCGCCCCTTTGTCGCCGGAGAAATCCGTGAGCAGGAAGCGTTCGAGCGCACCGCTGCGCCCTTCCGCACCTTCATGCTCCGGCATGTTCGCCCGACCGATCTCGAGCTTTTTATGGATCTCTCGCGCCAACCGCGTCCGGCGACACCTGAAGCCACGCCGATGCAGGTCCTGATTCCGGCTTTCATGATCTCAGAATTGCGTCGCGCGTTCGAGATCGGCTTTTTGCTGTTTATTCCCTTTCTTATCATCGATCTCGTGGTGTCCTCCATCCTGATCTCGATGGGTATGATGATGGTTCCACCTGTGACGGTGGCCCTGCCCTTCAAGCTGATTTTCTTCGTGCTGGTCGATGGCTGGCGATTGGTCGCGGGCTCCCTGGTGCAAAGTTTCGGGCCCATATGACAAAGCCCGGCACAAGGCCGGGCTTCCATCCGAAACCAATGAGATCAGGCTCGCGTCAACCGCGAACGGGAGGATCTTGCCCGACGGCGGATTGACGCTGCTCGGCGCTACGCGCAGGGCGAGCTTCGCCCGCCGTTTCCGGATAGCGCTTGCGGTAGGCGGCGAGGAATTCGGTCAAGGTATCGGCATTCACGATGTTGCGCGCGGCCTCGCGGAACCCGCGTGGGTTCGAGTAATTCTCGAGCGCGATGAGATTAAACGCCCCAGCATCATCGGATTTCGCCATTTTCGCCATGAATTTGGATCGCAGGCGATCGAGCGAGAGGGCTTCCTCGGCCAGCACGTAAGCGAGGCCCGAGCGCAGCACATCGAGGCGCTGCTGATCGGTCAACGCGGCTTCGCCTTGCCAGGCATCGCCGAGAACGCGCTCATAGGATTCGCCCGCCTCGCGCCATTGCTTGCCCTTCCAATGGATATCCGCGCGCAGACGATCGACATCTTCTCCCGTTTCATTGGCAAGAACCTCGACTGCAAGCTCGGTGCGGAAAACCTCTCCCAGGGCTCGTGCTTCAAGCAGTCGGCGCGCGCGCTTGAGTTCGACAGGCAGGCTGGAAAGCCGCGTTTCGCTTAGCATGGTCAGAGCTTTAACCGGCTGGCGATTCTGGAGATGCATCAACGCAAGGCGTGTCGCAACAACCGAGCGCGCCACACCATCGAGACGGTTTCGAACCTGATGTTCAAGGATATCAGAGGCCTCGGTCACGAGATCGAGATCGAAGAGCCGGTCGGCCAACCGTCGCGCAATCTCATCTCCGCGCCGGCCCGGCGGCACCAGCGTTCGGAATTCCTGATAGATCGCAAGAGCCTCGACCTTCGAGAGTTTCTTCTCCTCAGAATCAAGGA
>JBOFZC010000285.1:0-6902 GCA_051654985.1 Rhabdaerophilum sp.
TGGCGCTTTTGTCAGATGACAACAGGATTGGACGGCCCATGACCATACTCACCTCCGAAGCGGATGTCGCGCGCGGCGTCGAGGCTCTTGCACGTATCTGTCCGCACATGGCGATGATCTCTGCGACATGTGGCGTTCCGGCCTTGCGCTGGCGCGAGCCCGGATTCGGCGGGCTCGTCTCGACAATCACGGCACAGCAGGTGTCGACATCCGCCGCCAATGCGATTCGCGGCAAGCTGCGCGCCGTTGTTGACCCCATCACGCCAGAGGGGCTGATGGGTATGTCGGACGAAGAGCTGCGCGCATGCGGCTACTCTGCGGGCAAAGTGAAAACCCTGCGCGCGATCGCCAGCGCCATTCTCTCCGGCGACCTTCCCATCGATCGGTTAGGTGACATGCCGGTCAACGAAGCGCATGCCGCGCTCGTGAAGATCCACGGAATTGGCCCATGGACGGCAGAAGTGTGGCTGATGTTCTGCGTCGGCGTGCAGGATGTTTTCGCACCCGGCGATCTCGCGCTTCAAGAAGGCGCAAAACTCGCGATGGGGCTTGAGAACCGCCCGACAGCGAAAGAGGTCGCGATCATCGCCGAGCGCTGGAGCCCGTGGCGAGCGGTGGCCGCGCGCATGCTCTGGGCCTATTACGGTCACGTGAAAAAGCGCGCTGGCGTGGTGACCAGCTAAAAAATGGCCGCCTTCTCGAAACAGAAGGCGGCCTCTCGAGTCCAAGGCGAGAGAGTGCGGGGATCACTTCGCCTTGAGGAGAGCCTCGACATTGAGAAGCAAGAACTCGTTGTCATCGGCCTTGTTCGGGTCGCGGCTCGAAGAGAACGGCAGATTGTTGTCGTTGCCGATGATGATGTGCTTCTCGTCCACCACATCGACGTTCTCGATGGTGAAGAACGGGAAGGTGTAGACACCTTCATTGAGCGGCTTCCTGGCCTTCTTGTCCGGATCCTGGATTTTCATCAGGTCGATGAAGCCGATCTTGCGGATGGGCTGGCCCACATTCGCGTCATTCATCTCGATTTTCACAACGCGCTTGAATTTCGCGAGATCGTGAAAGCAGGTTTCCGCGCGCTGTCCCGCCGGGCAAGCCTTGTCCGCCGTGCCTTCGCCATTGTCGCGCTCAATGACGAGGGCGGTCGAGGCGTCGATCATATTGAAATCGCCGATCGCGGTCGCGCCCTGATCGAGCACATATTTCCAATGGCGGCCGGTCCATTTCTGCTCACCCACCGAGAATTCGAGGATGCGCAGGGTCTGGCGTCCCTCCACCTTTTCCCAATCCTTCTTCTCGGCGTCCCAGAGCGGGCCTTCGAGCATGCCGTAAATGAACTTGCCGTCTTTGGAGGCCGCAAACCCCTCATAGCCGCGCGAGCGGCCGAGATTGACCGTCGCCGGCATCGGTTGGCCGGGATTCTGGGTTGTGACGCGGAAATGATCCGGCGACATCACCGGCTTGCCGTCGGCCTGTGTCTCGAACAGTGTCTCGACCTTGCCGTTCATATCGGCGCGGAGGATGTAGGGGCCGAATTCCTCGCCGAGCCAGATCTTGTCGCCGATGATCTGAAACCCCTCGAGATCGAGATCTGAACCCGTGAGGTAGCGCCTCTCCGTGCCTTCATGAACGATGCGGAACGGGATTTTCTTCTCGGGATCATGCAGGAACACGGTGCGAAGGCGTTCGATCGTACCGGAAGCCCAGTTCATCCGGTAATGTGAGAGAAACAAAGCGGCATCGGGCGAATTCGCCTTCGAGCCGAAGCCATTGTCAGTCACCACCCAATAGGTGCCGTCCGGCATCGTCTTGATGCCGGAATGGCCTTGCACAGGCTGGCCCTGGAACGGCATTTTCAAGCCTGTCGGGCGGCCCGCAGAACGGCCCTCGGCGGTCCCGATCGCCTCATTGCGCACCGGGCCATTCGCGAATTTGCCAGCGATTTTGAGATCAGCAGGGGCATCGGCCGGCGGATCGATAAAGGTCGCGGCCGGAAGCACGACATGCCCGGCAATCACCGCCGGAAATTCGGGCTGGCCATTGGCTTGAGCGACATTCGCGGCGAGCAAAGCCACGCTGCACAGCAATAAACGTTTGAACATGATTCTTCTCCGCTTGATGAGCGGCGGGAGCCGTCGCATGCCGAGATGTCAGCCGCATCGCGTTGGCATGACGGTTTGATGAAGATTGGGTGCTATGCTGAGAGTTGACATGTCTATTATTTCGAATATTCTGGAATTATGAAAATTGATGATGTCGCCGCTCGACTGGAAGCCCTCGGGAACCCCTCCCGCCTCGCGATCTATCGCGAATTGGTGAAGGCGGGCGATCCCGGACTTTCTGTTGGGACTGTGCAGGAACGGTTGAGTTTTGCCGCTTCCACCCTCTCCCATCACCTCCAGAAGCTCATTCTCGTGGGGCTGGTCACGCAAGAACGGCGAAGCACCACGCTGATCTGTCGCGCGAATTTCCCGATGATGCGAGCGCTCGTCAGTGCGCTCGCCGATGAATGCTGCCGCGACGAGGTGCCTGAGCCTGTCGGCTGCGCGCCTGCCCCGCCGCCCCGAAGCCTCGTGTGAGGCGGGGCAGGGTTCGCCATGTTCCCCCATTTGCGTTTCCCGCCTCCTTCATCTCAACTCAAACTTATATTTCGATATTTCTAGAAGGATAAACACAATGAAAGCCACCTCCCTTCCCTTCTCGCTGCCAAAGCCCGATTGGGTCTGGTTTCTGATCATCGCGGTTTTCGTGAGCCTCGCGGTTTTTGTGCCTCTCCAGGCGAAAGAAAGCCTCGACTTCGTCGCGCGCGCCACGCTTTCGGTTCTGCCGCTGTTTCTGCTCTCGATTGCGATGGCGGCCGGTGCAGCCGCAAGTGGAGCTGATCAACTGATCGCGAAAGCATTCACAGGAAACAAAGTCGCGATGATCGTCAGCGCTGCGCTGATGGGCGCACTTTCGCCCTTCTGTTCCTGCGGGGTGATTCCACTGATTGCTGCGCTTCTGTCGATGGGAGTGCCTTTGCCGCCGGTCATGGCATTCTGGCTGGCTTCGCCGCTGATGGACCCAGCGATGTTCATCCTGACGGCCTCGGTGCTTGGTTTACCCTTCGCCATTGGCAAGACCTTTGCCGCGATCGGTGTGGGGCTTATCGGTGGGTTCGGAACGCTGGCGCTGATGCGTTTCAGCGCCTTCTCCGAACCCCTGCGCGAGGGTGTGGGCAATGGCGGCTGTGGCGGCGCGCGGGTGCGTGCCCCCAAGCCGGTAATGTGGGCCTTCTGGAGCGAGGAAAAACGGCTCGCGACGTTCCGCACGAATGCGCTGAAAAACATAGCGTTCCTCGGCAAAATGCTGCTCTTGGCCTTCACGCTCGAAAGCCTGATGGTCGCCTATATTCCACCGGGGCTTGTGGCGGGCGCTTTGGGAGGTAGCGGGCCGGGCACGATCCTGATCGCAACACTCATCGGCATCCCGGCCTATCTCAATGGAACCGCGGCTTTGCCACTGGTGCGCGAGCTGCTCGCACAGGGTATGGCGCCGGGCGCGGGCATGGCGTTTCTGGTCGGCGGCGGCGTCACCTCGATACCCGCAGCGATCGCAGTGTTTTCCATCGCGAAACGCCCGGTTTTCCTCGCCTATCTCGGATTTTCATTCCTGGGCGCGCTCATCAGCGGCATCGCCTGGCAGATGGCCTCAAACGGATTGTGAAGGAGGATCAGAACATGCGGAATATGTGGAGCCAGCTTTTAGCACATCTCTCCCGGCTCAATTGTGTTTGCGGCCTGGGCGGGCTGCGCCGGGATAACAGGGCCTGCTGCGCCGATCTCGATGCGGCGCGTTGGCAGCGCACCCAAGCGCAATGGGAGCGCGAGCGCTGCGGCTTGTAACGGAACGGCGGAATGGAACACCGGCCTGGAAGGGAGGACTGAATCCCTTCCAATCCTTCTCCCTTCTGGTCTCAGCCGCGCCGCGCAAACCCCTTGACGGACACCTCGCCCCCATCGTTGTGCAACTTGCCGCCGATCATCCCGAAAATGTCGGCCGCGCCACCTTTCTCGATCACAACATCGCCGCTGACCATGCCCCTGAGCACGAATCGGCGCCCCTTCGGCACGATCACATCGCCGCGCACCAAGCCAATCACCGTGAGATCGATATCGAGGCGGATCGTGCCCTTGACGATATTGATGATCGTTTTCATGCCGAACCCCTGCCTCTGCGCCACAGGACACTCAAGAGAGCGGGCAATAAACTGTCAATCACTGGTCATGTGACGCTTTCTTGTCGCGCCGCGGCCCGCTATACGCCTCCCCACGAGGTGCCGCATGATCCGCAATGAACCGAAAATCACCCCCGAACTCGTGAGAGCGCATGGGCTGAAGCCCGATGAATATCAGCGCTTTCTGGAGCTGATCGGCCGCGAGCCGAGCTTCACCGAGCTCGGCATCGTCTCGGCCATGTGGAACGAGCACTGTTCTTACAAGTCGTCCAAGGTTCATCTGAAGACGCTGCCCACCAAGGGCGAGCGCGTGATCCACGGTCCGGGCGAGAATGCCGGCGTCGTCGATATTGGCGATGGGGATGTGGTGGCTTTCAAGATGGAGAGCCACAACCACCCCTCCTTCATCGAACCCTATCAGGGCGCGACAACGGGTGTCGGCGGCATTCTGCGCGATGTCTTCACCATGGGCGCGCGCCCGGTGGCCTGCCTCAATTTCCTGCGCTTTGGTTCGCCGGATCACCCCAAGACGAAGCATCTCGTCGCAGGCGTCGTCGCGGGTATTGGCGGCTATGGCAACAGCTTTGGCGTGCCCACGGTTGCCGGCTCTGTCGGGTTTCATCCGCGCTATAACGGCAACATCCTCGTCAACGCGATGGCCGTGGGCATCGCCAAGAAAGAGATGATTTTCACCAGCCAGGCCTCGGGCGTGGGTATGCCGATCGTCTATCTCGGCTCGAAGACCGGTCGTGATGGCATTCACGGTGCCACGATGGCCTCAGCTGAATTCGATGATGCCTCAGAAGAGAAGCGCCCGACCGTGCAGGTCGGCGATCCCTTCGCCGAGAAACTGCTTCTCGAGGCCTGCCTCGAAATCATGGCCAAGGGCTGCGTCATCGCCATTCAGGATATGGGCGCTGCTGGCCTCACCTGCTCGGCAGTCGAGATGGGGGCCAAGGGCGATCTCGGCATCGAGCTTGACCTCGATAAGGTCCCCTGCCGCGAGCCGGGGATGACGGCCTATGAGATGATGCTCTCGGAAAGCCAGGAGCGCATGCTGATGGTGCTCCACCCGCACAAAGAGGCGGAAGCGCGCGCGATTTTCACGAAATGGGGCCTCGATTTCGCGGTGATCGGCCACACAACCGATACGCTGCGTTTTGTCATCAAGCATCGCGGCGAGGTGATGGCGGATTTGCCAATCAATGAACTCGGTGACAAAGCCCCGGAATACAACCGCCCCTTCATCGAGACGCCGAAGCGCCAAGCCGTGCGGCGCTCGGAAGTGGTGCCGCCGATGAGCAATCGCGAAGCGCTTCTGAAGCTCTTGGGTTCACCTGACATGTGCTCGAAGCGCTGGGTTTGGGAGCAATATGACCACATCATCCAGGGCAATGTCGTCCAGCGTCCCGGTGGTGATGCGGCGGTGATCCGCGTCAATGAGGCCGGCAAGGGCCTCGCTGTCACCTGCGATGTCACGCCGCGTTATGTCGAAGCCGATCCGTTTGAAGGCGGCAAGCAGGCCGTGGCCGAGTGCTATCGCAACCTCACCGCTGTGGGCTCTCTCCCGATTGCACTGACCGACAATCTCAATTTCGGAAATCCGGAGCGCCCTGAAATCATGGGGCAATTCGCCTATGCGGTGCAAGGCATTGGCGAGGCGGCGCGCGAGCTCGATTTCCCTGTCGTCTCCGGCAATGTCAGCCTTTACAACGAAACGAACGGACAAGGCATTCTCCCAACCCCCACCATTGGCGGCGTGGGGCTGATCGCGGATGTGACGAAAACAGCGACACTTGCGTTCAAAAAGGCAGGTGATGCCATCCTGCTGATTGGCGAAACGAAGGGCTGGCTCGGCGCCTCCGCTTATCTCGCGACGATCTGCGGGCGAGAAGACGGCGCCCCCCCTCCGGTCGATCTCGAGGCCGAGAAGCATCACGGCGCGCTGGTGCGGATGATGATCGAACAAGGTTTCGTCACAGCCGTCCATGATGTCTCGGATGGCGGTGTCGCTGTGGCTCTGGCCGAGATGGCGCTCGCTGGCAATATCGGCGCGATGATCGGCTCGCATGATGCCGATGTGCCGCTCCACGCCTGGCTGTTCGGCGAGGATCAGGCGCGCTATGTCATCACCTGCCCGTCGGAAAAGGCCGCTGAGATTGAGCACAATCTCAATTCCGTGCAGGTTCGTACGATTTTTCTGGGTGCCGTGGGCGGCCAGACATTGAACTTGCCTGGCGAGGCGCCATTATCGCTCGATGAGTTGCGCGCGGCACATGAAGGCTGGCTCCCGGCCTACATGGGCGCGGAAGCGGCGGAATAAGGACAACACCCATGCCCATGAAGGCAGCCGATATCGAGGCGATGATCAAGGAAGCCCTGCCCGATGCAGAGGTGGAAATCCGCGATCTTGCGGGAGATGGCGACCATTACGCCGCGACCGTCACGTCAGCCGCTTTCAAGGGTATGCCGAAGGTGAAGCAGCATCAGCTTGTTTATGCCGCGCTCAAGGGCAATATGGGGGGCGTGCTGCACGCCCTCGCGCTGACGACGGTGGCGAAGTAAACTCGAATAGATTTGCCGCCATATGATGCGGCATCAGGAGACAAACATGTCCGGCATCAATGCCTTCATCGACGCGGAAGTGAAATCCAACGACGTGGTGCTCTTCATGAAGGGCACGCCG
>JBOFZC010000286.1:0-13255 GCA_051654985.1 Rhabdaerophilum sp.
CGTACGAGAAGTTCTATCCGGCGACGATGCGGAGTTTCTTTTTGGTCAGGAGGCCGGGGAGCCCCGCGAAGACAAGACCAAGACACAATCGGGAGGAGAGTCGGCCCTCAGCCGGCGATCCAAAGCAGGCAAGTTTATAGTGGCTCAGTTCCGGCGCACAGCGCGTTTGGGACAACCCTGAAGCTTTGTCCAAAAAATGCGCCCCGGTTTGTTTTCGTCCAATCAGGTTTGGAAACACAGGGGAGGACACCATGTCCAGTGCAACAATAGCCGAGGGCCGTGCCGCCCCAAGGCCCATGACCGGGGAAGAGAAGAAGGTTATTCTCGCTTCTTCGCTCGGCACCATTTTCGAATGGTATGACTTCTACCTCTACGGATCACTCGCGGCCATCATTGGCGCGAAGTTCTTTTCGGCCTTTGACGTCAATACGCGCTCGATTTTCGCGCTGCTCGCCTTCGCGGCGGGCTTCCTTGTGCGCCCTTTCGGCGCGCTTGTGTTCGGTCGTCTCGGCGATCTGATTGGGCGCAAACAGACCTTCCTGATCACCATCCTGATCATGGGCATTTCGACCTTCATCGTTGGCCTGCTGCCGACTTACGCCCAGATCGGCTGGATTGCGCCGGTTCTGCTCATCGTGTTGCGCATGGCGCAAGGCCTGGCGCTCGGTGGCGAATATGGTGGTGCGGCGGTTTACGTTGCCGAGCATGCCCCTGTGGGTCGGCGAGGTTTCTACACCTCGTGGATTCAGACGACCGCGACCCTCGGCCTGCTGCTCTCGCTTTTCGTGATCGTCGGCTTGCGCCTCTCGATGGGCGAGAAGGCTTTTACGGATGATTTCCCGCTGTTCTTCGGTCTCACCGGCGGCTGGCGCATCCCGTTCCTGGGTTCGATCTTCCTGCTCGCGATCTCGGTCTGGATCCGCTTGCAGATGCAGGAATCCCCGGCCTTCCAGAAAATGAAGGAAGAGGGCACGCAGTCGAAAGCTCCGCTTGGCGAAGCGTTCGGCCAATGGAAAAACCTGAAAATGGTGATCATCGCGCTGCTCGGCCTCGTCGTCGGTCAGGCCGTGGTTTGGTACACCGGCCAGTTCTATGCGCTGTTCTTCCTCCAGAGCATCCTGAAGGTCGACTTGCTCACGGCGAACGTGTTGGTGGCCTGGTCGCTGATCATCGGCACGGGCGGGTTCATCCTGTTCGGCGCGCTTTCGGATAAAATCGGTCGCAAGCCGATTATCCTCGGCGGCTGCCTTGTCGCAGCTCTCACCTTCTTTCCCCTCTTCAAGATGATGGCAGAAGTGGCCAACCCGAACTTCAAGAAAGCCGTTGAAACGGTGAAGATCGAAGTCTCGGGCGATCCAACCAAGTGTGGCGGTCTGTTTGATCCGGTCGGTATCCGCCAGTTTTCGGATCCGTGCGACCTTTCGCGTCGTGTGCTTTCGCAACAGGCCTTCAAGTATAACTATACGCCAGGCACTGCCGGCCAGGCGCTCAAGGTGACGGTGAACGGGGCTGAAGTCGCCTATGGCGCCGGTGTGCCAGACTTCACGCGCAATCTGGTTGCGGCTGCAAATGCGGCCGGCTACCCGAAGGCGGATGACCCGGCGAAGGTCAAGGTCTCGGGCTTCTTTGCCGCCCTGGGCAATCCGCAAGCACTGACAGTCATTTCGATCCTGACGATCCTCGTGCTTTATGTCACGGCGGTTTACGGCCCGATTGCGGCGGCCCTGGTGGAGTTCTTCCCCACCCGCATCCGCTACACCGCGATGAGTCTGCCGTATCACATTGGCAATGGCTGGTTCGGCGGCCTGCTGCCCGCGACCTCCTTCGCGATGGTCGCCTCCACGGGCGATATCTACTACGGCCTGTGGTATCCGGTGGGCTTCGCACTGATGACTTTCGTGATCGGTCTCCTGTTCATTCCCGAGACCAAGGATCGCGACATCACGACCTATGACGGCAACAAGTAATAGCGAGGCGACCGGGTCTTTGGATCCGGTCGCTCTTCGTCTCGGCTTAGAAAAAGTGCCGTGATTAAAATCGCGCTTAGGCCACAAATCGCGACCATCACGAGTGAATAGCACAAGTCTCTAGAAGCTCCCGGACGACGCGCCTGCCTCGCGTCGCCAACTCCGCCTCAGCTGCCGCCGGGGCGGAGTTTTTTTATGAGCGCCGGGTTGCCTGCTGCACGGCGTAGAGGCTGATTGCGGCAGCGTTCGAGACATTGAGGCTCTTGATCGCGCCGGGCAGTTCGAGCCGCGCGAGATGATCGCACAGTTCGCGCGTCGAGGGCCGCAACCCGCGCCCCTCGGCACCGAGAACCAGCACCAAGGGCATCGCGAGTTTGAGATCGGCGATGTTATCCGATGCCTCGGAATCGAGCCCGATGATCTTGAAGCCCTGCTCTTTGAGGCCGGTGAGGGCGCGCGCGAGGTTCTGTACACCGGCCATGGGCACATGCTCCAGCGCGCCCGAGGCGGCCTTGGCGAGCACGCCGGTGATCTCAGGGCTGTGGCGATGCGTGACGATGATCCCGCCTACTCCGAAGGCCGCAGCAGAGCGCAGGATCGCACCCACATTGTGCGGGTCGGTCACCTGATCGAGCGCGAGAATGATTTTATCCTGCGGGAGTTTGTCGAGCGGCAGCAGAGGCAGGCGCTCGGCCTCCAGATAAATCCCCTGATGCACGGCATCGGCGGTTAAAAGCTTGCCGATCACCTCGGGTTTCACCACCTGGGGTTCCAGCGGCAGGGTGACGCTATCGTCGACCAGGCGCTGGAGTGCATTCTCGGTCGCGAGCAAGCGACGGAAGCGTCGACGCGGATTGGCGAGCGCCTCTTTCACCGAATGCATGCCGTAAAGCACATCTGTATCATCTGGCAATTGCGCCTTTGGCGCCCTGGGCTTCGGCGCGAAGCGGGATTTATCCTTGAAGCCGCGCACGGGTTTTTCAGCCTCGCGGTCTTCACGCGGGCGCTGATCGAGCGGGTGGAAATGGCGAGTGCGATCCTGTGTCATCCGCCAGCGTTTAGAGCATGGCGTGGAAAAGGGGAAACCGGATTTTTGTAGCCTGGGGCACGGAGCTTGATATGGTCGCTTCATCTCTTGGTAGAAGAGGCTCTCACCGAGCCCCTTCGTGGTTGACACGCGCGAGGTGCTTGCCCATAAGGCCGATCTCTTGCGGTAGGCTCGCCTATCTAGCGAGAATGGGAGAATGTCCCGAGCGGCAAAGGGGGCGGACTGTAAATCCGCTGGCTAAGCCTTCGTAGGTTCGAGTCCTACTTCTCCCACCATTTTTCTCTGAAGCTTTTTGGGCTCGCCAGAGATGGGGCCGTTGCTATTGCTCCAAACCTGCATCCCGCCCGTCTAGCCCGACAACTTCAAGTGCCCAAAAACGCATGTACGAAGCATCTTTGGGCGCTTTGCGTCGATTGTCGCTCGTTGTTTTCGTGCTGAGGGATATCTGGACGTCAACGGAAGGTGACCTGGCCGGAACCTCATAAACGATCTATCATATTGATAGTAATGAGATAAAATTAATTCGGTTTATAAAAGACCAACGAAAAGCCCAACATTTTTCTCGGCTAGGGGCGGATGAGGATGGATAGCTAAACAGAAAATCACCCGTGTGCCAGTACTATGCGAATTTCAGGGACGCACTCAACTATCCGAAAATTCAGGATAGTTGAAGAGTGTTCATCGCCCCCGAAATCACCTTGCATCCCACCGACGCCGTAATGCGATAAGCCGCTCGTCGGAATTAAGAGAGCTATCGGCCTCCCCGATCCTCTGCAAGGTAGCCTCTATGCCGTAGGGCCATGCCAATGCGTTGTCAGGCAGAGCGGCATGCAGCAGTGCAAGCGCCTGAACGGGGTATTCGTCAACGACATTCTTCCCGGATCGGCGAAGTTCAGGCATCCGCAAGTGATCTCGTTCGATTTTAACAAGAAGCGGCAAAACCAAATCGGCTATCTCGGGAAACTGTTCGCCGCTAGAGAAGGCCAACTCACAAAGTCGGGCTGATGTGTTGGCCGATCTTGCCGACATCTGGCGCGGCCAAATTCGAAGCAGTTCAGAAAGTTGCCCTGCCCATCGTTCATGAGAGTTTTCATTTTTCTCACTGGACCATGTTTGAGCTTGCCAAAGTATCCTTGATCGAAACTCGTCATCGACCTTCAACAGCAAGCTGCGCATTTCATCGTCCGAAACACATCGCTCGCCATTGGTTTCATCAACACTGCCCCATCCTGCTAGGATTATACCTGCAATGGTCTCGCCATATGAGCGGCGCGCAGAAAGCGGGGTCACTGCGAAGTCTAGCAATTGCTGTTTCAAAAGCATGTAGAGCTTCCTGTTAGGGGTTCTTGCACCCCATAAAAAACCCGCCCATGCTGCGTCGCGGTTTGCCATTTCCGCACAATGGAGAACAGGCAGCAAGTGCTGGCCTGTCCATTTTGGATCGATCGCATAAAACCAGTTGAGGTTACGAAACAGGATGACGAGGGTATATCGCCGTAAGTCATCTGGAAGCATCAAGAGCGCTTCAACGTGGCGAACCCACATAAGAGGCAGGCCTTGGTTCACGTCCAGATTTTTATGACGAGGATCGTAAAACAGCGCTTCAGCAATACGCCCGGCAGGCGAGTTGATCGCCTCCATTGTCCAATCAGGCTCGTTAGAACCACGTACGACGCCAGACTGTCCTTCACTTGGGCATTTCTGGAGAGCATCGGTTAGTTTTTGCAAAATTAAATCGAATGTTGAAATACAATCGGCCTTCAGTTTAGCGCTACTGTCACGAAGCCAGTCAGATGCAGGACGAACTATTGTAGCAAGTTGCTCATCCGGATAGCTGGCCAATCGCTCTCCAATCAATCTAGAGAACTTTGGCTTGTCCGTTTTACGTCCTTCTGAATTCAGAAAGCTTCGCCATGCCCATTGAGGAAAATCCCCGCGCTTTGCCGCGTGCGTCAATGCAGCAAATGCACGTGCGGGACGTTCGGCTGAAAGACCCGCAAAGGGATCATTCTCAACAAGAAAGTCGCTGGACCGCCCACCTAACTCCTTAGCTCTAGCTAGCAAGGATGAAATAGCTGTGTTTGATAACCCTTCATGGTTCGTGTCTGTCTTGACCCAACCTGCGCGCGCTTCTCTTGATTCAGCTGCCTGCGCTGAATACTCGGATTTCCATTTGGGCGCGGCTTCATGAAGAGGCTTCATTTTCTTATCAATGTCGCGTGAAAATTTGCACCCCGAATTCATGAGCCACTGAATACGATCCAATGTTAGCCATGCCCTTCGTTCTGTGAACTCTGAAATTTTCTCGCGTCGCCATTTCTTGCGACCATTAAGCAGCCTTTGTTCAATCAATTTTCGAGTGCTGTTTTTCAGCTTTGGCCAACGTCCAGCAAGTACAAGCAGCAAGTCGCGTTGATGATAGCTGTTCCAAAATGCGGTATCGCTCAATGATTTGATCACTTGTCCAAAATCACGATCGGATACAACGCTGCGGTTCCCTGATGCCCAAATTCGTAATCGCGCAAAAATCGTATCGTCATTTTGTGACCATGATTGAAATTCGTGTTTTGCTGCGATCTTGTTCTCTATTGATAGTTGTAAAAAAAACTTCGTAAACTGAATTACTGCGCCAGAAAGCCCATGCGTTCGACTGTAATTGTCGCTGTCATCCGTCGAATTCCAATCTATTGGACTGATGTTACTAAGCCCGTAGCCACCAATTTCATTTTCAAGTGCAAGTGCCAGCTCAAGATTCTGCCGAAGAACTCTTACAATGGCAGCGCACCATTCATCCGGAATGTCGATTGTCTCAAAGCCCTCTGGATAGCTTACATCCATTCGCATTAAGCGGCTGCCACTTCGTTCGCCGTCATTCTGCATAGGTGGGTTAGGTCCGCCAAAGAAATCCGGTTTCGATGAAAGGTGAGGCCTAAAAACCTCTCCAAAGCGCCGAACTAAAGCAGTACTCCAACCATCTATTTTGAGAACTGCTTGGAAAGCGTACCAATCTCTATAGAAATTTTCGGTGTATTCCCAAGCCTCAAACATCGACTGCCAAGCATGACGAATATCTTTGCTGATTGGTCGATTGCTTCGCTCCAATTCCCAAGAAATCTGCTCTTGAATAGTCTGGTGAATCGACAATTGATGTGCTGCCCACCACACAGCGGCGGGTTGGTCGCAGACTTTTGCAAGCCAAACGCCTAGCTGGCCTACCCGTGGCACAAGACGAGGAGAATGGGTCGCCCAATGTCCACGAAGTGCCGCAAGATTATCGTCTTGTATTGTCGATCGGTCCAAACGATTGAGTTCAAAGGCATCCCAAGCGTCTAGAGGTGTTTCGCGCTTGGCGTAATAGTCTTCAGGATCAGATTTGTTGGGCGGGCTGTCTGAATCAAGGCCATAGAGATCGAACGGATCAGTGTAAGTACCTTTATCACCGAATGAACCTGTGTAACCCGGCTTCGCGAATCGGCGATACCTATCGAACACGCAAACCCATTCAGCTGGCGGAAGCGTCTCTCCGATACAGAATCTCTTAACGCCATCATAGGTCGAAACAACATGAGCTACTTGCCCGCGTTCGTAGGGCTGAAGCACTGCCGGTCCTTTTTTGGAGACCTCAATGACTGCTTCATACCAAGCGTCAGGGTCACGCGCGCGCGCAGCCCAAGCCTCAAGAGATTGCCATAATGCGGCATGTTTGTTTTCTTCACTGTATGGAATGGCTTCGACACCCTTGTGAAGCCAACGGGCAACAGCGTCATCGTAATCACCTGCTTGAAATGCATAGGCTTTTTCAAGCTTTCCTGAAGCCTTGCGCAAAGCCTCAAGTAGATACTGCACAGGTGGATCGTCAGCAGTGTACCCAACAAATACGACTACGTATTTTCCCAAGATTTCTCGAATGAACGATGTTGCCCATCCGTCAGAGAGGTAGGCCCGGCCAAATTCAGAGCTTGATAGAACAAAACCGTCGCCCTCGGCACCTGTGTATTCGGCATTGGCCCGTCCATGCAGATAAACTATTCCATTAATTTCTTTGGAGCGTAGAGGGTCTGGCAACCTTGGAGGCTGCCACGCTTGAAGCTGTCGCTCGCAATCGTCGAACAATCTATCGAAGTTTGTTGTAACCAGCTGCACCATACCTTCGGAAGTGGTCGCTAAATCGAGCAAAATCTTGTGTGCCGTCAAATCGCAGTTTGGCAGCGGTTTCAGCGCTGAAGCTACTGCTTCTTCGATATCCCGCGATGCAAAGTCTCTTTCTAAAAGACCGAAAACGCGGTCGGCTGAGATAATACCGGAAACGCCAACGCGACGGTCAATCTCTTGGGCTTCTTGGATAAGCTTACAGGCTGGGCTGCTTTGATCAACTCCAAGCTTAGAAACCACACTTTGAGCCAAACCAAAAAAGTCTGGAAGATTTGCCCGCGCTCTTGAAATTCCTGCCCCACAAAAAAATACGACACGCCCTTCATCTCGCGCACGAAGGAGTTCATTTGGGATCGAAGGGCCGTTCGCAGCAAACCTCAAATTATTCCCCTTTTTTATAAAACTACAAAACCAAATCATTTAGTTTGTGAGTTAGTATGTTTGCTTGGTTGACATAGCGCAATTGATAGAAAAATCAGTTTGTGCATTTTATGCACGAACTGCTTCTAACGTCGAAAGTTGCAATTTGACTGATAGTCAAATTTGAGTAAAAACCAAAAAGGGCCTGAACCTCTGTTTCAGCTTTTTTCAATAGCCTTCACCATCTGCGAAGCATCAAAACTTAATACCTTTGCAAGCTGGATCAATTCAATCACATCGACGCGACGTTGACCGCTTTCCAGCCGCGCAACGAATGACTGATATTCGCCCAAGGCTTCGGCAAGCTGTGTTTGTGTAAGACGCGCTGCTTCACGCTTTGCAATCAGCATCGCAATCAACGCCTTGTGCTGTTCCGTTCCAAGCGTTTTCGCCATGCGATGCCCCGTTTCATGTCAACGGGGGCTTCAAATAAATCTGAAAATCAGTTATCTTAAATTCAGATAATTATTGATCGTCAGGTGCGACATTGGATTGGGAACAAGTGCTGAAATGGGGAATGATTGTATTGGCTATATCGCCGATGTTGTGCGCGTTCTTTTGGATCATGTGGGAAGATGAGATAAAGCCTCGCCTCATTCCTGAACCTGATATCAGGGCTTTGGCCGTTGCCCACGTTGCACGTTACGGCGAACGCGCGGCGGAAATGGCTTTCATCGAAGAAGACCGGGCTTGGCGTTACAGCGATTCCTTCGCCCAAGGAAAATGGAAGCGTGTTCGCCAAGAGATTGAACGCCTATCACTCGAAACCTGAAGCACTCATCGACCGCAACTCCAACTGTCAAGGATCGCTTGACAGTTCAATACGCCTTCAACGCGTTTTCCACCATGCGCCGCCGTTGTTGCTCTTCAAGCAGGCGCACCACATCTTCTTGGGTGAGTTCGGCATAATCAACCACCGGTGCTTCTTCGCGCTGCAAGATCAGTTCCTTTGGCACCAGTGCCGAGACAAGCCGCAAATAGGTTGCCGGGTCTTTCTTGCGTAATTCGGCAATGGCTTGCGGCCCGTGTTCGATAAAATCATCCACCACCACCGACAACAAGATTTCAGACAAGCGGTTGCGGGCACCTCTTGGACGCCCGGAAGGGTTGCCGCTTTGGCCAATCTGGAAGGGTCGTCCCCGCTGTTTTTGCCCTGTTAAATCAGCGCCCATGATCAGCCCTTTCCATCTTGCACCGGCCAAAGATGGCCAGAAAAGCCCAAAGATACCCCTTCATTCGCGTGGGCATCTTTGGTGATCTTGGCCATGTTTGGGGTCTTGAGGTTTGCCTTGATCGTTTCCCAATCCCCGGCGTCAAAAGGAAACTCCCAAATCCAGCCCCCTTGAAATTGGGCGTTCTTTTTCGGCTTGATACCCAATTCCTTTTGGGCACGGCGAAGCGTCTTGTCGGAAATCCGCTGTTCGGCGGCACGCTCAAAGATCAATGTTGAGGGCACCGGGCCGTGACGCAATTCTTCGATCAGAAATTGCTTGGCCGCATCGAATTGCGAGTGATCGCGTTGGGGTGATCCTTCGCCAATGGCTTCGTCGGCGGATATGTCAACGGTGCCATCCTCAAAGACGATGTAAGGCGCTTCAATGCCATCCGCCAATATCTTGAGCTGGACGCGGTACGATAGCCCCTTTGCCTTTGCGAGGTTGTTCTTGGTTTCCAAGAACAGGCAAACGTCTTCGTCATCTTTCTTTTTGATCACTGTGAACGATGCACGCACCAAGGCAACAAAGGCACCCGAACCTGTCACGGCATTGACTGCCTTGCCATTGCCACCGCTCTTGTTGTGGTGCGAAATGATGACAACAGCCACCTTGCGGTTCGCGGCCATGGTTTGCAGCGGCATCAAGGCGGCGCGAACATCCGCCGTCTTGTGCGTGTCGGCCTTGTCGAGATAGGCCGTGATTGGATCGATGATGATCAGACGAACGTCCGGGTTGTCATCCAGAAAACGTTCTAGCTTCTGAATGTCCGTGATCAGGGACAGCCCACGCAATCCACCGTTCTGTGTCCGGACGGCCTGCATGACATGAACGCGGACAAGATCAGCGCCCGCCGCTTCCAGCCTTGGGCGGATTGTGTCGCCGATATCATCTTCACAGGACAGCATGACAGCGTTGCCAATCTGTGGCCTGCCATCATTGTTCGGCCATGGCGTGCCCGTGGTTATGCGGGCAATGATGTATGCCGCAAGCTGCGATTTCCCAAGGCCGGGATCACCGGCGATCATGATCACCTTGCCGTAGGCGATGCGGGTTTTCCAAAGCCATTCAATCGGGACGGACTTCACATCGGAGACGCGATGCACAATCGCCGTGTCACCTTGCAGGGTGGACCGGAAAGCCTCTGTCATCGTTTTGGGAGCCGCTTGCGGCTGCACTCCAAACCGCTCTTGGCCTTGCTGCACCAAAGCCAATACGCCTTCTGTCACCGGCATATCCTCAAGCGGCTTTGGCAGCTTCAGCATGCCCTTGCTCAAGCCGGATTCCATGGTAGCCAGAACAGTTTTCGCGCCGCGTTTGGCTTCATATCCGTTATGGCGGCATGCGTCGATCAACGCCATTTCAACGTTAGTACGGTCAATCCAGCCCGCATTGACCATTTTCCCCATGCGATAGGAAACGGCGTTCAGCGCATCATTGCGGCCTGAACCTTCACCCTTGCTTGCCAGTTCAGCAACGTTTTCCGAAAGCGCCTTGGCCGCATAGGCCCGTTCCCGATCCGTCACTTCGGGTTTCGCCATTGGCGGCTTTGGCAGATGCGCACCGATAATCACCGCTATTTGCCGCAAGAATTCATCAACCTGTTCTTCGGTAACGACGGGCAGCATATCCAAGGGCACATCTATGAGGCCGGGCGAAGACCATTCATATGCGACGCCGCTTTCATGCATGCCATGGGCAACAAATTGCTGGCCACGGCCAAGGATTTCAACCTTGCCCTGCGGACCGGAAACAATCTTCTTTGGTGGCTCACCACTGGCTGCCCTGTAGAGGAACAAGCGTCGGTGACTGTTGGAACGGGAACGCGTGGGCGCTTGCCCGAACATCTCGAAAGCCAGTCTGGAAACGCTTGTGGCTATCCATCCATTATCGATATCCATGTCAACGGCGCGAAGCCCGTCACATAGAATGCCAGTGTTCAGAACAGTGTTCTTGGGTGCAACGCATGTGGCTTCGGGCGGGTTCTGTCTGGCATGGCTTGGCCAGTCCTTGCCGAAAGGCCGTTTGCCCGGCGAAGGTCCACCGGCTTCCGGTTCATAGACGGCAACGGGGCGATAGCCTTGCAGCCATAGTTTGCCGCGAAGATCGAAGACCGCTTGTTGTTTGGGCAGCAACCAGAGTTTGTTGGCAGTTTGGTTCATGGCTGCACCCGTCATCTTGCATTTGGAAAGGGATGACGGGCTTCAACGCTGTGGAAGCGCGTTGAACCAGCGGGTGGCTTCTTCCTGCGCAATCAGCGTCCGGCTTCCAACTTTTTTAACCCGGAGTCTTCCGGCCTTGATTTCCTCATAGGTGCTAGACCGGCCTATCGAATAGCGCTGGCAGAATTGTTCCACGCTGAAGGCAAAAAGCGGTTCTTGTGTCTGTACTTGCAGGGCGTCCGTGCGCATGGGGGCGTTCTCCACTTGTTTGAGTGGATTCAGGCATACCCATAAAAACACATATTGCAAGTAATAAATTTAGTATAGAAAATCTAATACTATAAATACGATAAGTAAATACGTTTCAATATTACAATAGTAACTTCGTTCTATGCTTCGATGATAATTCAATGATCTTGCCGCCTTCTTTCAATACGTCGAGATGATCCGCCCACCATTGCGACATGGTTACGCGCTCATTCCAATAGGCACCACGATTGTAAGCGCGGCGGATTTCATCGCTGTCTTGATGCGCCAAGGCGCGTTCGATGGCATCGGGTGAAAACTTGCCGCTTTCATTCAACAGCGTTGATGCGCTTCCACGGAAGCCGTGCGCCGTCATCTGTTCCTTGGTGTATCCCATACGGCGAAGGGCAGCGTTCAGCGTGTTTTCGCTGATTGGCTGAAGATACGAACGGTTGCCGGGAAACAGAAGCTTGCCCTTGCCAGTGAGTGCCTGAAGCGTCTTTAGGATATCCAGCGCTTGGCGCGAAAGCGGCACGTGGTGTTCGCGCCGCATTTTCATACGACCGGCTGGAATGATCCAGACGGCATTGTCCAGATTGAATTCGCTCCACTCAGCATTGCGCAATTCGCCGGGCCTTGTGAAAACCAAGGGGAGAAGCTTGAGCGCCATCTTCGTTGTGGGTTGCCCGTCAAAGTCTTCTATCGCCCGCAAGAGCGCACCAAAATCAACCGCATCAAGGATGGCAGCGCGATGCTTAACCCTATGGCTTGTCAAAGCCCCATGCAGGGCCTGCGTTGGGTCATCAGTTCGGCGGCCCGTTGCCATACCATAGCGAAAGATCGCGCCGCATAGCTCTTTTGTGCGGGTCGCGGTTTCATGAATGCCCTTGGCATCGATCCGCTTCAGCGGGTCCAGCACTTCCACGGTGGTAATCTCTGATATTGGGCGCTTGCCAAAAACTGGGATGACATAGCGCAGTTGCGAACGAAGGCGCTTCACGGTGCTTGCCGCCATGCCTTCGCGGATTTTCTTGGCGAGATATTCTTCGGCAACGGCTTCAAAGGTTGCCGCATCGGCAATGGCTTTTGTGATCTTGTTCAGTTTGCGCTGTTGGCCGGGATCAATGCCAGTGGCCAGAAGCGCCTTTGCCTCATCCCGTCGTTTGCGGGCATCGGCTAACCCAACAACAGGGTATTGCCCCAACACGATATCCTTTTGTGTACCGTTGAACCGATAAGCAAAGCGCCAAGACTTGGTGCCAGACGGGGAAATCCATAGCTGAAGCCCGCCTCCGTCAGAAATTTTCTGCTTTTCGCCGTTCGCCTTGAGATTCTTAATCGCCGTATCGGTGAGTGTCATGTTGGGCTTCTGTTGGGTTTTTGTTGGGCTTTTGGTGTTGGGTTTTCCAAGAACCCAACAGATAGCCCAACAAAAGTGTTGGGTGCAAGCGCACGGAAATGGACGCCGGAAGACGCTTCCGGACGTAAAGTCAATTAATTATGTTGATTTTACAGACACTTGCGGACGTTCAGGAACATCGACGGAAGGTAATTTGGTGCCCCTGGCCGGAATCGAACCAGCACTCCTCGCGGAATCCGATTTTGAGTCGGACGCGTCTACCAGTTCCGCCACAGGGGCAACGCTGAGCGCGGGTAACATGCGCGTAGTGGCGGGGTCAATCCGCTGATTTCGCTCAGATGCGCGGGTATAGAAAGAGAGAAGCCGGCATAGGGTGGAACTGCTTTGCATTCCCGGCACTGTCAGCGCGCAATTCGGCGACCCTGCGGTAGACTTCGTGATGCCCAACGGTTAAGCCCGGCTCATGTTCAAGCGCCTCTACGACTGGACCATTTCGCTCGCGACTTCGCGCCGTGCGCCGCAGGCATTGGCGGTGGTATCGTTCACAGAAAGCTCGTTCTTTCCTGTGCCACCCGATGTGATGCTGGTGCCGATGGTGATGGCCAAGCCTGAGCGGGCCTGGAACTATGCCCTCATTTGCACCATTGCCTCGGTATTCGGTGCATTGTTGGGCTATGCGATCGGTG
>JBOFZC010000287.1:0-7905 GCA_051654985.1 Rhabdaerophilum sp.
AGATCGAGATCGAAGAGCCGGTCGGCCAACCGTCGCGCAATCTCATCTCCGCGCCGGCCCGGCGGCACCAGCGTTCGGAATTCCTGATAGATCGCAAGAGCCTCGACCTTCGAGAGTTTCTTCTCCTCAGAATCAAGGAAGATGCTCTCGAACCGCCGGCCCATTGCTTCCTCCAGTCGCCGCGCGACAGGATGGTTGGGCAGCAAGGCTGTGGCATGCTGGGAGGCAAGGAAGGCTTCGCGCCAGCGTCCATCTGTGGAATAAATCTCGCCAAGCTGCGCAAGCGCTTTCACCTCGATCTCGCTGCGTCGCCAGATTGCGGTGAGTGTCTCGAATTCAGCCTTGGCCTCTTCCGGGGTGAGTTTCTGTGCGGCAAGACCGGATGTTGCCCGGCCATAACGTGCTTCAGCCTCAATGCGCCGATCAGGCGATTTTGCAGCCTGAGAGAAAGCCAAGAAGGCATCCTGAGCACGACCTTCGAGTTCAGCGAGTCGCCCGGCCAGCAATTGCTGAATCTGGGGATCACGATGGCTCGAATCCATCCGCTCGAAAGCCAGAATCTGCTCGCGCGCGAAAACCGTGTCACCCGATTCGATCGCGGCCTCAACCGCCGCGCGACGGAACTCGCCTTGCAGGCGCTCGGGGTAGCGGTCGAGAGCATCCATGCCAGCCTTGAAGCCAGCAACCGCCTGCGGATGACGCAAGGATTTCGAGTCTACCATCGCCTGCAGCAATCGCTGCTCCGGCTCTTGCGAGAGTTGCGGCTCGGCCAGCATACGTGCGGCTTCCACATGGCGGCCCATGAATGTTGCAGCCAAGGCACGCGTGAACAACACGTTTTTCTGATTGCCGAATTGCGGATCATCGGCACTCAGCACCGTCAACACGCCTTCCGCTTCGGCGTAGCTTTTGTGCGCAAGATAGGCCTGTGCGAGTTTGAAGCGCGCAACTGGTCGCGCGACGCGCGGCGCCTCGGCAGCCTGACGCAGCAGGCTGCGTTCGAGCCAGCGCAAGGGTTCACGCGCGAGCTTTTCATATTGCTCTGGCTCGATGAGCAACGCGCGACGATCTTTCGTCGGCTGCGCATCTGGAGCAGGAAGCGAAGAAAGATTGAGCCTGATCTCATGGCTGAGCAACACGCCAGTGGCGCGGCGCTCGATGGTCACGGCTTCGTCGAGCGGTAGAACGGCGAAGCCCGCGAGCGTGCGCTCGATCAGCATCTCGGCGAAGGATTGCGCCTTCGGGCTTGAAAACGCCGCCATTGGCAATGGAGCCACAGCCAATTTGCCGCCTGTCAACGGATCTTCGATTGTGAAGAGCTTGCCCTCGCCCTTGAACGCGGCTTCGAGTGCATCGCGCCCCTGCGAATCGAAAACGCGTTGCAGGCGAATAGGCTGGCCAGCAATCACATCCGGCGCGACATCGCTCTTGCCGCGCTGGATGACGAGTTCTTCGCCATCTCGCACAAGCCAGAACGCGCCTTCGAGCTTCGGTGCCATGCGCAGCAGAACGCCGTCCTTGAGGCGTATGATCTGAAAACCGTCAATCTGCTGTTTCAATTCGGCTGGGATGGTGGGTGCGCCGGGAGTTTGAGCCGTTTCGATCAGCACCATCAGTGTTGGGCCGCGCTGGAGAATCGCCACAGGGGATTGACCGAGACCGGCAAGGCGCAGGGCGAAACCTTGCGGATCCCGCCCCGTTTCCAGACGAAAATCAATGGGCTGGCCCACTTGTTGTGGCAGCAGGGTTTCCGGACGGACAGCCTCGGGAGGCCCGGCCTGTCGCGGCGGTTCGGCGCCGACAAGTGCATTAGCGACGGGCGCGACCGGCGGCGATTCGGCCATGGCCTGCCCGTCAGCACGTGCGAAATCGAGCGTGAAGCTGTCATCTTCACGAAAACCGCGGACGCGCAGACCTTCTGCAGGACGCAGGGCTATACGCAATTTGGACGGACCAGGCTCGACCTCGACACCCACAGCCATCCCCGCAAGGCGAGAGCGGACGAGAGATTCGGCGATTTCGAAATCGCCCTCGAAGGTCAGGGTGATCTCCCCATTGCGATCATCATAATCGACGGGTGCCGAACGTGGCATCGTGAAAATCGCGCGCCGGAATCGGGGTGCATGCGCCACACGCAAATCCAGCGCGCGGTTGACCGAACGAACGGTGTCCGCGCGGCGAATGCGCTCTTCAGCGACGCGGGCGCGGCGAACAAGCTCATCAATCACATCTTGTGGCAAGGGCGGCGGCAGACCCTGCCAGCGCGGCCCCATGAGATCGAGAAAAACCCGCTCACCCGCCTGCTTGAGATCAGCCTTGAAACGGCCATTCAACCCGATGCGTATCGACCGCCCATCCGGATCAAGCCGGGCAATGCCGATATAGGCCGGGACCTGCACAGGGAGTTTGTCAGGATCAAGTGTCACGGATTGATCGAATTCGATGATCAAAACTGAGTTTTGCACGCGCAACTTCGCGCCGATGGGGACATCGAAGGCAAAAACCAGCCTCCCAAAGCCCTGCATTTCGCTGGCCGTCACTTGACCGCGCGCGGCCAAAGCCGGCGACAGAACCAGGAGCGGGATGGCGACAAACCCGACAAGACGGGCAATATTCTGGATGAAACGCTGACGCAACACGTGACTTTGACCCGGGATGACGCGGAACACTGGACGGGGCAGGCACTTTTCAGGCGGACAACCCCCAATATGGGGGCAGCTCGATCAGTTCACGAGCACCCTAGGCGATCATGCCTAACACCGGCTTAATCCGGCGCAAGATCAGCGGCGCGGTGTTGTCAGCCTCGGCAATTCGCCATCTGCGACAGGAACCACCGCTTCAGGCGTGTTCATGGCTTGCCGAGCAAGCGCGACCGTGAGGCGTTCTGCGGCAGCGGGTTCCATGACTGCAAGGATCTCCGAGACCTTGCGTGGGTTCATCTGTTGCACAAGATCCATCAGCACCTTGATATCAAGGCGATCGAAGACACGCGCAGCCTCTTTCGGCTTCATGTTTTCATACATCACCACCAGGGGGCGGAAACGCTGCTTGGGGTCGTTTTTCGTGGCCGCATTGGCCTCAAGCTGGCTCTCGAGAGTGCGAAGCTGGCCGATTTTTTCGTCCAGTTTGCGCTCGGTCGTGCGCAAAAGATTGTCGCGCATTTCGAGATCGCGGTCGCGCGCATCGATCTCGCCGCGCCGCTCGCGAAGCTTTTCGAGCAATTCGCGCTCGGCGGGGCTTGAGGCTTGCTGTCCGCGTTCTGGCATCTTGGCAGCCGGCGGAGGAACGCGCGTGCCCTCGGTTTCGGGTTTACCGGGCACAGGACCCGATGTGGAAGCAGGACTTGGCGCGGCACCAGCCTTCGGTGCTTCGCCCGGCTTCGCAGCCGCAGGGCCGGTTGATCCGGTGATAATCTGCTCGTCAGGCGCACCGATGCGCGCCCGTTCGATCGTCCGGGCGAATTTGTCGCCAGCGCCGGGACCGAGATCGACGATCTGCGGGATCGGACGGTTGTCGAGGACAATCGACATCACCCGGATCGTCAACAGCGAGATGAGTCCAAAAATCAGGACAGGGATCAACCGGACCTTGGTCATGCCACGCCTTCCCGCTTTGTTTTGTCCACACCAGCGCGGTTGGCCAGCGCCTGTGCAGCGGCAAGCGTCTGAGCAATGCGCGAGGAGGAGCGCAGAGCCGGCTGGGTTTTCATCACATGCTGCGAGAAAGCCATGGCAGGATCGGCTGCACCATCAACGATGGGGCTGTCGAGCGCCGTTGAAACAATCCGGCTGATGCGATTGAGCACATCATCACCAGAGCGGATCTGGTCTTCAAGATCGGTCGTGTAGCGCTCGGCGACACGCAGACGCTCGCCCAAGGTGCGGTCGCAATCGCCGAGCGTGTGCTTCAGGGCATCGATCGCGCGCTCGGCGCGATCGGTCGCGATGGAAAGATCGGCAATGGTCTTGCGCATCACCGCCTCATCCGCCCGCACAGCGCGCAAGCGACGATCGAGCAGGACGCAATAACCGATCGTGACGGCCAGCAGACCACCGACAATCACTTCAATAATCAACCCGAGTTGTCCTGACATGGTTCACCTGTCACGCCTGACTGAGACGCCTTGTTCGAAGGCCGCGATGGTCGTTCTTGACCGCCTGAGTGGTTTGGCGATCTGGATCGCCATGTGGTCGCCGATGCGCCCGATTTTTCCTTGCGTGACGGTGAGGTCACCGCAGCGCACGGTCACCATCGGGTCGCCGCGCACATCAAAGAGCAACGTGTCGCCGACCTGCAGTTCGAGCACCTTGCTCACCGGCATGCTGGTTTCATGCAGCACGGCTTCCAGATCGAGATTGGCCTGCCAGATTTCTGAGGCGAGATGGCCTTCCCAGATATGATCGCGGCCGAGCTTTTCACCCATATAGCTCTGCAGCAGAAGCTCACGGATTGGTTCGATCGTGGCGTACGGGAGCAACAATTCAACGCGACCGCCGCGACCTTCAAGATCGATCGCCAATGCAATCAGGATCGCGGCATTGGCCGGACGCGTGATCGACGCGAAGCGTGGATTGGTCTCGATGCGCTCCGGGATGAACTTCACCGGCGAAAGCGGCTGAAAGGCCTGCTCGGCCTCGCTCAGCACCAGATCCAGCAGGCGACGAACCAAGCTCACTTCCACCGTCGTGTAAGGCCGGCCCTCGATCCGGAAATTGGAGAGACCGCGGCGCCCGCCGAGCAACACATCCATCACGAGATAGATGAGGTCGCTGTCGATGGTGATTAGGCCGTAATTCTCCCAGGGCTCGGCCTTGAACACCGCGAGAATGGTCGGCAGAGGCAAGGACGAGACATAATCGCCGAAGCGGACCGAGGTCACGTCATCGAGGCTCACTTCCACATTGTCCGAGAAGAAGGAGCGCAGACTTGTCGTGAGCGTGCGGACCAAGCGGTCAAACACGATTTCAAGCATCGGGAGGCGCTCATACGAGACCACCGTCGAGTCAACGATGGCGCGAACGCCGTTTTGCTTCGATTGATCCGCATCTTCGGGATCAAAGCCGAAGATGGTATCAACCTCTTCCTGATCGAGGAAAAGCCCCGTGCCGAGATCGAGATCAAGACCAGTATCCTTGGCCTTGACCGCACCAGTATCGGCAGCCTCGTCACCAGATTCCCCGAGCGCGCGGGCCCATTCATCGGCGAGATCGTCTTGAGTTGTATCCGGCGTATCAGCCACTGCGGTATTCTCCCCGGTACCCGGTCGAAAAATTACTGAACCAGCACATCTTTGAAGAGGATCGCCTCGATCCGCGCCGGGTAGACCGACGCGTTGACGCGGCGCACCAGCTCCTCCTTGAGGCGATAGAGACCAGCCGAACCTTCAAGATCCGTCGGGCGCAATTCGCGGAGGAAAATCTGGAAATTGTCGACGATCCGCGGCATCATCGGCTGGATTTCCGCGATCATCTTCTGATCTTCGATCTCCAGAGCGAGCTTCAGCTTGAGATAAGCTGGACGCTCCTGACCAGGAGCGCTCGCGAGATTCACGGTGATTTCTGGCAGATCGAAGAAGACTGTTTTCTTCTTCATCGAGGCACGCTCGGCATCCGCGGCCTTGCCGCGCTGCCATTGATAATAGTAGCCACCCGCGCCAATCGCGAGGACAGCCGCGAGAATGCTCACAAGCATGAGCTTCTTGCGGCCGCCCGCCGATGCGGAGGCCTTGCCCTCTTCGGGAAGTTCGTCCGGCTTTGCTGTCTTCGCAACCATCTTTGCCACCCTGCGGCCCGGGATCATCCCGGATGATCATCTTCTGCACTCCGGAAAACCCCTGTCCGGTGGATAAACCGGAATCGGTGGCGTACCCCTTGTGCCTCCCCCCGAACTTGGGGCCCGCATGGTTAATGAAGGCTTTCGATTTCGGCCTTCTCGGCAATTTTTGCCTGATCATTTCTGCCGCCCGGCAAGGCGTAGCGGTAATTCTTATGATGCCTCCTAAACTCATCCCTATGATTTTAATCAATTTATCCTCGAAAATCGATCTGGCACGCCAATTGGTATGGTTAATCCGAGGTCAATGGTCTGCGCTGGGGAGCGAGAGATCGGCGATCGAAGTCAACCGAGGAGATGAGGCATGGAAAACGTGCTTCTGGTTGCGCTTTCACGCCAGATGGCGTTGCGGCGCGAAATGGACGTCATCGCGAATAACGTCGCGAACGTCACCACGAATGGTTTCAAGCGCCGCATGTCGGACTCTGCCGAGTTCAAGATGCCGGTTGCCAGCACGGATACATTCCGCCGAGGCGATGATCGCCGCGTCTCCTTTGTCGTCGACAAGGGCACGCCGCTGGATCTGACGGCGGGCACGCTCGAGCCAACCAACAATCCACTGGATGTCGCCATTCAGGGCGATGCCTTCTTCGTGGTGCAGACGCCGCAGGGCGAGCGCTTCACGCGGAACGGAGCGATGATGCTCAACCCGAACGGCGAGCTCGTGACCTCTGATGGCCATCGCGTCACCGGCGAGCAGGGCCCATTCCAGTTTACCTCTACCGATGGGCCGATCTCCATCGCTGCGGATGGCACTGTATCGGCCGGCAGCGTCACACGAGGCAAGTTCCGCCTCGTGCGCTTCGCCAATGCACAATCGCTCGAGAATGTCGGCGCGAACCTGTTCAGCTCTCGCGCCCAGCCTGAGCCGGCCACGCTCGCCCGCGTGCAATCGGGATTTGTCGAGCGCTCCAACGTCAAGCCCGTCATCGAGATCAGCCGGATGATCGAAGTCAACCGCGCCTATCAGAGCATCGCGGGCCTTGTCTCGCGCACCGACGAAACACGCAAGACCGCGATCCAGCGGCTCGGCGAATCCATCTGAACCTGAACCAGAAAGGCCAGTCCCATGCGTGCCCTTTACACCGCAGCCACCGGCATGATGGCGCAGGAAAAGAATGTCGAAGTCATCGCCAACAACGTCGCCAACATGCGCACGACGGGTTTCAAGCGGCAGACCATCCATTTCCAGGATCTGCTCTATGAACACCACCGCCGCTCCGGCACCGCGACCTCTGACCAGAATACACAAAGCCCTGCCGGCCTCTTCGTCGGCTCGGGTGTGAAGACAGTCGCAACCCCGCGCATCATGAGCCAGGGCAACATCACGATGACGGAGCGCAGCTACGATCTCGCGATCCGTGGTGAGGGCTTCTTCCGCATCCAGATGCCGGATGGCCGCACGGCTTATAGCCGCGATGGCGGTTTCGAGACCGACAGCCAGGGCCGGATCACCAACAAGGAAGGCTATCTGGTTGATCCTGGCATCACCGTGCCGCAGACGGCCACGAGTGTTTCGATCAACCAGTTCGGCCAGGTCTCAGCCATGCTGCCGGGGCAGGTTCAGCCGCAGGTGCTGGGGCAGCTCACCATGAGCCGGTTCATCAACAAGGTTGGCCTCGAATCAATCGGCGATAACCTCTTCCTCGAAACACCGGGATCGGGTGCAGCCATTGACGGCACGCCGGGCGCCGATGGCTTCGGCAACCTCCAGCAGGGCTACTTGGAAGAATCAAATGTGAACTCGGTCACCGAGATCGCAGCGATGATCCAGGCTCAGCGCGCCTATGAGCTGAACTCGAAGGTGATCACCGGCGCCGACCAGATGCTCCAGGCCACCTCGAACCTGTTCCGCGGCTAAGGGAGCTGAGAGATGACACCTCGTTTCATTCCCCTCACCCTGGCAACCGGCCTTCTTGCCGCGATGCTCGGCCAAGGCCAGGCCTATGCCCAGAACTCGATGCGGCTCAAATCCGAGATCACAGTTTCGGGCGAGACCATCCGCCTCGATCAGTTGATCGAGGGCGTGGGCGAAAAGGGCAATATCGCATTGTTTCGCGCGCCGCAGCCCGG
>JBOFZC010000288.1:0-11028 GCA_051654985.1 Rhabdaerophilum sp.
ACAACGAGGAGCCGATATCCACATGCCGCTCGGGCTTGGTGCGCGCCAGAACCTGGCTCGCCCATCCCGTGTGATAGACATAATGCGTGTCGAAACCGGTTTCCTTCGTCGCCTCATCCGTGATCGGGCGAATGCGCTGGAACGACGGGCCGGGCCGACCAGCCGCTTTCGCCAAGGCACTGAAACGCAGGAAATCGCGGATAAAACTCGGTGACGAGACAGCCCGCAAGAGCTCTTTCGGGCGCATTACCCCTCCCCGCGCTGAAGCGCATGCAGCGAGGCATAAAGCCCCTGTTGCGCGATGAGTTCAGCATGCGCTCCGCTCTCGGCGACGCGGCCCTCATTCAGCACCACAATACGATCCGCCCCTGTGATGCTCGCGAGGCGATGCGCGATGAGGATTGTTGTGCGGCCCTTGGCGAGTTCGGCGAGCGTTGATTTCAAGGCATCCTCACTCTGGGCATCGAGGGCGGCTGTCGGCTCATCGAGCAGCAGGATCGGCGCATCGCGCAAGAAAGCGCGGGCGATAGCAATGCGGCTCTTCTGCCCCCCGGAAAGGCGCGAGGCGAGCTCGCCCACAGGCGTCTCATAGCCTTGAGGCAGGGCGAGGATAAACTCATGGGCTTGCGCGGCCTTTGCGGCAGCGATGATCTCATCGTCTGAAGCACCACGCTTGGCCACAAGAATGTTCTCGCGGATCGTGCCATCGAACAGAAAAGCATCCTGCCCGAGATAAGCGGTTGAGGCGCGCAAAGACTCAGCGCGCAGATCCGCAATATCCTGCCCATCAACAAGGATACGCCCGGATTGTGGCTGCCAGAACCGCAAGATCAGGCTCATCAGCGTCGATTTTCCGGCCCCGGAACCGCCGACAATCGCGGTGGTCTTGCCCGGCTCGAAGGTAAGATCGAGGCCATTGAACAGCGGTGAGCCATCCTCATAGGCAAAGGTGAGGTTTTCGACCGCAATGCGGCCTTCGCCAACCCTCAGCGCCTTTGCATCCGTTTTATCCGCATGGCGCGGGGGCTCATCGAGGAGGTCGTAGAACATCCGCAACCCCACCAGCGCCTGCTCGATCTGAAGCTTGGCGCCAGCGATGCGTCGCGCCGGGTCATAGGCGAGCAAAACGGCGGTTATGAAGGAGAAAAACGCGCCGGGCGTCGCGCCGTGCGCAATCACCCGCCAGCCGCCATAGAGAATGATGCCGGCAACCGCGATGCCCGCGAGCGTCTCGACAATCGGTTGCGTGCGCGCAGCGAGGACCGCGATTTTGCGCCCCTGCGCACGTTGATCGGCGATGGCGTCGCCGAGCTTTTCGGTCATCGCGGCCTCAGCACCAAAAGCTTTGACCACACGAAAGCCCTGCACCACCTGACGCAATTGGTCGGCGATTGAAATCGACACCGAAATATGGCGCTTGAGCACCCGCTGAATGCGCTTGCCGAGATTGCCGATCAGCAATGCCGCGATCGGCATGACAATCAGCACAAAAATGCTCATGAATGGGTCTTGCAGCACCATCACGATGATGAGGCCGATGAGCGTCAGGATGTCCCGCCCGAGGCCAGTGACCAGCGTGTTCAGCAATTGCCGGCCAGAATCGGCGGCGATCGTGATTTTCTGCACAAGCTCGCTGGACGTCCGGCCCAACATGGTGCCGACATCGTCGCGCATGAGTTTGGTCACGAGACGCCGCTGGTTATCCGCGACAAGATCACTGCCGATGAAGTAGAGGATCACGCCCTGCCCATAAGATGCAAGACCGCGCGCCACGTAAATCACCAGCACCGCAACGGCGATGCTCACAAGCGCCGACCAGCTTTTGGCGATGAAAACCTCGTTGATGACATCCTTCATCAACCACGCCGTCGCGGCGGTGGTGGCGGACACAACAGAAAGCAACGCGAGGGCGGCCGCATAACGCCACCAATAGGTGCGCCATGTTTCGCGGACGAGACGCTTCAAATCGCCCCGCCCTTCATTCCCGTCGAGTGAAGCAGAATTGCTCATTTCTCCGGCAGGTTCAGCCGCAGATGCAATTCACGCAGCTGCTTGGTCGAGGCCTCGGAGGGCGCGCCCATCAGCAAATCCAGTGCTGATTGGTTCATCGGGAAGAGCGCGACTTCACGCAGGTTCTGCGCATCGCAGAGCAGCATGATCACGCGATCCACACCCGCGGCCATGCCACCATGCGGCGGCGCGCCATACTGGAAGGCGCGATACATGCCGCCGAAGCGCTCGATCACCGTGTCCTCGCCATAGCCCGCGATCTCGAAGGCTTTGACCATCGCTTCCGGCTTGTGGTTGCGGATACCGCCCGAAGCGAGTTCAAACCCGTTGCAGGCGATATCGTATTGGAACGCCTTGATGCTGGTGGGCTCCTGCGTCAGCATCGCCTCAAGCCCGCCTTGCGGCATCGAGAACGGGTTGTGGCTGAAATCGACCTTCTTCTCGTCCTCGTTCCATTCGAACATCGGGAAATCAACGATCCAGGCGAATTCAAAGCGATTTTTGTCAGCAAGGTTCAGATCATCCGCGACCTTGTTGCGGGCGGAACCAGCGAACTTCACGAACTTCTCGGGGTCGCCGGCGACGAAGAACGCAGCATCTCCATCGGCGAGGCCAAGCTGGGTGCGGATGGCTTCGGTGCGCTCCGGGCCAATGTTGTTGGCAATAGGGCCTTGTCCGCCGCCATCTTTCAGCATCAGATAGCCGAGGCCCGGCTGACCTTCGCCCTGCGCCCAGGAGTTCATCCGGTCGCAGAAAGCGCGGCTGCCGCCGGTTTTTGCCGGGATCGCCCATACGCGGTTTTTCGGGTCTTCGAGCATGCGCGCGAAAATCTTGAAGCCGGAACCCGCGAAATGTTCGGAGACATCCTGCATCACGATGGGGTTGCGCAGATCCGGCTTGTCCGATCCGTATTTCGCCATCGACTCGGCATAGGGAATGCGCGGCCAGGGCGACGGCGTGACAGGCCGGCCGTTCGAGAATTCCTCGAACACGCCGCGGATCACCGGCTCCATTGCGGCAAACACGTCATCCTGCTCGACAAAGCTCATCTCGACATCGAGCTGGTAGAACTCGCCGGGCAAGCGATCAGCCCTGGGGTCTTCATCACGAAAGCACGGCGCGATCTGGAAATAGCGGTCGAATCCCGCCATCATCAGAAGCTGTTTATACTGCTGAGGCGCCTGGGGCAGCGCGTAAAACTGCCCGGGATGAATGCGGCTCGGCACGAGGAAGTCGCGCGCACCCTCGGGCGAGGAGGCCGTGAGAATCGGTGTCGAAAACTCGTTGAAACCCGCCTCTTTCATGCGGCGACGCATGGAATCGATGACCTTCACGCGGGTCATGATGTTGTTGTGGAGCTTCTCGCGGCGCAAATCGAGAAAGCGGAACTTGAGGCGCTGATCCTCAGGATATTCGACATCGCCAAACACCGGCACCGGCAATTCAGCGGCTGCACCCAAAACCTCGATCTCGGTCACGAACATTTCGATCAGACCGGTGGCGAGGTTCGCGTTCTCGGTCCCGGCGGGGCGCGCGCGCACCTTGCCATCGACACGGATCACCCACTCCGCACGCACCTTTTCCGCCGCCTTGAAAGCGGGGCTATCCGGATCGACCACGATCTGCGTCATTCCGTAATGGTCGCGCAGATCGATGAACAACACGCCGCCATGGTCGCGGATGCGGTGGCACCAGCCGGAAAGGCGGGCCGTAGACCCGATATCGGAGGCGGACAGACCGCCGCAGGTGTGTGAACGATAGCGATGCATCGGAAAAGGCTCTTTGATCTCGCGGTGGAAACCGGGGAATCCGTTTTAGGCTGTTCCACCAAACCGGCGCGGACAAGAGCGGCGAGGCTCTTCGATGTCAAGCATTTGCGTGCGCTTCCTGTCACCCTTGGTCAAAATGGTGGGCGACAGCGCCATTTTTTCCGGCTAAAGGCCCGGCTCATGTCCCCCATCGACGCCTCTGCCCTGCCCCCGCTGATCACCGAAACACGCGAACTGGCTGAAGCCTGCCAACGGCTCGCTTCCGAACGCTTCGTGACGGTTGATACCGAATTCATGCGCGAAACCACTTATTACCCCAAGCTCTGCCTGATCCAGCTTGCGGGGGAGGACGAGGTTCTTCTCGTGGATGCGCTTGCTGAAGGGCTCGATCTCGCGCCTTTCTTTGCGCTGATGGCTGATGCGGCGGTGACCAAAGTCTTTCACGCCGCGCGCCAGGACCTTGAAATCATCTGGCAGAAGGGTGGCCTTGTCCCCGCCCCGCTGGTCGATACGCAGATTTCGGCGATGGTCTGCGGCTACGGCGAGCAGGTGAGCTACGAGAGCCTCGCGAGCGGGCTCGCCAACGCGAAGATCGACAAATCCTCGCGCTTCACCGATTGGTCGCGCCGGCCGCTTTCGGCGGCACAACTGGTTTACGCCGCCGCCGATGTGACGCATCTGAGGGTGGTCTATGAGAAGCTTGCGGCACGCATCGCAAAAAACAGCCGTGAGGATTGGGTTGCGGGCGAAATGGCCGCGCTTTCAAACCCGAAGAATTACGAAACCGTGCCGGATGAAGCCTGGCTCAAGATCAAGGCGCGCCTTCGCAAACCAGCGGAAAAGCTTGCACTGAAGGAACTCGCGGCCTGGCGCGAGCGCGAGGCCCAATCGCGCGATGTGCCACGTGGTCGCGTGCTGAAAGACGATGGTCTTGTTGAAATCGCGATGGCCCAGCCAAAATCGGTCGCCGAACTCGGCCATCTTCGCGCGGTGCCGAATGGTTTTGAGAGATCCCGCGCAGGCGGGGATATTCTGGAGGCGATCGCGCGTGCCGTAACGCTCGATCCCGCGATTCTGCCCCCACCCGAGCCGGATCGGCCCAATGTATCCGGTGCGCTCGTGCAATTGCTGAAAGTGTTGCTGCAAGCTGTGGCCGATCGCAACCAGGTTGCATCGAGGCTGATCGGTTCGGCCGATGATGTCGAGCAGCTTGCGGCACGGCCAGACGAGGATCATCCGATTTTGCAAGGCTGGCGGGGCGAGATTTACGGCAGCCTCGCGCAAAAGCTCATTCGGGGCGAAGTGACGCTTGGGCTTGAGAAAGGCCGCGTCGTCACGGTTCCGAGGCCGATTGCTGAGGCGTGATCAAACCAGTTTGATCTCGAAATCGAGGTTGAACATCTTTGCCGTCTGTTTCAGCCGCCCAGTCAGGCGTTCATTGCTCAGATTCGCAAAAGAGTCCGGAAGATGCTGGACAATCTTGCCACCTTCGACCGCAATCGGAGTTTTGGGCAGAATGCCGCGTTGTCCGGCAGAGATATTATAGGCCACACGGATGAGGCAACCCAAGGCGCGGGCGTTGTCGATCTCCCGCAAGGAGAGCAGCGATCGCAAGGGTGGCGCGACGTTCTCCGTCAGGCCTTCGTAGCGCGCATGCTGCACGCTCGCGAGGAATGCGCGTTCGCGATGCGAGATCGCGCCCAAGGCTGCATAGGCGATCATCCGTGAGGCTTCCTCAGCGCGATAATCCGGATTGGCGCGCCAGGCGATCTCGGAAATCAGGCAGGCCGCGTGGCGGATACGCCGTGCCTCGGGCGCCTCATTCGGGAAGGCCGTGGCGGCGAAAGCATCAGTCCAGGCAATGAGATCATCGGCATGAGCCGGATCACGCGCGTGCAAATCGGAAAAAGCGCGCGCGCCCACGAGCAAAGGATCGACCGCTTGCATCTCCGGTGGCAAAGCGGAATGCAACATCCCTTCACGCACACCGGAGGTGGAAACCGAAAGTCGTGCCGCCCCACTCAAACGGATCAGGTTCTCCAGCACTAACGCGCCATAGGCGATGAGTGGACGTCGCTCTTTCGAGATTTCAGAGATCGCCGGCATCGTATCGATGTCGACCTTCTGCAAATCTTGGCAGAACTCGGCAATGGCCTTCGCGTCGGCGACGTAGCCGTGCAGAACATTCAGAGGGTAGCCAATCTTGGCCATGTGCAAGCGAGCAATGGCACGCCATGTTCCGCCGATGGCGATGATATCGCGCCCCGCCGCCTGCCGGATGATCGGAACATCCGCCAGGGCATCCTGAACGATTTTCGTCGCCTTTTTGAGGCTCTTGCCAGCGGCATCGCGCAAGGCAAGGCCCCCGAGTTCAAGACTTACGCCTTCACCCACGCGGCCATTCGCAACATCAATCAACTCGAGACTTCCGCCGCCAAGATCGCCTGCGAGGCCATCCGGCTGATAGTTTCCGGCGAGCACCCCGAGGGCAGCCAGTCGCGCCTCTTCGGCGCCCGTGAGCACCGTCACATCCGAGCGCAGGATTTCCCTCACCTCAGCAATGAAGGCCGGTCCATTGAGAGCCCGGCGGGCCGCCGCGGTTGCCAGCACGTAAAGCGTCTCAACGCGCATCATGTCGCACAGAACGCGGAAACGCTTCAGGGCGGCAATGGCCTGATCGAGCCCGTCTTTGGGCAGAAATCCTGTGACCGCGACCTCGCGGCCCAAACCACACAGGCTCTTCTCGTTGAACATCGGCACGGGCGCGCGCGAGTGAAGATCGTAGGCGACAAGACGCACCGAGTTCGAGCCGATATCGATGACGCCGACCGGCCCCTTCGTGAGCGAACGATAGCCTTCAGCCCCGGGCTGCCCGGGCCTTGGCGAGTGTACGGGGGCTCGAAAGCTTGAGAGAGGCGCCACGACCTGACAAACTCGGATGCGTCATGAAATAGCGATGAGCATTGAAGGGCTCCTCGCCTTGCGCCGCACTCATGCGCGAGGATGAGCCATCAGGCAAGACCTGCCAGCTCTGTTCGTTGTCGAGAAGGTTCGCCTGCATGATCTGCGATAGCACCTGCTCATGCACTGTTACGTTCACAATGGGGCATAGCGTTTCGACCCGCCGATCGAGATTGCGCGGCATAAGATCGGCTGAAGCGATATAGACCGTCGCTTTCGCATGCGGCAGCCCAAAGCCATTGCCGAAGCAGAAAATGCGGGCATGTTCCAAAAAGCGCCCGACAATGGATTTAACGCGAATATTCTCGGAAAACTTCGGAATTCCCGGCCTGAGGCAGCAAATCCCGCGAACAACGAGGTCAATCTGCACCCCGGCCCGGCTCGCTTCATAGAGAGCGTCAATGATTTCCGGGTCGACAAGCGAGTTGCATTTTCCCCAGATCGCACCGGATTTTCCGGCCTTTGCGAAGGCGGTTTCGGCAGCAATATGCACAAGAAGTTTCGGCTTTAGCGTGATGGGCGAAACCGCCATCGCCTCGAGCTCTGCGGGTTCCGCATACCCCGTGATAAAATTGAAGATGCGTGCGACATCTCGTCCGATCACCGGATCCGCTGTGAAATACGAGAGGTCGGTGTAGATCTTGGCGGTGATCGGGTGGTAGTTCCCGGTGCCGACATGGCAATAGGTGACAAGCCCCTGCCCTTCGCGCCGCACAACCAGGCTGAGCTTGGCGTGAGTCTTCAGTTCGATGAAGCCATAGACCACCTGCACGCCGGCGCGTTCGAGATCGCGCGCCCAGCGGATATTTGCCTCTTCATCGAAGCGGGCTTTTAGCTCCACAAGAGCGGTCACGCTCTTGCCGGCCTCGGCGGCTTCCGAAAGCGCGCGCACGATCGGGCTGTTGGCTGAGGTGCGATAGAGCGTCTGTTTGATCGCGATGACATTGGGGTCGCGCGCGGCCTGCTCTAGAAAATTCACCACCACATCGAAGCTCTCATAGGGGTGGTGGACAACAAGGTCTTTCTGGCGAATGGCAGCAAAACAATCGCCGCCATGTTCGCGCATCCTCTCGGGGAAGCGAGGCGTGTGCGGTTCGAACTTGAGGTCAGGACGCTCAACAGAAACAAGCTGCGAGAGGTCGTTCAGCGCCAGCATGCCATCAATGATGTAAACCTCTCGCGCCGTGACACGCAGCTCCATCGTGACGAAATTTCGCAAATCTTCTGGCATCGCGGCCTCGATCTCGAGGCGGATGACCACGCCGCGCTTGCGGCGCTTGAGCATGGTCTCAAAGGTGCGCACGAGGTCTTCGGCTTCTTCCTCGATCTCGATGTCACTGTCGCGGATCACCCGGAACGCGCCGATACCCTTGAGCGCGTAGCCCGGGAACAGCTTGGGCGCGAACAAGGTGATTGCATGTTCAAGCAGAATAAAACGCTGCTTGCCTCCGGCATCCGGCAGCCGAATGAAGCGTTCCAGCTTCTGTGGCAGGCGGATCAGCGCCTTCATCACCCGTCCGTCGCTTTGCTTTTGCAGTTTCAGCGCCAGCGAGAACCCTAGATTCGGGATAAACGGGAATGGATGCGCTGGGTCGATCGCGAGCGGTGTGAGGGTAGGAAAAATCGCGGCAAGAAAAGTCTGGCGCAAGGCGTCTCGATCCTCATCATTGAGGTCAAGCGGAGCAACGACGACGATCCCTGCTGCCTCAATCAAACTCCGAAGCTTGCGCCAGCGATCCTGCTGATCGGCCGTAAGAGTTTCCACCTCGCCATTGATCGCGAGAAGCGCCTGTTCCGGTGTCAGGCCATCATCAGAAGGTGTCAGCACGCCGGCGATCATCTGCTCGATCAGGCCCGAAACGCGGACCATGAAGAACTCATCGAGATTGTTCGCGGAGATCGAAAGAAAGCGCAGCTGCTCGAGCAGCGGATGGCCCGGATTGCCCGCCTCTTCCATCACGCGACGATTGAATTGCAGCCAGGAGAGTTCCCTGTTGATGAAACGGCTGGGGTGACGCGCCAAATCTTCGGGGCTTAACGGACGGGTATCGTTGGAAATCATGATGTTTGGCTGAGCCTTGAAAAGAATCCGCTCGGGATAGCGCGCAGTTTATTTCAGCTGTGAGACATGAAAAGTGAAAAGTCAGGCACTCTCGTCGTCATCGGGCACTTCGCCAAGCACTTCAGCGACGAGAGCGCGAGTGATCGGGCGTTTGCGAGCGAGCGAAAGCTGATCAAGCGCCGCAACGAGTGCGAGCACCGAGCGGTAACTCCGCCCGATCCGCGCAAGTGTGTAGGTCACGACATACGTCTCGACCGTGATCTGCCGATCCGAAAAAAGTTTGATTAGCAAGGCACCCAGCATGGTTTCGTCGGGCTCTCCGAGCGCGAGACGCGGCTGTGCCCTCAAGCGCGAAAGCAGATCGGGGGTTAGAAGCCCCCATTCCTCTGGCGGCGTCCGCGCGGTGATCGCCAGAAAAAGCCCGGTTTCGCGGGCGAGGTTGATCAAATGGAACAGGGCGCGTTCATTGGGCGGAAAACGATCCGCGTCCTCCATCACCAACGCACCCGATTTCGCATACAGCGGCACCTCCTCGAAAGCGAGATGGTCAGCACGTATGGTTTGCGCCCCGCTTTCTGCCGCAAAAATGGCTGCGAGGTGGCTTTTTCCACTTCCCTCAGGGCCGATGATCAAAGCCGCAGGCGCAAGCCAGCGTGGATAGCGCGCGATGTAATCGAATGCGGTCTCGTTCGGCCTTCCCACCAGGAAGTCCTCGCGCCCGTAAGCCGGCACCAGGTCGAAAGGCAGCAGAAGCTGGCTGTCGCGGGTCACGTATCCGTCCGCGCCATCCGGCTCGGTGGCTTACCGTGATAAACAGCACTTCCCAGATATTGCCCCAACGCGAAACGCACGAGCACGCCGATCGCCGCCGCAACCGGCACCGCAAGCAGAACGCCGACAAAACCGAACAGAGAGCCGAAGGCCAGCAATGAGAACATCAGCCAGACCGGATGCAACCCAACGGCGTTGCCGAGAAGCTTTGGCTGCAAAATGTTGCCTTCGACAAATTGCCCGATGCCGAACACCGCCAGCACGACGATGATCCAGATGTATTCTGGCCAGAATTGCGCGATCGCCACACCACCGCTGATCAACAGGCCAGTAATCGATCCCACAAAAGGAATGAACGAGATCACGCCCGCGATGATCCCGATGAGAAAGCCGAAATTCAGCCCGATCATGGTCAGAGCCACGGCATAGAAAAGCCCAAGCAACAGACACAGCAGCGCCTGCCCGCGCAAAAATCCGGCGACGCTCTGGTCCATCTGCTGTGCGAGATCACGCACCACAGGCGCATGCTGGCGCGGCAGCCAGCTATCAACTTTCTCGATCATGTGGTCCCAATCGAGCAGCAGGTAAAAGGCGATCACGGGTGTGAGCACCAGCAGCGAGATCACGCCAACAATGGTCGAGCCACCGGAAATAATGGAGGTTAGCACGCCCCCCGCCCATTTCGCGGCATCCCCGAGACCACCTGAAAGCGCAGCCTGGATTTCGGTCAATCTCTCCGTGCCGCCGATGCGCTCAATCAACGGGCCACCTTGTTCCGTGATCAGCGTCTGGATGCGGGCGACATAGCCCGGCACTTTCGTAATAAAACTCGCAAGCTGGTTCACGAGAACAGGTGCCACCGAGAGCAACAGGATAACGAAAGCAACTGTCACGAGAAGCATGACAATCACTGTGCCCCAAAGGCGCGAAATCCCGATGCGCTGCAGTCGGTCCACGACAGGATCAAGCAAATAGGCAAGGATCAGGGCTGCCACAAAGGGCATGAGAATGCCCGAAAACAGGTAGAGAAAGGCGATAAAGCCCGCAAGACAGGCAAGCCAGAAGCCGATCTGGCGCTGGAGTGTCATGGCAGCCCCCTTGCTAATCGGCCATATGCCGGAACCATTTCACGAAGTAGGCGCCGACAGAGACCACGGTCAAGAGCGCGACGACCAGGTGGACGATTTGGTGGGCGTTGATAGGCGCAACGAGAAAGCTGCCTGCCGCGAGCGTGAAGGCCACGGCACCAATCTGCGCAGCTGTGTTGCATTTTGAAACCAGCAGCGGCTCGATCGGGATCGGGTTGTTCAGCAGCCAGGCGATGGCAACCGCACCGACAATCATCACATCACGGAAAATCACCAACACCACGAGCCAATAGGGCATGGCCTGAACAGCGAACAGAGCCACGAAGCTCGCGGCAATCAGTAGCTTGTCGGCCAAAGGGTCGAGATA
>JBOFZC010000289.1:0-5894 GCA_051654985.1 Rhabdaerophilum sp.
GCGGCATCGCCGTCACGCGTAAAGATCGCGACGCCATTGCCGTATTCATGGTCGTTGGCGAGCTTCAGCCCCGCCTCGTAATCCTTGGCGCGCACCACGCTCAGCACCGGGCCGAAAATCTCTTCCTTGTAGATTTTCATTTCGGGGGTCACGTGATCGAACAGGCAACCACCCATGTAGAAGCCGTTTTCATAGCCCTGCATTTTGAAGCCGCGCCCATCAACGACGAGCTTCGCACCCTCTGTCACGCCGTGATCGACATAGCCTTTCACGCGTTCGAGATGGGCCTTTGTCACCAGCGGGCCGAAATCCGCCGTGCCATCCGTTGAAGGGCCAACGCGCAGGCTTTCAACGCGCGGGGTGAGCTTTTTCATCAGCCGCTCAGCGGTATCATGTCCCACGGGAACCGCGACCGAGATCGCCATGCAGCGCTCGCCGGCTGCGCCATAACCCGCACCGATCAGTGCATCGACAGCCTGATCCATATCGGCATCGGGCATGATGATCATGTGGTTCTTGGCGCCGCCAAAGGCCTGCACACGCTTGCCGTTGGCGCAGCCGCGCCCGTAAATGTATTCGCCGATCGCGGTCGAGCCGACAAATCCGATCGCCTTGATGTCGGGATCGTCGATGATGGCATCCACGCTTTCCTTGTCGCCATTGACGACATTGCAGATGCCCGCCGGCAAACCCGCCTCGATCAGCAGCTCCGCGAGACGCATCGGCACGCCAGGGTCGCGCTCGGATGGCTTCAGAATAAACGCATTGCCGCAGGCAATGGCGGGGCCCATTTTCCACATCGGGATCATGGCCGGAAAGTTGAACGGCGTGATGCCGGCCACAACACCCAACGGTTGGCGCATCGAATAAAGGTCGATCCCCGGCCCCGCCCCTTCGGTGAACTCGCCCTTGAGCATATGCGGCGCACCGAGGCAGACCTCGATTACTTCGATGCCGCGCTGGATATCGCCTTTCGCATCGGGAATGGTTTTGCCATGCTCGCGCGCGAGAATATCGGCGAGCTCATCGTTATTCTGTGCAACAAGATCGATGAACTTCATCAGCACGCGCATACGCCGCTGCGGATTGGTGGCGGCCCATGCTGGTTGCGCAGCCAGTGCGTTCTCGACAGCCATACGCATATCCGCCTTCGAGGCGAGCGCCACCTTGCCGCGCACTGTGCCATCCATCGGCTGGAAGACATCTGCGAAGCGACCCGAGGTGCCAGCGACATGCTTGCCGCCGATGAAATGCCCGTAGCTGATCATGTTTCTCTCCCGATCTTTTTTGCGTTTTTTACGATGCCGGATTCTGTTCAGCGAGCGCTCGCCGGACTGCTGGACGGGCCTGCATGGCCTCGCGGTGAGACGCGATCTTCGGGAATTCCGAAACCGCGATATCGAAGCGCTCAATCCAATTCGCAAGAGTGAAAAAATAGGGATCGGCGATCGTGTATTCCGCGCCCATGACCCATGGACCATCAAAATACTCGTCTTCGATCAACCGGCAGCAATCGCGCGTGTTCTGCGGCACCTTGGCGCGCATATCCTCGAAAGAAGATTCGAGATCAGCCCACCGCGCAGCGCGGCGAAAATGCGCCGTCGCCACATGCATGGTGGATGACAAATAGGCCATGAAAGCCTGCAATTCGGCAAAAGCAAAGGCATCTTCAAGCGGCGCGAGATGGGCCTGCCGATGGCTTTGGGCAATGTAAGTGAGGATCGCCGGTGTTTCGGTGAGAATTCCCCGCTCCGTGATCAGAGCCGGCACACGCCCTTTGGGATTGACCGCAAGATAAGCCTCAGAACGCTGCTCATTTTTAGAAAAATCTAGCGCAATCGCCTGATAATCAGCGCCTGCCTCTGCAAGAGCAATATGGGCTGCAAGTGCGATTGTGCCTGGCGCATAATAGAGCTTCAATGCCATCAAACGCTCTCCCGAAGCGCAACGCCGGATTGCTTTTCTGTTCGGCGCGAAAAAACCCGATATAGGGCAGCAACCTTGACCTGTCTTGCCCCCTGATGGGTGAGATTAGACGAATTGCCAATGCGGGATACAAAAAAGGCCGGCAGCTGCCGGCCTTCGGGATATGTTTGATCGAGCTAGATCAATCGTCGCGATCAATTTTCATGCGCCGCAATGCCATTTCTGGGTTTCGAGCAGCCGCCACGAAAATCAATCGTCGCGATAGATTTTCTCGCGCCGCTCGTGACGCTCCTGCGCTTCGATCGACAGTGTTGCGATCGGACGTGCGTCAAGGCGGGCGAGCGTAATCGGCTCGCCGGTTTCCTCGCAATAGCCGTAAGTGCCGTCCTCGATCCGGGCGAGCGCTGCGTCGATTTTGGCGATCAGCTTGCGCTGGCGGTCGCGCGCCCGCAACTCGATCGCGCGGTCGCCTTCAGAAGAAGCGCGATCCACAAGATCGGGATGCGCATCCGTATCGGCCTGCATGGCCGTAACCGTGAGTTCAGCGTCGCGGATGATCTCGTCCTTCCAGGCGATCAGCTTGCGGCGGAAATACTCCCGCTGGCGATCATTCATGAAAGGCTCATCGCTCGTGGGGCGGTAACCGCTTTCCAGCTTCACGGCCTTGCCAAGCACGATGGGCTGGGACTTGGAGAGGGCTGCTTTCGCCATATCGCCTCCGGAAACTTCATCCATCCTGCGCGCCATCTCGACTCACTCCCTCGTGTAACGCGACGACTTCGCCCGCACATACAGCGTCGATCTTTTCGAGACAATGACGGCGTGAAAATTATCACAGAAACGTGCGCAATCCGGAAATTCTCAGACAAAACTGCGACAGCATGCCGCAATTCTGGGCGTTTTCTGTGAAATTCTGATTGTGTTCTGCTCAGAAATGAACGTGGAGCGCAGGGAGAGCTTCAGCCACGTGCAGCTTGGCGCAGTTTCGCGAGCTCAACTGCTGCGCGCAGATCAATGCCCTCAAGAATGGAATCGAGACGCGGATCACCGCTGAAGCTCTCGTCGCGCATCGCGATGGCCAGGCGCGCCTGCAGATCAGCGGGCAAATGGCCGGCGAGCAACGCGATCTTGAGCTCGTCCAGGAGATCGAGAAGGCCCTGTCCGCGGCGCACGCCGCGACGGCGACGCTCTTTGGTCGTGTCTTCGGATTGAATGGCAATCAGCGCCTCAAGGCCACCCAAAATAGCAGCCGGCGCAGCGTTCTCGGCTTTCGCGGTGGGCGAACCCTGATCCAGAGTGAAACGTGCGCCGCCCGCAGCGGCACTCCCACGCGCATTGCGCGTGTTGGAGAGAGATTGGACGTTTCTTTGGTCGATAATCCGCATGCCGCCTGAACCTTCTGTTGCCCATGAAACGATGAGCAAACGGAAATGGAGACGCCCACAACCTTAGGGCAACCACCGCTTCAAAACGAAGATTGCTACTGATGTGGTTAAGCGAGTGTAACCAAAGGGGGAAATTTCTGCCGGGGGCAGCGGAAAATGCCGATCATTCCTGCCGACATGGGTTGCCGTGAATAATTTTCATCTTGTGATTTCAACGCATTAAATCTCACTCACCCTTGGCATGCCAATCGCTAGAAGAAGCCAGAACGTCTCCTGTCTCGCGTGCGTTCACCTGATTTCGAGAACCCAAGTCACGGTTGAGGCTGGTCAAGCCGGCCAAGGCGCGAACGAGGAGCAGAGGCATGCGAATGGGCATTGGATTGATCGAGCGGCTGGGTGGTCTGCGCGACTTCGTTCTGGCGGCGAGTCTCGCGGCGATCGGTGTCGGCCTTGTGGCAACGCCTGATGCGCATGCGCTCTCCCGCATCAAGGATCTCGCTTCCGTCGAGGGCGTGCGCGAGAACCAGCTCGTGGGCTATGGACTCGTCACCGGCCTCAACGGCACCGGAGATACCCTCAATAACTGCCCGATGACCCGCCAATCCATGCAGGCGATGATGGAGCGCCTCGGCGTGAACACGCGGGGTGCCAATATCCGCACCGCCAACATCGCCGCCGTGATGGTCACCGCCAATCTCCCTGCCTTCTCGACGCAAGGCACGCGCCTCGACGTGACGGTTTCCGCCCTTTGCGATTCAAAATCACTCCAGGGCGCGACGCTTCTCGCAACCCCGCTGCTTGGTGCCGATGGCGAGGTTTACGCTGTGGCGCAGGGCTCGCTCGCGATTTCCGGTTTTTCTGCCGAAGGTGAAGCTGCAAAAATCACGCGCGGCGTTCCCACCGTCGGTCGCATTGCCAATGGCGCGCTGATTGAGCGCGAAGTCGATTTCCACCTCAACAAGCTCCAGAATCTGCGCCTCGCCTTGCGCAACCCGGATCTGACCACAGCCCGGCGGATCGCTGCGGCGATCAACGATTTCCTCGGCGCCGATTCCGCTGAACCAACCGACCCCTCGACGGTGGTCGTGAACATCCCCAAGGCCTTCCCAGGCAATATGGTGCGCCTGCTCACTGAAGTGGAGCAATTGCGCGTCGAGCCCGACCAGCGCGCCCGCGTCATGATCGATGAGCGCTCCGGCATCATCGTGATGGGCAAGGATGTGCGCGTGAGCCAGGTGGCGGTCGCTCAGGGCAACCTGACCGTAACCATCACCGAGCAGCCGGAAGTCAGCCAGCCCGAGCCCTTCTCGCGCGGCCAGACCGTGGTAGTGCCGCGCACCGGTGTGCGGGTGGATACCGACGACAAGAAAAAGCTCGCAATCGTGCGCGACTCCGTCTCGCTGCGTGAACTCGTCGATGGCCTCAATGCTCTGGGTGTTGGCCCGCGTGACCTGATCTCCATCCTTCAGGCGATCAAGGCTGCCGGTGCGCTCCAGGCCGAAATCGAGGTGATGTGATGAACCCGGTCGGCTCCAATCCGAATTACGCCCAGGAAATCGCGCGCGCCAAATCGGCAGGCCTGCTGCCGCAGAACGCGCCAGTCAACCGCCGCGCCTGGGAAACGGCGCAAGGGCTTGAAGCGAACTTTTTCCAGACCATGCTCGGCACGATGTTCGAAGGCATCGATGGCGAAGGCCCGATGGGCAATGGCCCCGGCCAGGATGCCTGGCGCGGAATGATGATTGAAAACTACGGCCAGAACATCGCCAAAAACGGCGGCATTGGCCTCGCCCCGCAGATCTACCGTGAAATGTTGCGTCACCAGGAGTTGTCGTCCAATGCGTCCCAGAGGCCCGGCGCCTGAGCGCCTCGATCCGCGTCCGAAGGTTACCAAGCCTGAGGAAGCGGAAACCCTTGTCAATTCAGCGCTTTCCGCGCTCGACCGGCTGGAGCCGATCATCGAGCAGGAAACGGAATTGTTCCGCAAGGGCCGTGTGCGGGAGGCCCTTTCCCTCGCCATGGACAAGAACGAGGCTGCCCAGCTTTATACGCGTTGCCTTGAGTTGTTGAAATCCAATGCGATTGCGATCGGGCGTTTCCAGCCCTCGGGCCTGCCTTCGCTCAAGGGAAGGCATGAAAGCTTTGCGCATCTGATGAACCTCAACATGGCCGTGGTCGCGACTGCACGCACGGTTTCCGAGGGGTTGATGCGCGACCTCGCCGATACGCTGAGCGAGAATTCGAGCCCGAAGACCTATCTGCGCGGCGGCAATATCCAACGCAAACTGGGCACGACGCCGTTGTCGCTTTCAAAGGCGATTTGAGGCGGGGCTTGAGCGGAGCGGGACGCAGTTAGCCTCCCGAACTGCTTCCGATGTGATCAAAGGCTGCAATGCCTCTGGTGCAAAAATCAAGAAATATGCACCAGCGACAAACAGCCATCACTTCAATCGCTTTCGTGCTGCAGAAATTCGGTTCAAAATCTTGTTTTGGGCTTCATCACAAGCACCCCCTTGCACTGGCGCAAAACGTTCATCTTTCATCAACAGATTCAGCGCTTCGTAACCAAATCTCTGAACGAAA
>JBOFZC010000290.1:0-3030 GCA_051654985.1 Rhabdaerophilum sp.
ATGCAGGTGAAAAACACGATCAAAAAATCTTTGCGCGGCCAGCGCGTGCTGGCTTTCTGTGGCATCGGCAGGCCCGCGAAATTTGGCGAAACCCTGGTGGAAAGTGGGGCTGAGGTTGCTGGTCTGCTCGCCTATGGCGATCACCATGCCTATGCGGAGGAGGATGCCGCCCACATCCTCACGGAAGCCTCTCGGCTCACGGCCCGGCCTGTGACCACCGAGAAGGACGCTGTGCGCCTCGCTGGCGGAGAGATGCTCGAAAAGCTCCGGTCGGCCTCTCTCGTGGTGCCGGTGAGCATCGCTCTCCCCGATGACCTCTTGGCGATGATTTATCGCGCGACGGCCTCTTCACAGAGCCGCTTCAGCACGGCTTCCGGCGAGGCATAGGCTTCCTGCCGCTCGGAGCTCCAGTAGCGCAAATCCTCGAGCTGGATTGGGTTACCGGTCACGCCGCAACGCACGAACGTGCCTTGCCGCAAGATGCGGTAATCACTGTTCGAGTATTCGAGCACGGCCTCGGTGCCGAAAGCGGGTGGACGCAACATTCTGGGCTCCTGTCTCCGATTTCGTAGCGATAGAGCAGCCGTTTTGGCAAGCGCTCAGAACAGATTGCCCTGATCGGGGCCGGTTTTGAGCTTTGCTGTGCGCTGAACAACTTTGGCTGGCTCCAACACACCATCTGCGCCAGGCGTCACTGCAATGGCTCCATCAGCGAATTCAATGTTGAGGCGGCTTTCCGCTCCGGCCATCGTTGCGGAACGCACAGGCTGGTTGGCCGCATTGCGCACGACAGCAAATCCCCGCCCGAGCACTTGCTTGTAGCCGAGGGCACCGAGCAATTGCCCGGCTTTGCCAAGCCTTTCGCCCTGCCTTTGCCACAACAGGCGGGGTGCGCGCTTGAGCCGCTCCGCGAGCGCATCGAATCGGGTCTTGCCCTGCAATTGATCGCGTTTCGCGAGATTGATACGATTGGCGAGCGCCACCGGTAGGCGCGCTTCCAGCCCCTTCAGGCGTTCCGAGATGCGCGCAAGCCGTGCCTCCGGCCGCTGGGCAGAGAGACGGCGCGCAAGCGCCAGCAACGCCATTTCCTTGGCATTTCGGCTCGCCCGGATCGCGGCTTCGCGTTTGGCGAGCGTGAGATCAAGCCGCTGCTGCGGGTTTTCGATCAGCCTCTTGGCGTCGGGCAAGGCACGGATCAACGCGAGATAATCGCGCCGCGCCCGATCGCGCAGCCGCATCACGCCACCGGCGAGCCGCGCGCCGCGATCGCGCAAGGCATGCAGGAGATCGGCACGCACCGGCACCACCATTTCGGCGGCCGCACTGGGCGTTGGCGCGCGGATATCGGCAACAAGATCCAGCAAGGTCCAGTCGGTTTCGTGACCAACCGCTGAGATCAGAGGAATCTCGCATTCCGCTGCTGCGCGGATGACGATTTCCTCGTTGAAACTCCATAAGTCCTCGAGCGAGCCTCCACCGCGCGCGACGATGAGAACATCGGGGCGAGGAATGCTCCCACCCGGATGAATGCTGTTGAACCCGCGAATCGCAGCCGCAACCTCTTCCGCCGAGCCATCGCCCTGCACACGCACCGGCCAGAGCAGCACATCCCTCGGGAAACGATCCGCGAGCCGGTGGATCATGTCGCGAATCACGGCACCCGTCGGCGAGGTGATGATGCCAATGACGCGCGGCAGATAGGGCAGGCGCTTCTTGCGCGCCTCATCGAACACACCCTCGGCTGTGAGTTTGCGACGGCGCTCTTCGAGCAGTGCCATCAGCGCGCCGACACCTGCCGGTTCGATCGCCTCGACAATGATCTGGTAGGTGGATTTACCGGGAAACGTGGTGATCCGCCCGGTGGCAATGACCTCCAAACCCTCTTCAGGGCGGAATTTCAGCTTGCCGAACACGCCCTTCCAGATCACCGCGTCGATTTTCGCGTTCTGATCCTTGATCGAGAAGTAAACGTGACCGGATGAATGCGGGCCGCGATAGCCCGAAATTTCGCCACGCAGCCGCACATGCCCGAAGGCATCTTCCAGCGTGCGCTTGAGCGCCCCTGCGAGATCGGAAACCGAATATTCCGGCGTATTGTTGGGAATGTCATCCATGTTGGAGTGAGTGTAGAGATCAGCGCGCGGCGATGCTACAGCGTGCACGAAGTTTCGACAGGCGAATGGAGCGATGGGATGCGGGTTTTGTTGCTGGGCGGCGGCGGACGTGAACATGCCCTGGCTTGGGCGATTTCCGCGAGCCCGCTGCTTGAGACACTCTATATCGCTCCGGGCAATCCTGGGATGGCGGAGCTGGGCGAGCGGGTGGCTCTCAAACTCGATGACCACGCGGGCATAATCGCTTTCTGCAAAGAAAACCGGGTGGACCTCGTGGTCGTCGGGCCGGAGGCGCCGTTGGTAGCAGGAATAACGGATCCGCTGGAAGGCGCGGGCATCCGGGTGTTCGGACCATCGAAAGCCGCAGCGCAACTGGAGGGTTCCAAGGATTTCACGAAATCCGTCGCTGTCGCGGCAGGTGCGCCCACAGCAGCCTACGAGACCTTCACCGACCTCGCTTCAGCCGTTGACTATGTGAAGCGTCAAGGCGCTCCGATCGTCGTGAAATATGATGGCTTGATGGCCGGCAAGGGCGTGACAGTCGCCGAAACAGTGGCAGAGGCCATTGCGGCCCTTGAAGCGCTTTATGCCAGCGAGGCCAAGGCCTGCGTCGTCATTGAGGAATGCCTCATCGGCGAAGAGGCGAGCTATTTCTGCCTCGTCGATGGCGAAACGGTTGTGCCCTTCGGCGCAGCACAGGATCACAAGCGCGCTTTCGATGGCGACAAGGGCCCGAACACCGGCGGTATGGGGGTCTATTCGCCCCCGCCGGTTTTTACGGCCGAAATCGAGAAGCGCACGCTCGATGAGATCGTGAAACCTGTGGCGCGCGAGATGGTGAAGCGCGGCATGCCCTATCGCGGCATCCTTTTCGTTGGGCTGATGATCGGGCCGGAAGGGCCGAAGCTGATCGAGT
>JBOFZC010000291.1:0-1792 GCA_051654985.1 Rhabdaerophilum sp.
GCGCAATACGCCCCTTCACGCCGCGATCGGTGAGATCGAAGGCAGTTTGCGTGAGGTCGAGAAAACCATAATCGCCGGCGAGTTCGGCACTCACGAGGCCGGGCTGGAGCCCGCCCGTGCCGCGCGAGAGACCAGCCTCGAAACGCGCGACACCTCGCGCATCAGAGCGTGCTGTGCCGAGAATCTCGTTGTTTTTTGCGATCAGCTTGACGTCGACATTGGCGATTGGCGCGGCATTGGCGAGCCCGCGGACCAGAACAGCCATGCCATCGCCGCCGGAAAAGGCAGTCAGGCCAAGGTCGGAAACAACAAACCATTGCGTCGCGAGTGTTTCGGCATCGTCATATTCGTTGAAACCATCGGTGCGCTCGGAGCCCTCGCGGAAGGCATCGGGCTTCGCGACAAGGAGATAGACGCCCGGCTTCAACTCGCCCACCGCTTCCTGAACCGGAAAGGCGGTGGTGACATCTTTGTTCAGCTCGGATTTCACGTCCATCGTGCCGGACCAGACCTGCTGTCCCGAATTCTCGATGATCGAGCGCATCTTGTAGGGCTCGATCGGATCGAGAAACCCGCCATCGCGGATGGTCGAGACGAGGTTGCGGTCACCGATCCGCAGGATTTTCACGCCGAGGGTCGTCGTGTTCACGCTCACCACGGGAATGCCTTGCTGGCCGGTTTTCGGCAGCACATAGGCTCGCCCGGAGCCGCGTGCCGAGGCTTTGCGGTCGCGGACATAGATGTCGTAATCCGCGTTTTTCAGGAGGTTTTCGCCGGCAATGGTCGATGGGATGCCCGCACGGAGCACAATTCCATAGCGCTCGCCGTGGCGCAGACCTTCCACGCAGATTTGCGTGTCTTCAGCCGTGACAGCGAAATCGCCGCGCCCGGTGATCGCGACATAGGGCGCGAAATCCACGCGCCCCCTCGCGAGTGGTTCTGAGAACACGAAGCAGGCGCGTGGGGTCGCGGAATCAGCATCCGTTTCCTGTCGCACAAGCCGGAAACCGCGCTCCTCGCGCAGGGCTTCGTAATCCGCACGGATATCGGCATCGTCTTCAGCCTCGAGGCTGAGGCGATAGGCCGTAAGCGCGGGGCGCCACATCTCGCGCCATTCAAAAACCTCCGCGAGGAGGGCGAGGCTCTCCGCCTCCTCGGCTTTGGTGCGCGAACGCTGATAGGCGATGTAGGCAGCAGCGGTCGCGCGCTCCTGCATCTCGTAGCGCTCGCGCCAGTCACGCGGGGGGAGTGCTTTCGCGGCTTCCGCGAGAAGCTGCCATGTGTTGGGGTCGCGCGGGGCGGCAATCACGGCCTGGTTGGCCAGAGGCAGGGCTGCGCGCGCATTTTCGCGCTCGAGCGCGGCGGTGCCTTCGCGAAGCATGCGCGCGACATCCGCATTCGCCGGCAAATTCACCTCGCGCTTGAGGCGCTCTTCCACCTGGGCAGCAAGGCTTGTGAGATCATCGCGCTGGAAGGCTTTTGGCGTGCTCTGGGCAAGACTTGGACCCGCCAGAACCAAGGCCAGGAAAGCCGCGACAACACGAATGCCAATGACAAGGCGTTTCATCGTGAACTCCCCCGAGACATGAAGAAGGCCTGAACCTATCATCCGGTGCGGCACGCGCAATCGGGGCTTGCGAGAAAGGCGTTGAACTTTCACTATTCATCGCAGCGAGGGGAGGGTCGATCCATGCGCCAAAGGCATCGATTAGCGCGTTTTGCCGCCTATCTGCTGATGTTGTCCTGTTCTTTTCCCGCGTCTACCCTGGCGCAAAATGCGCCGGCACGCCCG
>JBOFZC010000292.1:0-3158 GCA_051654985.1 Rhabdaerophilum sp.
CTCTGGCGCGTGCGCTGCCATATGCATTTTGTCGCCAGGCGGCCCGAAGAGCGGTTGACCTTCGACATGCAGCGGCTTGTGGCTCAGCGCATGGGCTATCGCGGGCGCGACACACTCAATGCGGTCGAACGTTTCATGAAGCACTATTTTCTTGTCGCGAAGGAAGTGGGCGATCTCTCGGCCATCCTCTGTGCCGATCTCGAATTGCGGGAAGCCAAGCCACGCGCAATGCTCGATCGCTTCATGAGCCAGTTTCGCCGTCGGCCCAAGGCGCTTGCCGGTGCTGTCGGCTTCCGGTCCGAGAACAACCGCATCGCGGCGGATCCGGATATCTTTGTCAAAGACCCTGTGAACCTCCTTCGCCTGTTCTGGCTCGCAGACCGCCACCGGCTTGCCCTTCACCCCGCGACCTCGCGGGCGGTGACTCTTAACCTGCGCCAGATCACCGATGCCGTGCGCAACAACGCGGAAGCGAACCGGCTGTTTCTCGAAATTCTCACCTCTAAAAATAGCCCCGAAGTGGTGCTGCGTCTGATGCACGAAACCGGCGTGCTCGGCCGCTTCATCCCGGATTTCCAGCGCATCAGCGCGATGATGCAATTCTCGATGTATCACCATTATACGGTGGACGAGCACACTTTGCGGTGCATCGGTCTGCTTTCAAAACTCGATTCCGGTGAATTGGGTGAGGATCACCCGCTTTCGCACAATTTGCTGCCGAACCTGCCGAACCGGCGCGCTCTGTATGTCGCCCTCTTCCTCCACGATATCGGCAAAGGCAGGCGCGAGGCCCATGAACTGGTGGGCGCGCGCATTGCTCGCACGCTGTGCCCGAGGCTCGGCCTCACACCGCAAGAAACCGAACTCGTGGCCTGGCTGGTGGAAAATCATCTGGTGATGTCGCAGACCGCGCAGGGACGTGACATCTCCGATCCGCGCACGATCACGGCGTTTTCTCAAACCGTGCAGTCGCTCGAGCGCTTGCGCCTCCTGCTGGTGCTGACCGTGTGCGACATCCGCGGTGTCGGTCCCGGTGTCTGGAACGGCTGGAAAGGCCAACTTCTGCGCGCGCTCTATCGCGAGACTGAGATGGTGATCACCGGCGATTATGGTGGCGCTGAGCGCTCGGCGCGCATCGAGGCGGCGATCGCCGATCTGCGCAAGGCGCTACCGGATTGGTCGGAGACACAATTCAAGGCTTATGCGCGCCGCCACAACCCCGCGTACTGGATCAAGGTTGACCTCGCCAACCAGGTTCAACACGCGAAACTCGTTGAACGTGGTGCCAAAGCCGGCGACAATTTCCAGGTCGATTTCACGACCGATGGGTTTCGCGGCGTCACGGAACTCACGGTGCTCGCGATCGACCACCCGCGTTTGCTCTCGATCATTACCGGAGCTTGCGCGGCGGCGGGCGCCAACATTGTCGAAGCGCAGATTTTCACGACGAATGATGGTTTCGCACTCGACACGATCACGATTTCCCGAGCCTTCGCGCAGGATCAAGATGAAATGCGCCGTGCTGACCGGGTCGCAAAACACATCATCGCGACACTGAAGGGCGAGGTGAAGCTGCCTGAAATCGTGGCCTCGCGCTCGGCACAAGCACCTGTGACGCAGGCCTTCACAGTGGCGCCAGAGGTGATTGTCGACAATGAACTCTCAGCAAAATCGACCGTGGTGGAAGTCACCGGGCTTGATCGCCCGGGGCTGCTCTATGCGCTCACGACCGAGATCGGCAAACAGAACCTCAACATCAATTCCGCGCGTATCGTGACGTATGGCGAGAAGGCGGTGGACGTGTTCTACGTCACCGATCTCACGGGCGGGAAAGTGTTGCAGGCCCCACGCCAATCGCGGCTGCGCAAGGAGCTTCTCACCGTTCTCTCGCAGCCTGCTGCCATCTCCGGGGCTGATACAGGGGCGAGTGCCGCTTGATTTTGCGCGCTCGAACCTCGATATCCCGCCTGCATCTTCGTTTTGATTTGCCAGAGGATAGGCCCGACCATGAGTGCTGAGGACAAGCCGCAAACCGAGAACGCGGGCGAGGGCACTGTGAAAATCGATGCCTTAGAGCGTATCACAGGGCTTGAGCGCGAGAATGCTGATCTTAAGGATCGGTTGCTGCGTGCGCTCGCTGAAATGGAGAACCTGCGCCGGCGCACTGAGCGTGAGATTCAGGATACGCGCGCCTTTTCCATCACCAAATTCGCTTCCGATATGATTGGCACAGCCGATAACCTTCGCCGCGCCGTCGAGAGCGCTCCGAAGGCCGAGGACGGTGATGAGGGCGAAGCGATCACCAAGGCAGTGCTGCCTCTTCTCGAAGGTGTGGGGCTGACCGAGCGCGAACTGCTCAAAGCGCTTGAGAAACATGGCGTGAAACGCCGTGAGCCGGTGGGTGAGCGGTTCGATCCGCATCGCGATCAGGCGATGTTCGAAATCCCGGATGAAACGGTGCCCAACGGCACGGTGATGCAGGTCATGCAAGTGGGCTATACAATCGGGGAGCGCATTCTGCGCCCGGCTATGGTCGGCGTCTCGAAAGGTGGCCCGGCGCGGCCAGCCCCGGACGCGGAAAGCGCTCCTAATGCCGAAGGCCTGAAACCCGATGCACCAAAGCCCCCGGGTGCAGATCCTTATTCCAAGCCGAAATTTGACAAGCGGGCTTGAACATTCTCAAGCGCAACAGACGGAACAAAAAAGCGGGCTGATAGCCCGCTTTTTCATGTAGGCCCAAGGCTGATTTCAGCCCTTCAACTCGTCACAGCTCGCAACACTCGTATCGGCATTCAGGCGATAGACGATGGGCACTCCGGTATCGAGTTCGCGAGCGATGATCTCCTCGCCTGTCATCCCCTCGATGGCCATGATCAGTGCGCGCAGTGAATTGCCGTGCGCAGCCACAAGCGTACGCTTGCCGCCCATGACCTGCGGCAGGATGCGGTGGATGTAATAGGGCAGCACGCGCGCCGCGGTATCCTTCAGGCTCTCGCCGCCGGGCGGGGGGATGTCGTAGGAGCGGCGCCAGATATGCACCTGCTCCTCGCCCCATTTTTTGCGGGCATCATCCTTGTTCAGGCCCGAGAGCTCTCCGTAATCACGCTCATTCAGCGCTTGGTCGCGGATAGTCTCAAGGTTCGGCTGGCCCAAAGCCT
>JBOFZC010000293.1:0-6553 GCA_051654985.1 Rhabdaerophilum sp.
GCGGCTTTTCCCGGTCTAAGGGCAGGATTTCCGCTCTCGGCCGCCATGCGTGATCCCGAATTGCTGTCGACGCTTGAACGTGTCCTCCGAGGTGAACGCGAAGCGATGATCGAGCTGATCGAGCGTGTGCCGCTCGAGCGCAGTTTTTCGGTCACTATCCGCCGGATGGAGGGGGATGATGTTGTGGTGGTCTTTCTGACCGACACCACAAAAGCCCGGCAGGTCGAGCGCATGCGGGCTGATTTCGTTGCCAATGCTAGCCATGAACTGCGCACGCCACTGGCCTCGATCCTCGGGTTTGTCGAGACTCTGCAAGGCCCGGCCAAGGCGGATGAAGCTGCGCGCAAACGCTTCCTCGATATCATTGCGACACAGGCGCGGCGAATGACGCGGTTGATCAATGATTTGCTGTCGCTCTCGCGTATCGAGATGAACGCGCATATCCAACCCTCAGAGCCGATCGATATGCGGCCGCTTGTCCTGCATCTCTACGATGTGCTCGGCGGTCTGGCCGCAGAACGGAAGGTCAAGCTGGAACATGAACTTTCAGAAAACGTCGATGTCGTGGTCGCCGGAGATCGCGACGAATTGCTGCGTCTCGGTGAAAATCTGATCGAGAACGCGATCAAATATGGTGGTTCGGGCGGCAAAGTGCAGGTGAAGGTCTGGCGGGAAGGCGAAGATGTGATGCTTACGGTGCGCGATTTCGGTCCCGGCATTGCCCCCGAACATCTTCCTCGACTGACCGAGCGCTTCTACCGCATCAATACTGAGGAAAGCCGCATTCAGGGAGGAACAGGCCTCGGCCTCGCGATCTGCAAACATATCGTCACCCGCCATCGCGGACGAATGGAAATCGAGAGCCTCGACCGCGTCGGAACGATGACTCGCATCATCTTGCCGGCTTATAAAATCCATGGATAACAACGGCTTGAATTGTCACATTTCTGTTGCCGCTCTCCCCTAGAAGTCTCGCGAGCCCGCATTGGGCGGCTGGGGCATCCGGCCCTTGCTGCTCTTAAACGAGATGATGGAGAGATAATCATGAAAACCCTGAAACTGCTTGGCGCTTCTGCGATCGCGATTGTCGCCGCGACCAGCTTCGCCCAGGCGCGCGACCAGATCCGTATCGTCGGTTCTTCCACCGTTTATCCTTTCACCACCACTGTGGCTGAGCAATTCGGCAAATCGACCGGCTCCAAGACTCCTGTGGTCGAGTCGACCGGCACGGGCGGCGGCATCAAGATGTTCTGCGAAGGTGTGGGTGTTGGCTTCCCAGACGGCGTGAATGCGTCGCGCCGGATGAAGGAAGGCGAGTTTGAAGCTTGCCAGAAGAACGGCGTGAAAGAGATTGTCGAGCTGATGATCGGCTATGACGGCCTCTCAATGGCCTTCTCCAAGAAGGCAGCTCCGCTCTCGCTAAGCCGCGCTCAGGTCTTCCTGGCGCTCGCGAAGAACGTGCCAGGCCCAGATGGCAAGCTTATTCCCAACCCCTACAAGACCTGGAATCAGATCGACCCGTCACTGCCGAACCGTCCGATCGAGATCCTTGGCCCACCGCCGACCTCTGGCACGCGCGACAGCTTCCATGAACTCGTTCTCGAGGGTGGCGCTGAGCAAATCCCGGCGATGAAGGCACTCAAAGCGTCGGATCGTAAGGCTTTCGATGCTGCTTGGAAGTCCATCCGTGAAGATGGCGTCTACGTCGAAGCCGGTGAGAACGACAACGTGATCGTTCAAAAGCTGGAATCGAACCCCAATGCGATCGGCGTGTTTGGATATTCTTTCCTCGAAGAAAACGTTGCCAAGATCCAGGGCGTGAAGCTCGATGGCATCGAGCCGAACATCGACTCGATTTCCGCGCTGCGCTATCCGGCTGCTCGTGAGATGTTCGTGTACTTGAAGAAGGCCCATGTCGGTGTGATCCCGGGTCTCGACAAGTTCGCGATCGAGTACGTTTCCAATCGAGCAGCTGGTGACGGCGGCTACCTCGAGAAGAAGGGCCTCGTGCCAGTTCCCAAGGACAAGCTCGCTGCTTCGCAGGCAAGCATTGCTGCGAAAACACCGATGACCGGCCAGGGCTTGCCTAAGTAAGAGCAGCCCTCTCCTTCATAGCCATCCGGTCAGCCCCTTCGGCTGGCCGGCCTTCTCTCGTCAGAATGGTCAGGATCAAGCGTGAGCGTCCTTTACTTCTCCTTGCTGATTGCCATGGCTCTGCTCGCCTTCTTTCTGGCGCGGAGCCGAGCCCTTGCCGGGGCTCGCGCTGAATCTTTCCATTCACGACCGAATTATCATGGGTTGCTGGCCGGTTCTCTTGTCGCCCTGCCTATGCTCCTGGTGTTTATCGTTGGCGTTCTCCTTTCCAAGTCGATTTCGGAAAGCCGCGCTCTCACCGCTCTCGACCCAGCCTTGTTGTCCGATGAGCTTCGTCGTGGCGCGGCCTTGCGTGAGATCATCGAGGTCGGCCTCAACCGCTTCCGTGGCACCATGACCCCTGCCTTGCAGGCCGCGGCCGATACTTGGTTGCATGTGCGGCAGATCGCGACCTACGCGATTTATGGTCTTGGCCTAGCGGCTGGTTTGGCCGGCCTGATGTTTGCCCTGCGCTCCATCACGCCGAATTTCAAGGCGCGGAACCGCTTTGAAGGCTTGGTGACAATCTTGCTGATGATCTGCGCGGGCATTGCGGTGCTCACCACACTCGGCATCGTGTTTTCGGTGGTTTTCGAAACCTTCCGTTTCTTCCAGAAGGTGCCACCGCTCGATTTCTTAACCGGAACGCAATGGTCACCACAGACTGCCATTCGTGAGGGACAGGGCGGTTCTTCCGGTGCCTTCGGCGTCGTACCGCTCGTCACCGGCACTCTCCTGATTTCTTCCATTGCTATGCTTGTGGCCGGGCCGATCGGTCTGTTTGCCGCGATCTACATGGCAGAGTATGCGAGCCCGCGCTTCCGAGCCTTTGCGAAGCCTTTGCTCGAGATTCTCGCTGGCATTCCCACTGTAGTGCTGGGCTTTTTTGCGGCCCTCACCGTCGCTCCCCTGATCCGAGGAGCAGGCGAATATTTCGGACTTTCAGTGGCTTCAGAAAGTGCTCTCGCGGCGGGCCTCGTGATGGGCATGATGATCATCCCCTTCGTGTCGTCGCTCTCTGACGACGTGATCACCGCCGTGCCGCAGAGCCTTCGCGATGGCTCGCTCGCATTGGGGGGCACGAAATCCGAAACAATCCGCCGTGTGATCCTGCCGGCTGCTTTGCCGGGTATCGTCTCGGCTTTCATGCTCGCGATTTCCCGCGCGGTCGGCGAAACCATGATCGTGGTGATGGCGGCGGGTCTTGCGGCGAACCTCACCTTCAACCCGCTCGATGCGGTGACAACATTCACCGTGCAGATCAAGACCATTCTGGTGGGTGACCAGGAGTTTGACAGTGCCAAAACCCTCGCGGCCTTCGCTCTCGGGTTCGTGCTGTTCTTCTTCACACTCACGCTGAATGTGATCGCGCTGGCGATCATCCGGAAGTATCGGGAACAATATGACTAATCTCGTGGCAAATATTTCTTCGGCTCCGCTCGCTGGGGTTGATTACACTTCCGATGCTTCGCGGGCGCGGCTGAAGAAGCGTTATCGCTCCGAGACCCGCTTCAAGGCACTGGGGCTCGGCGCTGTATTGCTCACGGCTGCGTTCCTTGTCTTTCTGCTCGGCGACATCATTCGGAAAGGCGCGCCCGCGTTTTTTGAACATCGCGCCACGCTCAGTGTGACCCTCGATCCAGCTGTGATCGACCCAAGCGGGGCTCGCAATGTGGTTGAAATGCGCAATGCCGATTATCAAGCCCTTGTGCGTTCGGCGATGGTTGCACAATTCCCGGAGGCCAGTGATCGCCGTTCGCGCAGAGCGCTTGACCGTGTGATTTCGTCCGGTGCCTCTGATGATTTGCGCTCCGCCATCGTGGCCGATCCGTCGATCATCGGGCAAACGCGGTCTGTGCCGCTGTTGCTTTCGGCAGATGCTGATTTGTTCATGCGTCAAAAAAGCCGAATGATCGAGCGTCGCACAGGATCAGGACCTTTGCGTGTTGAAGGCGAGGCCGAGAATGTTCGGATCGCTGGTGGTGGCGCTATCTTCAGCAACGCACTCGCTGAAATGAAGACGTTGCTCGGAGCACGGATTCGCACAGCCGAAACAGAGCTTGCAAGCCTGAGGGCGGGGGCGAATGCGGCGGTCGACAATAGGCGTGCCGAGTTGCAAAAGGACATCCTTGAACTCAGGGCGCGGGTTGCGGCGAGCACTCAGGCGGAAACGCTCAGCGAGCGCGATCCGAGCCTCTTGGTCTCCATTGGTGGTGGCCTTCTGAAAATCACTGAAATCGGCGCTACTGATGCAAAAGCCATCACGTTGGTTCCGCCGAAGCCGGGTGCAATCATCACTGATTGGTCCTTGCTGAAAATCGCGACGCCTGAGTCCAATCGCCGTGTGAGTGATCAGGTTGCTGCATGGATCGAGACTCTTTCAGCGCGTGGCTTCATTGAGAACGGCTTTGCCTGGCGGTTCTTCACCAATGGCGACAGCCGTGAACCGGAGCTTGCGGGTATCCGTGGTGCTTTGATCGGCTCGGCGCTCACCTTGCTCGTTACGCTGTTGCTCTGCGTGCCGATTGGCGTTGCAGCGGCTATTTATCTCGAAGAATTCGCGCCAAAAAACCGGCTCACTGACATACTCGAGGTGAACATCAACAATCTTGCCGCTGTGCCTTCAATCGTCTTTGGCCTTCTGGGGCTTGCGGTATTTTTGAACACATTCAACCTGCCGCGCTCGGCGCCGATTGTCGGTGGCCTGGTGTTGGCCTTGCTGATCCTTCCGACGATCATCATTGCGAGCCGCGCCGCTTTGCGCGCGGTGCCGCCCTCGATCAAAGAAGCTGCTTTGGGACTCGGAGCCTCGCATCAACAAGCGATATTCCATCATGTTCTCCCGCTTGCCATGCCCGGCATCATGACCGGTACGATTATCGGCATGGCGCATGCTCTTGGGGAAACTGCGCCGCTGCTGATGATTGGCATGGTGGCCTTCATTGTTGATATTCCGGGAGCGATCACCGAAGCCGCAACCGTTCTACCCGTGCAGATTTTCCTCTGGTCTGATCTGCCCGAACTCGCTTTCCAGTCCCGCACCGCTGGCGCAATTATCGTGCTGCTTGTTTTCTTGCTGCTGATGAACGCTGCGGCGGTCATCCTGCGCAGGATGTTCGAGCGGCGCTGGTGATCGGTTGAACAAGAATTCAGGAGTAACTTGATGCAAAATGTAGCAATTCAGGCCGTGCCACCCGTTGAAGATGTGGTGGCGTCCATTCCGAAAATCACAGCAAAAAGTGTGAACGTCTATTACGGCGAAAAGCACGCGATCAAGGATGTCACCGTTGATATCCCTGCCAAGAATGTCATGGCTTTCATCGGCCCGTCGGGTTGTGGAAAGTCGACTTTCCTGCGCTGCATCAACCGGATGAACGACACGATCCCGATCTGCCGGGTCACTGGTGATTTGCGTATCGATGGACGCGATGTCTACGAACAAGGGCTTGATCCCGTGCTCTTGCGCGCCCGCGTCGGCATGGTCTTCCAGAAACCCAATCCGTTCCCGAAATCGATTTACGAGAATGTCGCTTACGGCCCGCGCCTGCATGGGATGGCGAGCAACAAGGCGGAGATGGATGAGCTGGTTGAGTGGGCGCTTCGCCGTGCCAGCCTGTTCGAGGAGGTGAAAGATCGCCTCAAGGATAGCGGCACTTCGCTATCCGGCGGTCAGCAGCAGCGCCTGTGTATCGCGCGTGCGATCTCAGTACGTCCGGAAGTCATCCTCATGGATGAGCCTTGCTCGGCGCTTGACCCGATTGCGACGGCCAAGATCGAAGAACTCATTGATGAGTTGCGCGCGAATTTCACGATCGTCATCGTCACGCACTCCATGCAGCAGGCGGCACGCGTTTCGCAGCGCACGGCTTTCTTTCATCTCGGCAAGGTGATTGAAGAAGGTGTCACAGATCAGATTTTCATGAACCCGCACGAGCAATTGACGCGGAATTACATCACCGGCCGGTTCGGCTGAGTGCGGAGAAGAACATGAACAACCACACCGTCAAGGCTTTCGATGAAGAGCTGAGTGCACTCACCAGCAAGGTCAACGAAATGGGTGGCATTGCCGAGGCAATGCTGGTTGAGGCGATCGATGCGCTGGTTCGGCGGGACAAGGTCAAGGCGGAATCGGTTGTTCGCCGGGACAAATCTCTCGACGCTATTCAGCAGGAAATTGAGGATATGGCGATCGTCTTGATTGCCAGGCGCCAGCCGATGGCGCAGGATTTGCGCCATGTGATGGGCACAGTCCGCATTGCCGGTGATATCGAGCGGATTGGTGATCTGTTCAAGAATATCGGCAAACGCGTGCGCGCGATGGAAGTGACGATGGTGGGCAATCGCACCCTCTCGGGCATCCAGAATATGTCGCGCATGGTGCAAAGCCAGCTCAAAATGGTGCTCGATTCCTTCTCGCAGA
>JBOFZC010000294.1:0-4232 GCA_051654985.1 Rhabdaerophilum sp.
TTTGTTAGGAAGCGCCCTCGGTTCGGCGGCGGTAACGTTCGCAGGGCTGAAGTGCGGTCGTGGCGGAATTGGTAGACGCGCTAGCTTGAGGTGCTAGTGGGTAACACCGTGGAGGTTCGAGTCCTCTCGTCCGCACCAATTTTTTTTTCCGAGGCCGCGCCGTAAGCGCGGCTTTGTTGTTTCAGCCAGCGATTGTATGCACCACGCGAAAATTCTCGCGTTTCAGGCTGGCGAGAAACTCCGGCAACATCGCTACGGTCTGCGGGCGCGTGTCGTGAAAGAGAATGATTCCGCGCCGCTGACGCCGCAGACGGCTCATGATCAGTTGAAGCTGGGCACCAGGCGCCATCGCGTTCCAGTCGCTCGCCCAGAGATCTGCCCCGAAAACCGCGCGATTCTGCGCCGCGAGGGCATCCAGCAATCGCGGCGTATCCGCAAAGCCGGGGAAGCGGAAAAACGGCGCGATATTTTGCCCTGCGGCCTGCATGATCGCGCGTTCGCCGGCCTCGATATCGGCGAGAGCCCGCTCATGCGAGATGTTCCGCAAGGTCCAAGGGTGGTTCATCGTGTGATTGGCGACCGTGTGACCGTTTGTGAGCATCCGGCGCACCAGATGCGGGCTCGCGACCGCATTTCTGCCAATGAGGAAGAAAGTCCCGCGGACATTCTCCGCCTCAAGCACGTTGAGAACCCGGTCGGTGAGGCCCGGCACGGGGCCATCATCGAAGGTGAGCACCACTTCGCCGTCCGCCAACGGAAGGGTTTCAGCGTAGCTTTTCTGCCCGAATTGTTGCCGTCCGAGATTCGGAACGGGCAGTGTTCGTGCTGTACCCAGGCGTGCCTGCGCCACGTGCGGCGCGAGCACAGCAGCTCCGGCAATGGCCATTACTTTTCGGCGCGACAGAATTGCGCCCGAACCGACCTTGATTTCACCCGCCATCGGCTTCATTTCGCCTGCATCTCTGTTGCTTCAACGTGCAGTGCAGCGTAGATCGTCAGGGGCTTTTTTCCAACGGAAAGCCGCGCTCTTCCCGTGTCCAGGCTCGTTTTTTTTTCGGAGGCTTCGATGACAGATTCCATCGTCGCCGCACCTGCAGAAGCCTGGGGTGACGATGTTCGTCACGAGGATGGCAGCCTTCAGGTCAGTTTTGTCGAAGCGATTCGCGATGCGGTTGAAGCCGAGAATCGCGAACGTCTCGTCGAATTGGCCGGTGATCTGCATGAGGCGGATCTTGGGGATTTGATCGAAGCGCTCGAGCCAGATGAGCGCCCGCGCCTTGTGGCGCTGATGGGTCGCGATTTCGACTTCACCGCGCTCACAGAAATCGATGACACGGTCCGTGAGGAACTTCTTGAGGAACTGCCCAACGCGCAGATCGCCGAGGGCGTGCGTGATCTCGATTCGGATGACGCGGTCTACATTCTCGAGGACCTTGCTGAGGAGGATCAGGAAGAAGTTCTTGCGGCGATTCCGGCGCTTGATCGTGCAACGCTCGAACGTTCTCTCGACTATCCCGAAGGATCGGCCGGGCGGCGGATGCAATCGGATGTCATTGCTATCCCACCGTTCTGGACCGTGGGGCAAACAATTGATTTCTTGCGGGAAAGCGAGGATTTGCCCGAGGAGTTTTATGAACTCTACGCGGTCGATGCAGATACCCGAGTGCTCGGCCGTGTGCCACTCAACCGGATGCTGCGTACAAAACGGCCGGTGAAAATCGAGAAAATCATGCTCGAAGCCGAGCATCGTGTCTCGGTCCTCGACGATCAGCACGAGGTGGCTGATCTGTTCAAGCGATACAACCTGGTTGCGATCCCGGTGATGGACAACGAGGAGCGCCTCGTCGGCGTCTTGACCTTCGACGACATCGTTGATGTGATCGATGAAGAAGCCGATGCCGAAATCCGCGCACTTGGCGGTGTGCGGGCGGATGAAGAACTCGCGGACAGCACGCTCCAAACTGCCCGGCAGCGCTTCTCTTGGTTGTTCATCAACCTCATTACGGCGATTTTCGCCTCCGCTGTCATTGGGCTTTTCGAGGGCGCTCTGCAGAAGATGGTGGCGCTTGCGGTGCTGATGCCGATCGTGGCGAGCCAGGGCGGCAATGCTGCGACGCAGACCATGACGGTCGCCGTGCGCGCGCTCGCGACCCGTGCCTTGGGTGGTGGCGGCGCGAAGAAGTTCGTGATGCGCGAGATCCGCGTCGGGCTGCTCAATGGTATTGCTTTTGCGCTTGTCATGGGTTGCGTGGCCGCGGTTTGGTTTAAATCGGTCGATCTCGGCCTCGTGATGGGCATCGCCATCATCGTCAACCTGATCGCGGCGGCCTTGGCTGGCGTGCTGATCCCCTTGGCGCTCGACAAGGCGGATATCGATCCGGCGGTGGCTTCCGGCCCCTTCGTGACGACTGTCACGGATATTGTTGGCTTCTTTGCCTTCCTCGGCGTAGCGACCTTGTGGTTCGGGTTGGGCTAAACTGTTAAGGTTTGAGTAACTTCGAATCCGATTGGCCTTAATCCCGCGCCAAATCTGAAGAAGAGATTAAGCCTTTCCGCCGCATTGAATGGTGCTTCTGAAGGTTTCATTTTCTGGTCTGATCCGCGACAAGGGTTCCCTCGTGTCTCGCCTCTTTTACCCCAGTTTTCCGCATATCCGAGCCGCCATTGCCGGCGCTGTCGCTTTGCTCATGACCGCTTGTTCGGCGGACGGCACGATGGAGCGTGCGCATTATCCGCTCAAAAGCGACGCGAAACCGCATGAGGGCGTCAAACGCGCGCATTCTTTCCCTGTCCACGGCATCGATATATCGAAATGGCAGGGCGAGATCGAGTGGTCGGAGGTCAAGCGCGCCGGCACCTCGTTCGTGTTCATCAAGGCGACCGAAGGTGGTGATCATCTCGATGAGCGCTTTCACGAGAATTGGCGGCAAGCCAAGGCGCATGGCATTCCGCGCGCGGCCTATCATTTCGTGTTCTGGTGCCGCCCGGCTCATGAACAGGCGGAATGGTTCCGTCGCAATGTTCCGGCCGATAAGGACGCGCTGCCGCCGGTGCTCGATGTCGAGTGGAACGGCCATTCGCGCACTTGCCCGAAAAAGATCGACTCCAATCTCGCACGCCAGAAAATCGCGGTGATGCTCAAGGCAATGGAGCAGCATACCGGCAAGCGCCCAATCATTTACACCGACATCCCCTTCCATGCCGATGTGATGGAAGGCCATTTCAAGGATCACACCTATTGGCTGCGCTCCGTCGCCGCCGAGCCGCACGAGCGCTACGAGAACCGTGACTGGCTGTTCTGGCAATACACGACCACGGGTCGAATCCCAGGCATCAAGGGGCCAGTGGATCGCAATGCCTTCGCCGGCTCACGCCAGCAATGGCAGGCCTATTTGCAGCGGCAAGGAGTGCGATAGGTCTAGGCCGAGCGCTTGGTTTTGCGGGTCGTGTAGCTCTCACGATAGCGCCAGCGACGGACCTGATCGGACAGCTTTTTCCCCAAAGCGAGCGCCGCGATGTTGAGCCTCCCAGCAGGCCGGAGGGCAAGAGCAAGGCAGCTGATATCTTCGCGGTCGGGCCAGAGATCCGCGAGCGGATGCCCCGGTCCTGCGCAGGAATCAACGTGGGTGAAAGCGCTGTCATCCTCCACAAGGTGAAACGCGAAGGCATCGAGCAGGCGCCCCGGAGAATGGCTTGCGAAATCCGGATGATAGGTGCTTTTTACCGTGTAAACCGTTCCGCCGGCCACGATGTTGAGATTGATGGCGCAGGGGCGCTCGCCGACCATCAGCGCTTCGATCAGCACGGTCGGCGCTGGTGCGTGCTCCGCGGCGAGCGCCCGGAACACGGTTTCGAGCACAGGCACATTGCGGATGGCGGTGCCGCCCTGTCCCTTCCAGCTCGCGGCTTCGATATCGAGAAAAGCGTCCAGCAGGCTCAGCAATTCCGGGTTGCCGCTCATCATGCGCAGGAGCCGCACCGGACCGATTTTCTCGAGCTTGCGGCGTTTTTTCTCGATCGCTGTGCGGGTTTTTTCAGCCATCGCGCTGCCCTTTGCGATGGCTGGGCGCTCCCAGCTCTCCAGCGGGCGGATCAAGCTCTGATGGTGAGCGGCATGGCGCATGAGGAGTGCCGCAAAGGGCTTGTTCTCCGGCAGCAGCGGGAACACGAGAGCTGGTGGCCCGTTTGACTCCGAAAGATGGGCAAACGCTGCCGTCAGAACGGCCTTCGCA
>JBOFZC010000295.1:0-2852 GCA_051654985.1 Rhabdaerophilum sp.
TGGAAGCCAAGGACTCGGCTCGCGCATTTTTTGCCATCGCCCTTGTGCCGCTGCTGGTTCTCGGCGGGGCTGGCGCGGGAGCGCTTGTGGTTTACATGCGCGAGACGCTCCAGGTGCTCTGGCGCGAATTCACGGTCAAGAGCCTGGTTGCGCGGTGGATCGGAGGGGACCGCTACCGCACCATTCAGGAGGACGGGCGAGAACCTCCGAACCCCGAATATCGCATTGCAGATGATGTGCGCGTGGCGCTCGATCCGCTCGTCGATTTTGCAATCGGCTTTTTCTCAGCCGGTCTCGCACTCGTGGCGTTCATCGGCATCCTTTGGAAGGTCGGCGGGTCGATGCCCGTGACGTTGGGCGGTGCCTCCTTCACCATCCCAGCCTTCATGGTGCTCGCTGCGATGCTCTATGGCCTGGTCATGACCATCGCGATCATCTGGGCCGGGAAGCCGTTGGTGAGCGCGATTGCACGCAAAAACGAGAGCGAGGCGCGCCTCCGGTTTGATCTCACCCATATCCGCGAGCATGCCGAAAAGGTACGTGCGAGCGGTCTGGGACCGACCTCGCACCAGACCGTGCTGAACACCTATGAAGGTGTCGTCGAGCGTTCACGCAAGGTCGTGCAGTATCACACGCGCATCACCTGGTTCACCAACGGCAATGGCGTGCTCGTGCCGCTTTTCGCGATCGTGCTCGCGACCCCGAAATATCTCGCGGGTGGTCTGACACTCGGTGATCTGATCAGCCTCGGTGCGGCCTTCCACCAGACGCAGGCGGCATTCTCTTGGCTCGTCGACAATTATCGCCAAGTGGCCCTGTGGTATGCTTCGGCGGGGAGGGTGGTCGACCTGATTGACGCCCTCAACAACGAGCCCATGACCGAACCTGATCCGTTGGCACCTTCGCCCTATGACCCCGTGGGAGCACATGCCCATCTGACGGATCCGCCCGGCATAAAAATGCCGGCGGAGTGACCCGCCGGCACGGTTGTTCCAAACGAGTGGGAAACTCAGGCCTTCTCGATCCCGATCGCTTTCACCACATCAGTCCAGATCTCCATCTCCTGTTTGAGATAGGCGCGGAACTCGCCCGGCGGGCGGATATCCAGCGCGAAACCCAGCGCAATGATTTTCGACGACACGGCCTCGGTCCGGAGGGCCTTGATGATCGCGCCGGAAAGGCGGTCAATCGCCGCCGCAGGCGTTTTGGCAGGCGCGAAGAAGCCTGCCCAGCTTTCGGCATCAGCATTCGAGACGCCCTGTTCCCGGAAAGTGGGCATGTTGGGCAATTGCGACGCCCGTTTGGTGCTCGCAACGCCAATGCCGCGCATCTGGCCCGCTTCGATCTGCTTCAGAACGCTCGGCAATGTCCCGAGTGAGACGTCGATGCGTCCGCCAATGATGTCTTGAACTAGCGGAGCTGCACCCTGATAGGGAATGTGCTGCATCTGGAGGCCCACGCGGCGCATCAGCAATTCCATCGAGAGATGCGAGCCCGAGCCATTGCCGGTCGAGCCGTAGTTCAGCGCACCGGGTTTTGATTTTGCGAGCGCGATCAGCTCTTGCAGGTTCTTGGCTGGCGAATCGTTCTTCACCACCAGTGCATGCTGGAAAGCACCGGCTCCAGCGAGCGGCGCGAAATCCGCAACGGCATCATAACCTGGCGTCTTCATCAGCAGCATGTTGTTGCCATGCGTCTGGTTATTGCCGAACGTGATCGTGTGGCCATCCGGATCAGCTTGCGCGACAGCGCGCGTGCCGATGGAACCTGACGCACCAGCGCGATTTTCGATGATCACCTTCTGCTTCAGGTCATCTTCGATAGCGGCTCCAACAAGCCGAGCGATCACATCGGTCGGACCGCCGGCCGGATAGGCCACAACACAGGTGATGGTTTTGGAAGGGAAGCCCGATTGGGCCCGCGCGATATAGGGAAAAGCCACAGCGGCGCCCGCAAAAGCGAGCGTCTGGCGTCGGTTCAGCATCGTTTCAACTCCCAAATCATAAATTACAGGGGTTCCCGATCGATATTTTCGATCGGTAGCTTGTTTTTCGCCCCTTTGGCCTTGATGGCCGATGCGGAGAGACATAAAGCGATGCGTCGCCAATGGCCAGCCCACAAACTGCTATTTGGTTGCGCATGAAACTGAATTATTGAACCGGAGAGCATTATCATGGCCTTCATTGCCGACGCCCTGAGCCGCATCAAGCCGTCCGCGACCATCGCGATCACCCAGCTTGCCCGCGATCTCAAAGCGAAAGGCAAGGATGTGATCTCGCTCTCCGTGGGTGAGCCGGATTTCGACACGCCCCAGAACATCAAGGATGCAGCGATCGCTGCGATCCAGCGCGGAGAGACGAAGTATCCGCCTGTTTCAGGCATCCAGCCGCTGCGAGAAGCGATTGCTGCGAAATTCAAGCGCGAGAACGGCCTTGATTACAAGCCGAGCCAGACGATCGTCGGCACTGGCGGCAAGCAGGTGCTGTTCAACGCCTTCATGGCCACAATCAATCCCGGTGATGAGGTCATCATCCCCGCGCCTTATTGGGTGAGTTACCCGGAAATGGTTCTGCTCTGCGGTGGCACGCCTGTGGTGGTTTCGGCTGGCATGGAGTCGAATTTCAAACTTCAGCCGGAAGCCCTTGAGAAGGCCATCACGCCCAAAACGAAGTGGTTCCTTTTCAATTCACCCTCGAACCCCTCGGGCGCAGCCTACACGCGCGCAGAACTCAAAGCGCTCACGGATGTCCTCGTGCGCCATCCGCATGTCTGGGTTCTCACCGACGACATGTATGAGCACCTCGTGTTCGGTGATTTTGAATTCACGACACCGGCGCAGGTCGAGCCGAAGC
>JBOFZC010000296.1:0-4802 GCA_051654985.1 Rhabdaerophilum sp.
TGAAAATCTACAAGGAAGAGATTTTCGGCCCGGTGCTGAGCGTGGTGCGCGCCAAGGATTACGAGGCGGGGCTGAAGCTCGCCAACGACCATGAATACGGCAATGGCGTCGCGATCTTTACGCGTGACGGCGATGCCGCACGCGATTTCGCGGCACGGGTGAATGTCGGCATGGTCGGCGTGAACGTGCCGATCCCGGTGCCGCTGGCCTACTACACCTTCGGCGGCTGGAAGCGTTCGGGCTTTGGAGACCTCAACCAGCACGGGCCCGATGCGTTCCGCTTCTACACCAAGACAAAGACGGTCACTGCCCGCTGGCCCTCCGGCATCAAGCAAGGTGCAGATTTTGTTATTCCCACAATGGGTTAACCCACTAGCAACAAGCCCACGCTGACGTGATCGACATGAGAGTGCCGGATGTGGCACTCTTCGGGACATGCGCTGGGGTATCACGCTTGTTCCCGTCCTTCTGACTGTGCTCGCCGCGTTGCCGGCGAGCGCGGCCCCGACTTGCGGGCGAGAGTCGCAACCCTGCGCTTTGTCGAACGGTTTCTACTTCGCCGAAGTCCCCGCCGATTGGAATGGCAAGACACCTCTGCCCGTTCTTGTGCATTTTCACGGCTTTCGCGAACAGGCCATCGAAGTGATTGGTCGCGAAGAGATGCGCGGGATTGCTGCACGTCTCGGTGTGCTGCTGGTTGTGCCACAAGGGGAAGGGCAGACTTGGTCGCATCCGGGTTCACCTGCGTCGCTGCGTGATGAATTCGTTTTTGTGGAAGCAATGCTGGCGGACTTGCGTCAGCGTTTCGTGGTCGATGAAACGCGGCTTTGGGCTTCTGGGTTTAGCCAGGGTGCGTCTATGGTCTGGGCTCTCGCCTGCCATCGCGGAGAACTGTTTCGCTCCTATATGCCGATTTCCGGCGGCTTTTGGCGTCCCGAGCCACAGCAATGCGCAACCCTGCCACAATCGATCCGCCATATTCACGGCTTGAAAGATGTCACCGTTCCGCTGGAGGGGCGATCGATCCGGGGTGGCAAGTTCCATCAGGGGCGGATCGCGCATGCGATCGCGCTGGCGCGCCAGGCGGGAACATGTCGCCCCGAAGCCGAGGATGAGCACATCTCCCGCGGCACGTTGTCGTGCCGCAAGGCGACGGGCTGTTCCGGCGAGACCATACTCGAATTCTGCCTGCATGCCGGCGGGCATGATTTCGACCAGAGCTGGCTGGAAGAAGGTTTCCGACCTCTGTTGCGAAATGCCGCAGATACAGCGCTCAAACGTTAAGGCATTTTAACGTTTATGGTGGCAATCTGGCGCGAATTGCATTAGGTAGCCATGCATCAGACGAAGCGCAGCTATGAGCGGAATGAACACCGTTCGCGGCGAGGGCGGGTAGCGGAGCGAACGGAACCGTGCAGATGAAGGGTCGATATGCTGTCGCGCTCGCGATTGCCCTTGGGCTTTTAGCGCCGTTTTCCGTTGAGTCCTCCGAGCGTCGCTGCAACAAGGCGCGTCATGTCGCCGGTCTTGAAAAGCCCATCCCTAAGCTTCACGAGCGGATCGAGCAGGGTGATCCGATCCGCATTGTTGCCCTGGGTTCGTCCTCGACAGAGGGCACGCCGGATATGGACAAGAAAGACATCTATCCCGCCGTGCTCGAGCGCATGCTCGCCCGCGAGGTGCTGAACCCGGTCGAAATCATCAACAAGGGAAAAGGCGGCGAACAGATTTCGCACATGCTCGCGCGTCTTGAGCGTGATGTCATCGGTGTGCGGCCGGATCTCGTGGTTTGGCAACTCGGCGTGAACGACGTTTTAGCGCTGGATGGTGTTGAAACGGCGATCGCCGATATGCGCCTCGCCTTGCAGCGCCTGCGCACGCTGGGCATTCCGGTTGTGCTGGTCGATCTGCAGGTCGCGCCGATGGTTGATGGCGATAAAGATACGCCGGCCATGCAGGCGGCCATCGCCGAGGCTGCGAAAAGCGAAGGGGTGCTGCATTTCCACCGCTATGACGTGATGCGCAACCTTCTCGCGACGGCCGAGGCTAAGATGGAAGATCTCGTCACTGGCGATGGCCTACACATGACTGTCTTCGGGCATTACTGCACCGGTGCATTGCTCGCCAAGCAGATTGCCGGTGGCGCACTCGCGCGCCTCACGATGCGGCCTCGCCCGATCGAATAAGCTCAGTTTTCGCCTGGCCGTAACTCCGGGAACAGGCTGATATCGTCACCGCCAGAATCGGCGATCGCGATGCCGTTGCGAGTTTCGATCATCGCTTTGATGATCCCGCCCTCGCCCAAAGTGGCGACTTCCTCAAAACGGTCGAGCGCCGGCACATAGCGCACGAGCTTGCGCCGCGCGCCGTCGGCGATGAGCACCGAGCCGTCTCGCCGAACGAGCACGGCTTGAGGCTGACTGTCCGGCCAAGGCAAGGTGATCACCTTCCAGGTCCCTCGCCCCGCAAACCGCGCGATTGCGTTGGTTTTCGCGGCACTCACCCACACCTCGCCTTGCGGGCCGGTGGAAATGCCGCGCGCGCCACGGAAATTCTCGGGCAGGGCGGTTGAGTCAAAACGCCCTTTTTCCGGATCGATCCGGATCATCCGCCCCGTGCGCCAGGCGACAAACCACAAGGCGCCATTCTCGCCCATGGCATTGAGCGAGAGACCCTGAAGATCATCATGCGAGGAGACGTCCATAGCGCCGGTCTGAGGATCAAACTTCCCGAGCCAGCCGGCCGCACCAGCAAACCAGATCCGACCCTCGCGATCCGCGCGCAGCCCGGCGAGATCGAGGATCGGCAGCTCCGCTGGCATTGCAATACGGGTCACGTCACCGCTACCGCCGTCAATGCGGTGCAGCACGTTGAACGTTTTGTCGGTGACGAACAGGGTGTTGTCTGGCGCGAAGGCAATGGCGCCAGGCTTGGTGCGCTTGCCCAGATGAATGTAACTCACTTTGCGCGTCTCAGAATCGATCCGCCCGACAGCGCCCAGATTGGGGGCCGCGAACCAGATCGACCCGTCGCGTGGATCCAGCGCCAAGGCGCTGGGCTGGCTCGCCGTCATCAGCTCGATTTCGGCGACAGGCCCGAAAAGCTTCGCAGCGGGTTTGAGGAATTTTGGGACAGTGCCTGTGGTGAAGGCCGGAGGCGCAATGTTTGGCGCACTCTCCGCGGCATTTGCCTTGGCTTTCGGAACAGGTGAATTCTGCGCCAGAGCGCTGCTCGCGACACCCGCAGCCAAAAGGAATACGAGCAGGGAAATCCCTGCTTTCGCATCACGAGAAGGAGCGATCAGGCGCGCCATGATGGTTTGAAAACTCTCATGCCTGCGGGTCGAGCGCAAGCAATGTTGAGCGCGAAGAGGTCGGGGCGGTCAACGCGCGACCCTCTGGCGCAGGCTTGCGAAGTGCTGGCGTCTCGACAACGGCGGCCTTCGGCTTGCGGCTGCGGGCATAACCGGCCTCGCGCCATTCCTTCAGTGCTGCGATGGCGATCATAGCGGCAATGCCGCCGAGCACGGCAAGAGCGATGATGCCCGGATGGAAACCGTTCACCGTGATCATAATGCCGCCGGCAACCGCCAAGGCGGTCGACAATGCGAACACCTCCAGGGATTGCCGCCCCATCAGGCCAGCGAAGCGGAAAGGTCCGCGCGTCAGCCAACGCGCATCGGGACGAACGAGAACCAGAACAAGCCAAAGTTTCGCAAGGTTATCGATCAACCTGACGATCGAGAGGTCGGTTTTCGAAATGGGGCCGATCCAGGCCGGATTGACCAGCACGACGTTTTCGTAGCCGGAAATCTCGCGCCACGGCGCAGTGATCACGAACGCAGCCAGCGTGAAGAGCGCGGCGAGAACAGTCAGCGAGCGGGCAATAAGGGGGCGGGCAAGCATGCCCATATCGGCGCCAGCCTGCACACGGCGGCCAATGGTGAAGCCAATCACGAAAATCAGCTGCCATGCGAAAGGATTGAAGGTCCATTCACGGGCTGTACGGCTGTTGGGTAAGTTGAAGCCCCAGACCTGCACAGCGCCCCAGAGCAAAAGCGCTGCTGCGAGAGGAGCCGCCCAGTGCGCCCGATCAAGCAGGAACAGCACCGGCAGCATCGCCAGAAGAACGATGTAGAGCGGCAGGATATCGAGATAGCCCGGCAGGAAGCCGAGTGTCACGACATGGCCGAGAAACGCGCCAGGGTTTTGCAAGAACGTATCGAAGCCCAAAGCCTCAAGGTGCGACGTCTCGTTGAAGCGCTCGGCCCCGATCAAGCACAGGGTTCCAACAATCAGGAACAGCAAGAGATGGGTGCGATAGAGGGTCCAGACTCGTGAGGCCACGGCCATGACACCGAGCCACGCCTCGCCCTTCAAGAAGAACCGACCATAAGCCAAAGCCGCGGCAACACCGGCCAGCAGCACAAACACTTCGGCTGAATCGGAGAATCCCCAGGAGCGCAGCGTCAGCGCACTCCAGGGTGTCGCAGGCATGTGGTTGATGAAGATCATGACCAGCGCAATGCCGCGAAACACGTCGATGCGTGCGTCACGTCCCGGATTGTGGGTTGGCATAGCGGACATTGGGGCTCTTCGAACCGACAGGCTTCAAAAAATCAGACTTGTAAAAGATGGTAGCGACACAGCACTTGTCGCATTCCACGGCTCTCACGAGAGGCGATGCGATATTGCAGCTGAGTTCCGATATTGAACTTACATCCACGTTAATATTCGGACAGAATTGCGGCGCGGATCACCAATCTTCCCGATCTCACAGGAATGTGATGAAGGCGGTGTCGT
>JBOFZC010000297.1:0-2201 GCA_051654985.1 Rhabdaerophilum sp.
CTGGCTCATGGGCGAGCACTCGAAATTCTTGCGCAGCGATATCACGCAAGCGTTGTCCTGCCATGGCGGGATCGGCCTCGACTCTTTCGCGCGCGAAACGCTCAAGCACGCGGTGCAAAAGCGTGCCGCGTTGGCGGCCATCGGGCTCAGGGTCGAGCGGGTTCAGTGCCCGAAGCCGCAGGAGCTTGCGGGCATAGATATCGTAGGGATCGCGGCGTAGCTTTTCGAAATCGGTGATCGAGATCGTTTCGGGCAAGCGCGGACGTGCGGGCACAACAAAAGGTGGTGCGATGCTTGCGCGTAACCCCGGATCGTCGGCTTGCCGTATCTGAGCAAGAATGGCTCTGCCCGGCTCGCGCACATGCTTTTTCCAAAGCTCGATTCCAGCAAAAGCTTCGAGACGCTTGAGAAATCGTGATGGTGTGCCGGGGCTGGTGCCGACGCGCTCAGAGCGTGTGAGCACAAGATCTGGGTTGCCAGCAAGCATCGAGAAGTCATGTGCGCTCTGGCCGATGCGCCGTTCGCCGGGCTGCAGGCCAAGGCCGAGGCGCATCGCACGGTTGAGAAACGGGTCGCCCGCTACGGCTGGAGGCACCGAACCCTCGTTCAGCCCGCCGATGATGACTCGATCGGCTTCGATCAGGCGCGCCTCCAGAAAACCAAAAATCTGGGCACGACGCGACTCGCCTGAAGGTGGCAGGATCACGCGCCTCAAAGCCTGCCCGATCACCTCGCGCAGATCCCGCGGGGTCAGTTTAACCTCACCGCCCAAGCGGGCGAGATCGTCCAGAATTTGGTCGACCCTCGCCGCTTCATCCGTCTCGAACTGTGCGCCCTTGCGGCATTCCTCAAGCGCTTCGGCCAAGTGCTCGATCAGTTCATGCAACGAGGACGCGACATTTGCGGTGAAGAATGGCGCGAAAATGTCATCAAGATTCGCGCAAAAACGCGTGAGATTCACTTGTTTTTCAGCGTCAAAAATCTGGCCGCAGGGCCATCTCGGTTTCGGATCGCGCGCGAAGGCAATCCGGGCCCTCTCGGCCCAAGGTGTTGTGCGTGGGAAGCGATGCTGTCGGCCGATGAAGATCTCAAGCGCATCAGCGAGGAAAGGTAGCTCATCCGCTTCCAACCCGAGCCCACATGAGGGATGTCGCAGGAACGCCAGCATCGCGGCGGAGTTGTGTTGGCATGCTACTTCAAGAAACAGGCGGACGAACATTCCGTGTTGGCTCTCACCGAGATGGATGCCCGCGGAGTCCTCGGCTTCAATTCCGAAGCGCTTGAGTTCATGCCTTACCCGGTTTGCGAGGCCCCGATCGGCCGTGACGAGCGCCGCGCGTGATGCCGGGGTTTCGAGTGTTTGGCGCATGAGCACCGCGATGGCGCGAGCCTCCTCTCGCTCATCAGCGGCCTCAATCAGGGTCAAACCGGAAAGCGCTGTCTCTGTTGGGAAATCGAGTCGCGTCCGCTGCCAGCGTTCGGAGGTTTCAGCCGGGCGCAGCGCCTCGGAGACGAGACGGTTGCGGGCAGCAATCGCATCATCTGGCACGCCGAGTGCAATGACATTGGCGCGGTCGATCCCGATGATATCGAGTGTACGCTTCAGGCTCGCCTGAGGGTGGGCGAACCGGGTCGGCAAACTGGCTTTCTCGTTGCCGATCAGCGCCCAGGCCCCATCGGGATCATCGTGATCCAGCGCCTGATCGAGGCCAGGCAGAATGACAGCGCCGTTTTGAAACCGAGAAACCACCCGCATCAATTCAGCCGTGGCTCGCACAGAGCCGGTGGAGCCGGCGATGATGACCGGGTGAGGTGTACCCGCCTCGCGCAGACGTCTGGCCTCATCGGCGATGATGCGCAGCCTTGCTGCATTGGCATCTTCCGCACCAAGCCTCTCGAGCTCTGAGGGCCAGACATCAGCGGCGAGGGCCAGAAACTCTCGTGTCAGCGACCAGTAATCATCAAAACGCGAGGCGTCGAAATTCTCGGGTGTGATGGTTGCGAGCCGCGAAAGCGGCACCCCTTCGATGGCCATTTCGTCGATGAGCCGACCGAGTGCCTCGCCGAGAGCCAGAGTTTCCGCCATCGAGGGCTCGGGTGAGGCTTCGTCGCGCTCAGCCCGGCGGGCGATGAGGCGTTTCTGCCAGTCGCGGATTGCGGGATGCAGGTGAAAAGCGCGTTCATCGGAGGAGATGATCCGC
>JBOFZC010000298.1:0-2224 GCA_051654985.1 Rhabdaerophilum sp.
AATGATGTTCCCAGGTGCGGTGATAAAGCACCGGACCGGTCGCGATACAGAGGAGAAGTCCCGCAAAAGGCAGAGCCCACCAGACGGAAAGCCCCTTGCCATCAAAACCTTGAGCAGCGAAAGCCGGCGAGGCCATCAGAACGGTGAGCACGAGCACCAGAAAACGCATCGCGAAGCTCCTCCCAAAGTCAGCGCAAGGGCCTCGGCGATGCCTCGGAAATGTCTCCCGATTCCGATCTTTCACCCCGAGCCTGACTTTCGCTCTAGGGCATGCAAACAGGGTTTTGCAACGTTTCTTTGCCGCTTCACCTTCCATTCACCAGAAGAAGGAGATAATTCTGAAATTGACTGTCAGGGTAGAAAATCCATGTGTCGTTTCCTTGCCTATCAGGGTGAACCTGTTTTTCTTGAGCAGGTCGTGAGCAAACCCTGCCACTCGTTGATCCATCAAAGCATGCAGGCCACTGAATCCAAGACCACCACCAACGGCGATGGCTTCGGCCTTGGATGGTATGGCGAAAAGCCCGAGCCTGGCATCTATCGCGATCTCCGCCCGGCATGGTCGGATGACAATCTCCTCGCGATCTGTACCCAGGTGCGCTCGCCTTTGTTTTTCGCGCATGTCCGCGCTGCGACCGGCACCGCCACCGCGCGCGCCAATTGCCATCCCTTCACGCTGGGACGCTCCCTCTTCATGCACAATGGGCAGATCGGTGGGTTCGGTCGCATCCGGCGTCAGGTCGAAGCGATGATCCCCGACGATCTGTATAGCCATCGCGTTGGGACAACGGATTCAGAGGCGATTTTCCTCGCGGCACTTGGGCGCGGCGCGCAAGAAGATGCGGCTGCAGCCTTCGCCTCTGTGCTCAAAGAGATCTGTGCGATGATGAATGCTGCGAACATTGATGAGGCCCTGCGCTTCGCCGCTTGCTTCACCGATGGCGACACGCTCCACGCCTTCCGATGGGCCTGCGACGGCAAGGCGCCGACGCTCTACTGGCGCCCCGGGCGCGCGAGTGTTCAGGTCGTTTCCGAACCGCTCGACGAATCGCATGATGACTGGAACGCTGTTCCACAAGGCTCGATGCTCACCGCCCGCGGCGGCAAGATTGTAGATGTCCAAACCTTCGCAGTGACTCGACACTAAGGCTGCCTTGCCGAAAGAGGTTTAGGATCACCGTGAAAGCGGGACCGCTTGATTGTCGTGGTCACTCGTGCCAACGCGTTGCCGGTTGCAAGTATCGGTGTCCGGAAAATCGATAATCTCGATATTCCGCCGGTCACCCCGATTGAAACCGGATCAAAATGTCACTTCGTCTCATCTTCATGGGCACACCCGCCTTTGCGGTGCCGACCCTCTCCGAAATCATCGGGCAGGGGCATGAGGTGGTCGCCGTCTACACGCGTGCACCGGCTCCCGGTGGAAGGCGCGGCCTAGAGCTTGTGAAATCGCCCGCGCATCAAGCAGCCGAGCGCTTCGGCATTCCCGTACTCACGCCGAAGAGCCTGCGCAACGCGGAGGCACAGGCGGAATTCGCGAGCTTCGGTGCCGATGCCGCGATTGTCGTGGCCTATGGGTTGATCTTGCCTGTTCCGGTGCTCGAAACCGTGCCGTTGGGTTGTCTGAACCTGCACGGCTCGGCCCTGCCCCGCTGGCGGGGTGCAGCCCCAATCCAGCGTGCGATCATGGCCGGCGACAAGGAAACGGCCGTGATGGTGATGCAGATGGAAGAGGGCCTTGATACCGGCCCTGTCGGCATGGCCGAACGCATCGCGATTCCCCCGGATATGAATGCCGGTCAGCTCCATGACCGCATGATGATTGTGGGGGCAGATTTGATGGTTCGGGCACTCGCTGCTCTCGCGCGAGGATCGCTGAATTTCGTGCCGCAATCGAGCGAAGGCATCACTTACGCGAAGAAAATCACGAAAGAGGAATGCCGCATCGATTTCTCAAAATCGGCGCAGGACGTACATGATCACATCCGCGGGCTCTCTCCTGCTCCCGGCGCGTTTTTGGAGCATGAGGGGCGGCGCGTGAAGGTTCTGCGCGCTGCGATGGTAGATGGCGCTGGAGCGGTGGGAACCATCATCGGCGAAGGCGTGATCGCCTGCGGCAACGGCGCAATCCGGCTCATCGACGTGCAACCCGCCGGCAAAGGCGCGATGAGCGCCGCAGATTTCTTGCGTGGCCATCCCCTTGCTTTGGGCACTCGGATCGGCG
>JBOFZC010000299.1:0-8162 GCA_051654985.1 Rhabdaerophilum sp.
TGAATTCGCAGAAGCGAGCTCGAGGCGGCGGCGAAAAATAGCGGCGCTCATGATGCTTGCGGGTCTGCCGTTGCTCGCGATTCCCGTTTATCTCAAAGTCGGGCGGCCGAGCGCGCCAGATCAACCGCTGGCGGCCAGAATTTCTGAACCGCGCAACATGCAATTGGCCGAGGCGCTTACACGCATTGAAGCCCATCTTGCAAACAATCCCAATGACGCCAAAGGGTTTGAAGTTGTTGCTCCGGTCTATCTGCAAGCTGGACGTTTTGATGACGCTGCATTCGCCCTTCGGCGCGTCATAGCGCTTTCGGGCGAGACGCCAGAACGACTGGCTGACCTGGGCGAGGCGCTGGTCGCGAGCCAGAACGGCGTGGTGAGTGCCGATGCGAAAGCCGCATTCCGCCGTGCGGTTGAACTCGATCCAGCTTTTGCGAAAGCTCGGTTTTATGTCGCGCTCGCGACTGAGCAGGATGGTGATGTTGCCGGAGCGGTTCAGCAGTTGATGGCTCTCTCGGCAAGCCTGGAAGACGGCCCAAGCAAGATGCGCGTCGAGGTCGAGCTTGATCGTTTTCGCGCCGTTGGCAAAGCACCGCCGCGTGTCGCAGGACCGCAGAGCGAAGCGGGGCAAGCGCTTGCTGCCCTCTCGCCGGAGGAGCGCGCGAAAGCGATCGAGGGCATGGTGGAAGGCCTTGCTGAGCGGCTTCGAACAGCTGGTGGCAGCTTCAACGAATGGCAGCGCCTCATTCAGGCGCGCGTGGTTCTCGATCAGCGCGATAAGGCCAGCGAAGCTTTGGCGGAGGCGCGAAAAGCTCTGGCGGGTGACGCTTCCGCGAAAGTTGGTCTCGATCTTTTGGCGGAACGGCTTGGTCTTCCTCTTGCTGGGAGCGTCAGACCATGACGCGCAAGCAGAAGCGTATCGCGATCATCTGTGGATTCGGAGCTGTGCTCGCCGCCGCCTTGGGGTTGATCCTTTCGGGATTGCGCGATCAGATTGTGTTCTTTCGTTCTCCCACTGAGGTGGTAGCAGGCAAGGTGCGACCGGGCGAAAATTTCCGGCTCGGCGGCCTCGTCGAGAACGGCAGCATCGAGAAGAGCCCAAACCAGATGGTGCGCTTTCGCGTGACTGACGGTGCGAATGTCATCGCGGTGACTTACCAAGGGCTGCTGCCGGATCTGTTTCGCGAAGGGCAGGGGGTGGTGACTGAGGGGCGATTGGATGCCGCGGGCGGTTTCGCTGCCTCAACCGTACTCGCCCGCCATGATGAAAACTATATGCCGCGTGAGGTGGCTGACGCCTTGAAAAAGCAGGGCCACTGGCAACCCAAAGCCGGGGAAGGGCCACCCAAGCCATGATCGTCGAAATCGGGCATTACGCGCTGGTGCTGGCTTTTGTCATCACGCTGTTTCAGGCCAGCATTCCACTCTGGGGGGCCTTGAAGCGCGACAGTGCGCTGGTGGCGCTCGGGCCGCAAGCGGCGCTTGTGCAGTTGGCTCTGGTGGCGATCGCTTTCCTCGCGCTCACGAAAGCCTATCTCGATTCAGATTTTTCGGTTTCCAACGTTTTCGAGAATTCACATTCCCTGAAGCCGCTGATCTACAAATGGAGCGGTGTGTGGGGCAACCATGAGGGCTCCATGCTCTTATGGGTGCTGATCCTCTCGTTGTTTGGAGCGGGGGTCGCTGTTTTCTCGCGCGGGCTGCCGGACGATATTCTGGGCGCAACGTTGGCCATCCAAGCGATGATCGCCGCGGCCTTTATCGCGTTCATCCTCTTCGCCTCGAACCCGTTCACGCGCATCATCCCTGCGCCGCTGGAGGGGCGTGATCTCAACCCGATTCTGCAAGATCCTGGCCTCGCGGTGCATCCGCCGCTTCTGTATCTTGGCTATGTCGGGTTCTCGATCGTGTTCTCGTTCGCGGCCGGGGCGCTGATAGTCGGGCGGATCGATGCGGCTTTCGCGCGTATCGTCCGGCCCTGGGTGCTGGTGGCCTGGATCACGCTGACCCTCGGCATCGCGATGGGCTCATATTGGGCCTATTATGAACTCGGATGGGGTGGATACTGGTTCTGGGACCCGGTTGAAAATGCGTCGCTGATGCCCTGGCTCACTGGCACGGCTCTCCTTCATTCCGCCATTGTGATGGAGAAGCGCGAGGCGCTCAAAGTCTGGACGATCCTGCTCGCCATCATCACTTTCTCGCTTTCCTTGCTGGGCACGTTCCTTGTGCGCTCGGGTGTGCTGACCTCGGTGCATGCTTTCGCGGTTGATCCTGAACGCGGGTTTTTCATTCTGATGATCTTGATCGCCTTCATCGGCGGCTCTTTCACGCTCTTTGCGTTAAGGGCGAAAGCGATGGAGACCGGTGGGCTCTTCGCGCCCGTCAGCCGTGAAGGGGCGTTGGTTCTGAACAATCTGTTCCTTGCCGTCGCGGCTCTCGCGGTGTTTGTGGGCACGCTCTACCCGCTCGCTCTTGAGGGCGTGACGGGGCAGAAAATTTCGGTGGGGCCACCCTTCTTCAACCTCACGACGATACCTCTGATGCTGCCGCTTTTCGTGGCGATGCCGTTCGGCCAGCGTTTGGCATGGAAGCGTGGTGACCTGCTCGGCGTGACACAGAGGATGGGCTGGGCGATCGGGCTGAGTGTTTTGGCCCTGCTGCTGATATCCTATCAGCATGCGGGCGGGCCTTTGCTGGCCATTGTCGCGATTGGGCTCGGCGTGTTCATCCTGATCGCATCGCTGGATGATATCCGGGACAGGGCCATGCGCGGTGGGTTTGACGGCTTTTTCCGTCGCCTTTTGACCTTGCCACGGTCTTTCATCGCGACATGCCTTGCGCATGCCGGTGTGGGCATCATGGTGATCGGCATTGCCTTCACGGCCTTTGAGAAGGAAAAAATTCTCTCGATGAAGCCTGGTGAGAGTACCGCCCTTGGCGAATACACGCTCACCCTCGCCGGCATCTCGCCCTATACGGGGCCAAACTACACGTCGACTGTGGCACAGTTTCAGGTGCGTGACAGCACGGGCGTGGTGGCAGAGCTACGCCCCGCTAAGCGGATCTACATGGGCCGGCGGATGCCGACTTCTGAGGTAGGGCGCTACCGCATCGGCTTCTCGGAAGTTTATGTCGCCATTGGCGAGACATCGGAGGGCGATCGTGTTGACTTGCGCGCCTATTGGAAGCCCTTCGTGACCCTAATCTGGCTCGGACCCGCGCTAATGGGGTTCGCGGGACTGATCTCGTTGTCGGACCGGCGGATGCGCGTTGGCGCGCCGAAGCCGGTGGCACGACGGAAAGAGAAAATGGAGCCGGCGGAATGATCGGATTGTCGCGTCGAGCGGCGCTGGCCTTGCCGTTCCTTGCGGGAGCCGGGGTGGCTCTTGCGGTTCAACCCGGCGAGCAATTGGCGGATCCAGCGCAGGAAGCGCGAGCGCGCAAGCTATCTGCCGAGTTGCGCTGTTTGGTCTGTCAGAACCAATCGATTGATGATTCCGATGCCGAACTCGCGCGCGATTTGCGCCGCCTCGTGCGCGAGCGAATCTCCGCCGGGGAAAGCGACCGCACGATCCGACAGTTTCTCGTCGCGCGTTACGGCGAATTCGTGTTGCTTCGCCCCCCTGTGAACACGAAAACGATTCTGCTTTGGAGCCTTCCGGCCCTTGGGCTCGTTGCGGGGGTCTGGATCGCTGCGTCGGTGTTCAGAAAGCGCAAAGCTGTGTTGGAAGCCCCGGCAGCGCCGCTCGGTGCCGATGAGCAAGCGGCGCTGGACGCGTTGCTTGATGAACGCAACCGGCGCTAAATCGCTCATTACCGAAATTTCACCCGCCCGACAGGTTTGTTTGACCTTGGCTCCTGCAAGATCGGTCTCAAGGTCCTGCGGCGGTTGTCAGCATCATCCCGTCGCCCCCGCTCCACAGCTTGTCGCAGGGCCGAACTCGCCTCCGCCTTGACGGGGCTTACCGGCGCGTGTCGAGTTGAGGTCCCGGGAAATGTCAGGCTTGCCGCATGAAAATCCTTGTCGTTGAAGATGATCCTGAAGCCGGTCGCTACCTCGCTCGCGCGTTAAACGAAGCGGGCCATGTCGCTGATCTTGCGACTGATGGCGAAACTGGGTTGGAGATGGCGCTGGCCGGAAGCTACGATGTTCTGGTCGTCGATCGCATGTTGCCAAAGCGCGATGGGCTTTCCCTGATCATGGCATTGCGGAGCGAAAAGCGCACGACACCGGTGCTCATCCTCTCTGCTCTCGGCCAGGTCGATGATCGCGTGCTTGGTCTGCGCGCCGGCGGCGATGATTATCTCACTAAGCCCTACGCCTTCACCGAATGCCTTGCACGTGTGGAGGCTCTGGCGCGCCGTCAGAATCCGCAAAGTGCGCAACTCACTTACAGGGTCGCGGACCTGGAACTTGATCGTCTTGCGCATCGCGTATCGCGAGCTGGCGAGGACATTCCACTCCAACCGCGCGAATTCCGACTGTTGGAGTATCTGATGCGCCATGCTGGGCAGGTGGTGACACGCACCATGTTGCTGGAGAATGTCTGGGACTACCATTTCGATCCGCAGACCAACGTGATTGATGTGCATGTCTCTCGCCTGCGTTCGAAAATCGAGCGCAAGGGGCAGGCGAGCCTGCTCAACACCATCCGTGGTGCGGGGTACATGATCCGCGATCCGGCGAAATAGGATGGCGGAGGCCTCGTCAAAAAACGCAAGTGAAACCGGTCGTTTTGCCGGTTTCGGTCGCATGGCACGCACAACGGCCTTCAAGCTTTCAGCAGTCTATCTGCTGATTTTCGTGCTCTTTTCCGGGATTATCCTCGGGTACCTCGCGTGGAATACGCGGCGTCTGCTTGATGCGCAGATCACTGAAACGATCGAGACCGAAATCAACGCCTTGGCCGAGCAATATCGCCAGGGCGGGTTGCGGCGTCTCATCACCGTGATCGAGCGGCGCGGGCGGCAGACCGGCACTTTTCTCTACCTGCTGGTGGATGCGCGCGGCGATTCCATGACCGGCAATGCTATCCTTCGCGTGCCAGCGCTGACGGTCAATCCCGGCTGGATCGAGATGAATTACAACTGGCCCGATGAGCCCGAAAGCGTAGCCCGCCTTGCCAAGGTGCGGGTATTTCTGCTGCCTTCTGGTTTGCGGCTTTTTGTCGGGCGCGACCTGGAAGAGCGCTCGCGACTGCAGGAAGTGGTGCGGCGGGCGCGCGGCCTCTCGCTGCTGCTGGTGGTCTCGCTCGGGGGCTTTGGAGCCTGGTTCGTCACCAAGCGCGTGCTCGCACGGGTGGATGGGGTCGCAAAAACCTCCGCAGCCATCATGGAGGGCAACCTCAACCGTCGTTTGCCGGTGACGAACACCAATGACGAATTCGACCGCCTCTCGATTCATCTCAACCAGATGCTCGATCGCATCGGCGAATTGATGACCGGCCTGCGCGACCTCTCTGATAATGTCGCGCATGATCTGCGAACGCCGCTCACTCGCCTACGCAATGGCGCGGAGGATGCCTTGCGCAAGGCCACGACCCTCGATGAAGCCAAGGCCGCGCTCGAACGCTCGATCGAGGAAAGCGACAATCTGCTGAAAGTGTTTGATGCCCTGCTGATGATCGCGCGAGCCGAGAGCGGCAACCTCGCGACCAGTCTGAAGCCGGTTGATCTCGGCGAACTCACGAGCGGGATTGCCGAGCTTTACGAGCCTCTGATGGAAGAGGCGGGGCTCGATTTCACTGCCGATATTGCCCCCAACCTGTTGGCGCAGACCAATCGCGAGTTGATGGGGCGCGCGCTTTCGAACCTCATCGACAACGCGCTGAAATATGGCTTGCAGCCGGGAAACTCGCGTGGCGCGCTCTCGGTGTCTGCGCGGCGGGAAGGCGGCAAGATCTTCATCAGCGTGGCCGATTGTGGCAATGGTATTCCCCCCGAAAAGCGCGCGAGTGTGGTCGAACGCTTCGTGCGGCTTGATGAAAGCCGCTCGAAGCCTGGTCTTGGATTGGGACTTTCGCTCGTGGCGGCTATCGCCAAGCTGCATGGCGGTGAAATGTTGCTGGAAGACAATGCCCCGGGCTTGCGGGTTGTGCTTGTCATCCCTGCACTGGCCGAGGCGGTGGAGAACCCGACGCGGCACTCCTGAAGACTTGCGCCCCGCTTCGCGCGGCGTGACAAAGAAGCATGACGCAGCCTAGCCCACTCCTCTCTCGCCTCAATGCGGCTCCCAAATCTGGAAAAGTCGGCGCCAGCCGGCTCGATGATCTCTTGGCCGAGGAAGAAAGCGCTTCCCTGCGCGCTCTGCTCGGAGGCGAGAAAGCTGGCTGCGCTTTGCTCGCGGGAATTGCCGAAGGTTCTGCTTTCCTCTGGCGGCTGGTGCGGCGCGATCCGGTTGGTGCGTCGGCAATGCTCGCTGCTTCACCCGAAGCTGGCCTCGAGACCATCTTCGCAGCCATGCGCGAGGCGGGGCACAGTCGCGATCTTCAGGCTGGTATGAAGGCTCTGCGCCAGTTGCGTAATCGTTTTGCGCTTCTCGTGGCGATGGCCGATCTCGGTGGGCTGTTTGACGTCGTCGCGGTCACGCGTGCCCTCTCGGACTTTGCCGATGAGGCGGTGCGCGCGGCGCTCCAACTTGCGATTTCTGAGAATGCTGCGCGCCTCCAACTCCCCAATCCCGAAAGGCCCGAGGAGGGCCTTGGTCTATTCGTGCTTGCCCTCGGCAAGCATGGCGGTCGAGAGCTGAATTACTCCTCCGATATCGATCTCGGCTGCTTTTATGACCCGGATGCGCCAGCGCTCGCGGGGCCGGGTGATCATCTCGAGACTTGCGTCGCGATCATCAAATGCATGGCCAATGCGCTCTCTCAACGCACAGCGGATGGTTATGTCTTGCGGGTCGATCTGCGTCTTCGCCCCGATCCCGGCACAACACCGATTGCTATGCCTGTGCATGCCGCGCTCGCCTATTACGAGAGTGTCGGCCAGAACTGGGAGCGCGCCGCCATGATCAAGGCGCGTGTCGTGGCGGGCGATGTGGAAGCGGGTGCCGACTATCTGACAGAGCTCCAGCCCTTCATCTGGCGCAAATACTTCGATTACGGCGCGATCGCAGACATCCACGCGATGAAGCGGCAGATCTATGCTGTCAAAGGCCATGATCAGATTGCTGTGGCCGGCCACGATCTTAAACTTGGGCGCGGGGGCATCCGCGAGATCGAGTTTTTCGTCCAAACTCAGCAACTGGTCTATGGCGGTCGGCGGCCCTCGCTGCGCGGTCCGCGCACGCTCGAGATGCTCGAGGCGCTCTGCAGTGAAACCTGGATCACACCCGAAGCCCGAGAGGGCCTCACGAAGGCCTATGGCGTTCTGCGCACGCTCGAACATCGCGTGCAGATGCTCAATGACGAACAAACCCAAAAACTCCCGAAGACCGACGACGACCTTGCGAGTTTCGCTCGCTTCTGCGGCATGACGCGTGGCGAATTCGACAAGCATCTCATAAAGGCGCTGAAAAAGGTCGAGTACCATTATGCGCGGTTGTTCGAGGGTGGTCCGGCGCTTGCCTCTGGTGCCGGGAGTCTAGTCTTCACCGGCGTTGATACGGATCCGGAGACACGCGACACGTTGAAACGTCTCGGCTTCAAGCAGCCGGAGATGGTCGCCGAAACCGTACGAGGGTGGCATTTCGGGCGTAGACCTTCCGTGACCACTGCGCGCGCGCGGGAGGTGCTGACAGAGCTGGTGCCGGGCCTCCTCGAGAGCTTTGGCCGGGCCTCCGACCCCGACGGAGCGATTCAGGCTCTGGATGGCGCATTGCAGCGCATGCCGGCTGCCGTCGAGTTGTTCACGATCCTGAATTCCAATGCGAGCCTGCGCCAGCTTTTCGCCGAATGTCTCGGCACTGCGCCGCGCCTCTCCGCGAAAGTGGCGCAATCGCCGCATGTGCTCGATGTGCTGGTGGATCCGGATTTCGCGAACACCTCGGCCAACCCTGAAACGCGCCTTGCTCCACGGCTTGATCGTGAGACCGACTACGAGATGGCACTCGAGCGCATGCGCCATCTTCTGCGCGGTGAAAGGTTTCTGATTGGCACCCGAGTGCTCTCACGCCTCCTTCCCGTCAGTGAACTTGGCGAGGCGCATACAACGCTCGCTGA